>CAZPXF010000142.1:0-2628 GCA_964590945.1 uncultured Lachnospiraceae bacterium | reverse complement strand
TGTGATGTATTTAAGAATAACACACTGTATGCAGATTCTTATCTGGAGCTCTGATTTTTGATTGAGAACAAAAATGTGCTTCGCATGTCCATGCGGAGTGTTTATGCCATACGGAACGGAATTTCCTGTGGCAAAATGTAACTGGAGACCCGGGCGACAGGTCTGCTACATGAAAATATCTTTTGTTTAATATACCCGGAGGTATTTTGCTTCCGGGTGTATTAGCAAAAGCACTTGCCAGATTTTTAACTCGTGAGGTAAATAAATGTTTAAGGTAACGTTCAAATTTGAAAATGGCAGCGATGTGGAAGTTTTCGCGCACGGGGGTGATAACCTTCTGGAAGTGGCAAGAACGGCAAACGTTGCCATTGACGCGCCATGTAGTGGAAATGCAGCTTGCGGAAAATGCAGAGTAAAATTAGTAAACGGTGAAGTGGAGTCGAAAAAGACGCTTCATATCACCGATGAAGAATACGCACAGGGTTGGAGGTTGTCCTGTGTCAGCAAAATCTGTGCGGATGTGGAAGTGCTTGTTCCGGATATAGCGTCCGCATATCGCAGCAGAATGAAGGTTGCGGATCTTGATTCTGCTGAGGAACTGAAGATATTTGAGAAGACGAAGTCCGATCTGATCGAGGCGGGAATTGAATTTAAAAATGATCTCGAGGTGATTCCGCTGGAAATGGCGGAGCCGTCTCTTGATGATACTATGCCTGACAATGAGAGACTTCAATGGGCGATAGAAGCGGCCTGCGGCGTTTCAGAAGTGAAAATGCCGTTCTTTGTGCTGAAGAAGCTTTCACATGTGCTGCGGAGCTCTTCCTTCCATGTCCAGTGTGTCATTCGCAGGGCAGGAGATAAGGTGGAGGTTCTGGATGTCCTTCCGTCAGACGAGGAAGCGAAGGTATGCGGGCTGGCAGTGGATATCGGTACTACGTCAGTGGCCGGACTGGTCATCAACATGCTTGATGGAGAGATCCTTGCGAAGGCATCCACCGGAAACGGCCAGATCCGTTATGGGGCGGACGTCATTAACCGCATCATCGAGCAGCAAAAGGACGGCGGACGTAAAAAGCTTCAGGATGCGATCATCAAAGACACTTTGAATCCGCTGATCCTGGAGATGTGCCGTGCGGCAAAGATCCGCACGACTCAGATATACCGGATGAGTATCGCCGGCAATACGACGATGAACCATCTTTTTGCCGGTGTGGATGCGGATCCGGTCCGCATGGAGCCGTATATTCCGACTTTCTTTGAGACAGGTTCCATGTATGCGCAGGATCTCGGCCTTAAGATCTATCCTCATGCAAGGCTCATCGTTTCTCCGAATATCGGAAGCTATGTTGGCGGCGATATCACGGCGGGTACTCTGGCCAGCGCCATGTGGAATAAAGAAGAGATGACGCTGTTCATCGACCTCGGTACGAACGGTGAGCTGGTGTTCGGCAACGCTGAATTTATGATGAGCTGTGCCTGCTCTGCAGGGCCGGCTTTTGAGGGCGGCGATATCAGCTGCGGTATGCGCGCGACAGACGGTGCGATCGAGGCATGTACGATCGATAAAGAAACCATGACCCCAACCTTCAAGGTTATCGGGGATGAGGGCCAGAAGCCGGTGGGTATCTGCGGTTCCGGTATTATCGATCTGATCAGTGAATTGTTCCGCTGCGGGATCATCAGTCCGAAGGGTAAATTTATCCGGGAAGGTGAGCGGATCCGTCATGATAAATACGGTATGGGAAGCTATGTCCTGGCTTTCAGGGATGAGGCGGCTTCTGTGAAGGACGTTGAGATCACGGAAGTGGATATTGACAGTTTCATCCGTGCCAAGGGCGCTATTTTCTCAGCTATCCGCGTTATGCTTCAGACACTTGATTTCGATGTGAGCATGATCGACCATGTGCTGGTCGCAGGCGGTATCGGAAGCGGCATCAATATGCGCAACGCGGTAAATATCGGTATGTTCCCTGATATAGAGATGGAGAAATTCACATATATCGGAAATTCCTCTCTTTCCGGCGCATATACGATCCTCTGCTCTAATGAGGCGGAGCAGAAGGTGGCGGACGTGGCCCACAATATGACGTATCTCGAGCTCAGCAATGAGCCGACGTATATGGATGAGTTTGTGGCTTGTTGTTTTCTGCCGCATACAGATGCAACGCTGTTTCCGTCGCTGGAGATGAAGTAATACCATATTTACAGGAAACGTCATAGGTTTTTTCTTTCTGGCGTTTCCTGTGCTGATTTCTGCTGCGGATGCTTAAGCTGCTGCAGGATATGCGTAGAATAACTGAAGTAAGAAGGAGAGCAGTATGAATATCGAATATGATAAGGACAATAAGGAGAGGGTGCCTTTTGAGCATTATAAAGAAGAGTACATGCAAAAGGACCCTCAGGAGATCAGTTCGCGTACCGGCTTTCCTTACTCAGAAGAAAAACAGTGTTTTTCTGTTGTATTCCTTGGAAAGGAGTACGAGATAGGGTTTCCGGAGTTTACGGTAAAGCGGTCCGCGGAGGATGATTCCTGGTGTCCGCTTCTGGAAATGACGGCTGCCCGGATTCTTGTCATCCGGTTCCTGATAGAAGGCTGTCAGGTACCCGGCACAGGAAAGTTTCTGACGT
>CAZPXF010000141.1:0-2778 GCA_964590945.1 uncultured Lachnospiraceae bacterium | reverse complement strand
ACAAAAAGCAGCCTCCTGTGCCCGATATAAGAATTATACCACACAGGAGGCAAAATATCTTTCCTTTATTCTTCTTCAATATGCTCTCTTCCCTGATCGATGATCGTCCGCACATGTCCGTCCGCCAGAGAGTAGAACACGGATTTCCCTTCTCTCCGGCTCTTCACCAGCTTATTCTGCTTCAGAATGCGAAGCTGGTGGGATACCGCCGACTGGGTCATATGCAAAGTCTCCGCCAGATCACACACGCACACTTCCGCTTCAAATAGTACAAACAGGATCCGGATCCTGGTTGAATCCCCGAACACCTTAAAAAGCTCCGCCAGATCGTAGAGTTCCTCTTCCTCCGGCATCTTCTCGTCCACGATCTTCAAAAGCTCCTCGTGGATCTCAACCGACTCACACTGTTCCAGCTCCATATCATTGATTCTCTTACTCATCACACACCTGCCTTCTGCTACAGATTTTTTACATACAACGCCCGGATCGCATTCAATACTGCGATCACCATGACTCCGACGTCCGCAAAGATCGCCATCCACATATTGGCAATCCCGACAGCGCCAAGTATCAGACAGATTATTTTGATCCCGATGGCAAAATAAATATTCTCGTATACAATGCGGATACATTTTCTCGATATCTTAACCGCCTTTGCGATCTTGACCGGATCGTCATCCATCAGTACAATGTCGGCTGCCTCGATCGCAGCGTCCGAGCCAAGGGCGCCCATCGCGATCCCGACGTCCGCCCTGGAAAGAACCGGCGCATCGTTGATGCCGTCGCCGACAAAGGCCAGCTTCGCCTTACTTCCGTATTGCGAATTCTCCCGGAGGAGTTCCTCTACCTTCTCCACCTTATCGCCCGGAAGAAGTTCACTGTATACCTCGTCGATCCCCAGTTCCTCCGCCACCTGGTCTGCGATAGTTTTCCTATCGCCCGTCAGCATGACCGTCTTCTTCACGCCCGCACTTTTCAATGCACGGACAGCTTCCTTTGCATTCGGCTTCATAGCGTCCGCGATCAGGATATGTCCGGCATATTTGCCGTCGACAGCCATATGGACGATCGTTCCGATACCGCTGCAGTCCTGATATGCAATCCCAAGCCTTTTCATCAGCTTCGCGTTGCCCGCCGCCACTTCTATGCCGTCAACCTTTGCAATAACGCCGTGTCCGCCGATCTCCTCGACGTCCGTGACTCTTGTTTTATCTAACGCCTTTCCCCAGGCCTTCTGAAGACTCCGGCTGATCGGATGGGAGGAATAGCTCTCCGCCAAAGCCGCGTATTCGAGCACCTGCTCCTTTGGGAGTTCGCTGTGATGGATGCCTGCCACCTCAAATACGCCGCGCGTCATGGTTCCGGTCTTGTCAAAGACCACGCATTTCGTCCGGGAAAGACTCTCCAGATAATTGGAGCCTTTCACAAGCACACCGGCGTTGCTCGCACCTCCGATTCCTGCAAAGAAGCTGAGCGGAATACTGATGACCAGCGCGCACGGACAGCTGATAACGAGAAAGGTGAGCGCCCGGAAGATCCAGTCGCCCCACTGCGGCGATGCGTGCATAAACAGCATCCGGACAATCGGCGGAAGGATCCCCAGCACGAGCGCGCTATAGCAGACTGCCGGCGTATAGTAATGCGCAAATCTGGAAATAAAGTTCTCCGGTCTGGACTTTCTTGAGCTGGCCTCCTCTACAAGCTCCAGTATCCTGGACGCCGTAGATTCTCCGAACTCCTTTGTCGTCCGTATTTTAAGTACGCCGGACATATTGATGCATCCGCTGATGATCTCGTCTCCCTCATTTGCATTTCTCGGGACGCTCTCGCCGGTCAATGCGCTTGTATTCAGCGTTGAATGTCCTTCCGTAATAATACCGTCGATCGGAACCTTCTCGCCCGGCTGGACTACAATGACGGTTCCGATCGCAACCTCATCCGGATCAACCGCCTCCAGTTCTCCGGCTTCATTTTCAATATTGGCGTAGTCCGGACGAATATCCATAAGATCGCTGATATTCTTCCGGCTCTTCCCAACCGCATAGCTTTGGAACAGTTCTCCGACCTGATAGAACAGCATAACGGCAACTCCCTCCAGATAATCTCCCAGAAGGATCGCGCCGATGGTCGCCACCGCCATAAGAAAATTCTCATCAAATACCTGTTTATTCCGGATTCCCTTCCACGCCTTCCGCAGGACGTCGTACCCGATGACCAGATACGGCGCAAGGAAGAGAACAAATTCTATATATCCGCCGTACGGAAGCCGCCCGACCGGGAGCAGCCTGATCAAAATAATGAGAGCTGCCGAAATAAAAATCCGTCTTAAAACATTTTTCTGTTTTTTATTCACAATATCCACTCCCTCTGTTATGATCTATATCCCCGTCTTTCCATATTCCGGCAGACCGTCCGAAAATCTAAAAGAAAATCTCACAGTCATCTTCCACAATCTTGCAATTATCAAGGACTCTTGGCATAACCTCCTTCGGGGACGCCCCTTCTTCAAATTCCACTGACATTTTAAGCGTCATAAAGTTCACGGTTGCCTTCCTGACGCCCTCTGTCTTATTGGCAGCTTCCTCCATTTTATTCGCACAGTTCGCACAGTCAACATCGATCTTGTAAGTTTTTTTCATGGTCTTTGTTTCCTTTCTATTTTATTTCCGTTCATATGAACAATTATTCATATGTTTGTTTTCAGTATAGCATGTTATCTGTATTTGTCAACCGGTATTCCTGAATAAAAGGAACTTTTCTCCAGTTTTACAGCCAAAG
>CAZPXF010000140.1:0-2853 GCA_964590945.1 uncultured Lachnospiraceae bacterium | reverse complement strand
GGAACTCTTATTTCAAGTCATATTTGGAAAACTACTCAACTGTGATGATTTCTTTCTTGTTGTAAGAACCACAAGCTTTGCACACTCTATGAGGCATCATTAATTCTCCGCACTTGCTGCATTTTACCAGATTTGGAGCGCTCATTTTCCAGTTTGCTCTTCTCTTGTCTCTTCTTGCTTTGGAAGATTTATTCTTTGGACAGATTGACATAGGTTTCACACCTCCTTAAAATTCTTAAACACATCGCGGATTACTGACATCCTGGGATCAAGGCTCGTGTCTTCACAGTCACATGTCCCCTCATTCAGATTCTGCCCGCAAACATTGCATAATCCCCTGCAATCCTCACGGCACAGCACCTTCATCGGCCATCCCACCAAAATCTCGTTAAAGAGTAATTTGTATACGTCAAGATTATATCCGTCAATATAATTCTTTTCATCTAATTCTTCTGTCTCCTGATCGACATTCAGATCGATCGATTTCGTAAAATCAAGATCAAACTCTGTCGGAACATCCGCGAGACACCGGTCGCATGGTATGACAATGATCATGGAAGTCCTTCCCTGAATATAAAGCCTGCCTTCCTTCTCATGCGTGATCTTCAGGTTCAGATCTTCGGCGGACTGAACTGGAAACACGCCAAAGTCCGTCTTCACTTCTGTCATATCAACGGGAACTACATGCTTCGCAGTCCTATGATCAGTAGACAAAATGTCGGATAGGTTAATAAGCATAAACTTCTCTCCTATTCACACTTGTACTATTATATCTATGTACAGAAAATTTGTCAACTGGTTTTTCATGAAAATCAGCCAAAATTCAGTCCGAAAATTCAGCCATAAACACAATATATATGGCTGAAAGAAATCATGAAATACAAGCGCTGTTTTCTATACAAGCGCTACTGTCTCCCTTGCTATTGCGAGCTCCTCGTTTGTAGGTACGACCATAACCTTAACTTTGGAATCCGGCGTTGAGATCACAATCTCCTCGCCATGTGATTTATTTGCCTCAGGATCAAGCTCGATTCCGAGATAGCCAAGATAGCTGCACACACGTTTTCTGATATCGCCGTCATTCTCTCCGATACCCGCTGTAAATACGATCGTATCAACGCCATTCATTGCTGCCACATAGCTTCCTACGTATTTCGCCACTCTATATGCAAATGCATCGAGTGCGAGGAGAGCTCTCTTATTGCCTGCCTCTGCGCCTGCCGAAAGGTCACGGAAGTCGCTGGAAAGTCCGGACATGCCCTGTACGCCGGATTTCTTGTTCAAAACGTTCATAACGCCGGCAATATCAAGGTTCTCCTTCTTGGCGATATACTCCATGATAGCCGGATCAATATCTCCGGAACGTGTCCCCATGATCAGCCCCTCAAGAGGAGTAAGACCCATAGAAGTGTCAACGGATCTGCCGTTCTCTACCGCACAGATGCTCGCCCCGTTTCCAAGGTGGCATACGATCGTCTTTGTTGCGTCATAAGGAACGCCGTTGATCTCTGCAACCCGCTTCGATACGAAGCTGTGGCTTGTACCGTGGAAGCCATATCTTCTGACTTTGTATTTCTCATAATACTCATATGGAAGTCCGTACATATATGCTTTGTCCGGCATTGTCTGATGGAATGCTGTGTCGAATACTGCTACCATAGGTGTGCCCGGCATAAGCTCCTTGCAGGCATTGATTCCGATAATATTGGCCGGATTATGAAGCGGCGCAAGATCATTACACTCCTCGATCGCTGCTAAAACCTCATCTGTGATCACTGTTGAACTTGCAAACTTCTCTCCGCCGTGTACCACACGATGTCCGACCGCGCCAATCTCGTCCAGGCTCCTGACGACTCCCTTCTCCGGGTCTGTCAAAGCGTCGATTACAAACTGGATCGCCTCCGTATGTGTCGGCATAGCCTTGTCCGATTTCTCTTTCTCGCCGCCTGCCGGCTGATAGGTAAGGGAACCATCGATGCCAATCCGCTCGCAAAGTCCCTTTGCAAGAACAGCCTCAGTGTCTGAATTGATTAACTGGAATTTAAGGGATGAGCTTCCGCAATTGATTACTAATACATTCATTTACTTTTCCTCCTGATTTTTTATCTCATACATGATTTTATTATACTGCAATTATTTTGAAGGAACAAGACCCAAAAACAATGTCGCCATTTTACAAATCCCCCTGAAAATGCTATACTTTTTTCACTACGTTTACTTTGGA
Source organism: uncultured Lachnospiraceae bacterium (assembly GCA_964590945.1). Taxonomy (GTDB): domain Bacteria; phylum Bacillota; class Clostridia; order Lachnospirales; family Lachnospiraceae; genus CAZPXF01. The sequence continues at coordinate 629 of CAZPXF010000140.1, read as the reverse complement.
GGTTTCCCATGCGAATTGCAGCGATCATTGCAGAATACAATCCTTTTCATAACGGACACGCGTACCAGATCCGGCGCATCCGTGAGCTGATCCGGGCTGATTATATTCTCGTCATCATGAGCGGGAATTTCGTCCAGCGCGGCGCTCCTGCCATCATAGATAAATACAGCCGCACGGAGATGGCGCTTCTCGGCGGCGCCGATGCAGTGATTGAGCTTCCGGTCCGCTACGCATGTGGAAGCGTGGAGTTTTTTGCTGCGGGAGCCGTTTCTATATTAAATGCACTTGGCTGTGTGGATGATCTGTGTTTCGGGTGTGAAAATGCAGAATCCTTCGAATACATGAAAACGCTCGCACATATCCTGAACGACCCGTCAGAGGGCTTTCGACGCGCACTGCAGGATGCGCTCCGGCAGGGACTTAGCTGGCCGCAGGCGCGGGTGCAGGCTCTGATGAATCTTTCGGAATGCCCCGCTCCTTCGGCGAGTGCTTTATGCGGCATGGCAGGCACACCTGTTTCGGTAAACGAGCTTCTTGCTTCCCCGAACAACCTTCTTGCCATCGAATATCTGCGTGCGCTTGAGAAAACGGAGTCTCCTATCCGCCCGGCAGCGATCCGGCGGGAAGGC
>CAZPXF010000139.1:0-3049 GCA_964590945.1 uncultured Lachnospiraceae bacterium | reverse complement strand
TTGATGAGTATATTCCGGATCCGGTACGTGATGACGCGAAGCCGTTCCTGATGCCTGTAGAGGACGTATTCACCATCACAGGCCGTGGTACGGTTGCTACCGGCCGTGTAGAGCGTGGTACGCTTCGCCTGAACGAGGAAGTTGAGATTGTCGGTGTGAAGGAAGAGATCCAGAAGACAACCGTTACCGGTATCGAGATGTTCCGCAAGCTCCTTGACGAGGCTCAGGCCGGTGATAACATCGGTGCTCTTCTTCGTGGCATCAAGAGGGAGAATATTGAGCGTGGCCAGGTTCTCTGCAAACCGGGTTCCATCAAGTGCCATACAAAGTTCACAGCGCAGGTTTATGTATTGACCAAGGACGAGGGTGGCCGTCATACACCGTTCTTCAACAACTATCGTCCGCAGTTCTACTTCAGGACAACAGATGTTACGGGTGTTATCAATCTTCCGGCCGGCACAGAGATGTGTATGCCTGGCGATAACGTAGAGATGACGATTGAGCTGATTCATCCGATCGCTATGGAGCAGGGCCTTACGTTCGCTATCCGTGAGGGTGGCAGAACGGTTGGATCAGGCCGTGTGGCTTCTATCATTGAGTAATTATTTTTAGGATAATAATCTATTGTGAAATACCGCAACTTCCAATATTGATGGGGGTTGCGGTTATTTATGCGCACAGGGCGGCAAGGTATTTCAGCGGCAGAGCCGCTGAGATACCTTGCCGCCCTGGTTTTTCTGCAATTGACGCTCCAAATGCTCATTTCTGAGTTTCATTTTTGTAGTATTGTCTATATCCTCATACACCTATTTTGTTAATGACAAGGCAGATGCAGAGTAATCAGCAATCTTCTGTTTTCCCATATATCAAACATATCTTTGGCATAAGGGATTCAGGGTTTTGGGCGATTACAGATACGGAAGATATTGTGCATATTGAATAGATCCTGTCGGATGTATTGACGGGAGATTTTGAAAAGTGATGATCAAATTTACAAACATGAAACAAAATGTGTACATGCAAATACAAACTGATATATTGCAATCAAGGCAAACCACTGCTATACTGTGAAGGACAGAAATGCAAACGCATACATTGCAAAGAGAACCTATTTGCACCTGCGTTTAAAAAGCTGTTTCTTGAAGTGGACAAACTCAAGAATCTCCCGCTGTGTATCTTCGGGAAGGGCGAAAAAGTCTGCAAGAAGCCGCCGTGCAGACTTCGGCAGGGAGGCAAGTGGCTCAGCAGGGGATTTGGCAGGAGCATCCTCGCCGCGGATCAGATAATCGACGGAAACATCATACAGATCGGCGAGCGCAGCAATGATCTCAAGAGGCGGCGTGCGCAGTCCGCTCTCATAATTGCAGTAGGTCTGGCGTTGGATGTTCAGTCTGCGGCTCACCTCGATCTGTGTGTAGCCGGCAGACGTGCGAAGTTCTTTGATCTTTGAGATTAATTCAATTTGTTTCATGATTATATCCTCCCATTTGAAATTTATTATATCAGTTTCAAATGAATATATCTGAAAAAAGCAACGATACGAATACATTATTTAAAAGAATGACACATTATGAGCACAAGGAAGAAGAAATCATGGATTTTTTGCAGTATGGTATGGACAACGAAAAAAGCGAGTCCCCTCTGAAGAGGACACTCGCTGCTGCAGCGCTAAAAATCGCGGATATGGAGGCGGATGTTTATGATGCATATTTACGACACCTCGATCTGGGTATCCCGGAGAATCCCTGTGCCGATGCATGGATGCGGGCGAATCTCGAGAGTGAGATCAGAAAACTGGAGCACTGCGAGAGACCGTAATGGGAGCACGGTGCCCACTGATGCCGACAGCGGATTGAGAGACTTGTAAAAACATGAATGACTGCAGTTTACCAGGAGCGGATTGATTACTCATCAGTGTTTGCGGATGAATAAGTATGAGCCCGCTCCATGGAGCGACCCGGCCATTCTTTAAGCTGGCTGAGCACCGAATTGTGGTAGGCGTTCGTCCAGGTGACTTCTTCGCCGAACCATGGGGGAGGCGTGAAAGCGTTGGCCGTTTCTTCATCCGGGAATTCTGTCTCGACAATCACGAGCCCGGTGAATTTCCCCTCGAATACATCGAGTTCCGCAATAAGTCCGTTTCCGAGGGGGATGCTGTAGCGCCGCTTAGTGATAATGTTCCCGTCGGCTTTTGCGATCAGATGCGCGTAGGCTGTTTCATTGAGCGGGAGATTGTACTCTTCACGCGTCATCAGCCCTTCCCCTTTATAGGTGAGCCAGTAGTCCCTGCCTTGCCTGCGCACGCGCACGACAGGATTGGTGCACAGGTATGCCTGCTCAATCATTTCTGACGGATACTGCCCGGGATTTTCCGGCAGTGTATCTACGAGAAATTTCCGCTCTATTTCCATTTGAGAGTTCTCCTTTCATAACAGACTTCATTTCACATTAGTATCAGGTTTGGATTTTCAGCTCTTTTGAAGAAGCGCAACTGTCTCGACAGTTGTTTCGGATCCCAGGGGAAACTCTTTCACCCCTTGCCATCAACAGGCACGGGGAAATTGAACACAATCTTCTTAACCCCATACCGGCCTCCTTAACCTATACATATTCTTTCTCCTCTTTTGATTTCTTTGTGATATTTTCCGCGCGAATATAATATTCCAACAACCGCAAAACATATTCAGGGGCATGACGATGATCCAATTCCCACTCTGTGACTGTTCGGTACGGGATCTGAAAAAACTCACAAAATTCTTTTCGGCTCATACCGGTCATTTCTCGTAATTCCTTTATTTTTGTTTTGCAATCCATCCTTTTTTCTCCAATTTCTAATCCATGTCGCCGCTTATGAAGTACTTTCGTTAAATATGTATCTTTAATCTGAATTATTCGGGCTTAGAAAGCAGGGAATACACGTTGCGTACTCATTATAGCATAGCTGTTTCAAATACGCAACGTGTATTTTCTGAAATTCTACGCAGTATAAGCCCAAAATGATAATGTCTCATTAAACCACAAATGAAAATGTCCCAAAAGGATGATTCAA
>CAZPXF010000138.1:0-3078 GCA_964590945.1 uncultured Lachnospiraceae bacterium | reverse complement strand
GCAATAGCGCAGATGGCAGACCTTTCTGATGATGAGAAGGCGGAATACAGCCAGGCTGCAGAGGAATCTGCTGAAGCTGCAAAAACGGCAATCAATGAAGCAAACTCTTCGGAAGAAGTTCTCTCAGCGAAAGAAGACGGAATTGCTGCACTGGAACTGAATCAGAAGAAAGCGGAAACGACTGATAAGATCAATCGCAAACTCGCCGATACCCTGGCAGCTATTGATGCGCTTGAATATCTGAACAGCGAGGAAAAGACTGCTCAGAAGGAAGCTGCTAAAGACGCTGCGGCTACAGCATATGCAGCTGTTCCCGATGCCGACGCTGATGATCTGGATGGTATTTTAGATACGCTCAGTGAGTCTCTGGAAGGTGTTATGGATCAGGCGATATCGGCTGACTTCATCGATGGGTATTTGAACGATAACTCAGACGGCACAGTTTATGATGATGTAAATTCCGCCAATATCGACAGAATACTTTCGGGGCAGGAGTCCTGGGACAATCTTACCGATGCACAAAAGGAACTGATCAATCAGACTATTGCGGATCTTAATAAAGAAAAGACAGACGTCGAGTATCAGACATATCAGGATTATCTGGACGCTGCTGCCGCTGTGATTGAAGATTCCAGCGCTTCCTTCATTCAGAAATATGTTACTGACGATCAGGGAAATATTTACAAGGAAGCTACGGTAGATAATTACGAGAAGCTGTATTCCGGCAAAGAGACCTGGGATAAGCTTTCTCAGGCAGAAAAGGATGCCATCGACGAAGCTCTTGTTGCTGCCGGAAGCAAACCTTATGAGAAGCTTCTTGCCGAAGCCAAAGACGCTGTGGACTCTTCTGCAGATGACTTCATCGGTAAGTATGTAAGCGATAGCAATGGCAACATTTACAAGAAAGCCACCAGCGAAAACTACGCGCAGATCATTTCCGGCCTTGAAACGTGGAATAACATGAATCAGACGGAGAAAGACGCCGTTAATCAGAAGCTGAAAGCCGAAGCAGACGGAAAGACTTATGAAGAACTGCTCCAACTGGCACAGGATTATCTTGATACGGTAACAAATACATTTATTAAAGACCATATGACGGATGATGCGGGAAATGTTATTACTTCGGTCAGCAAGGATACTTACGATGACATCCTGAACGGTGAAAGTGATTTCAATAAATTATCTCAGGACCAGAAGGATGAGATTAACAGAAAGCTCAAAGAAGCCGGTTCCAGCAAAACCTATGAGGAGCTGCTTGCCGAGGCGAAAAAAGCGGTAAACGCATCTGCCGACGATTTTATCGAGAAGTATGTTAGCGACAGCAAGAATAATATCTATAAGAGCGCTGACAAGGACAATTACAAACAGATCCTTTCCGGTGAAAGTGTCTGGAACAGCCTCACGCAGTCCGAAAAAGATGCAATTAACAAAGCGCTCATCGCTGCCGGAGGGAAATCCTATGAGAAACTTCTTGCCGAAGCCAAAAAAGTTGAAGCCGCTGAAAACAGTTCCGGGAATAATGATAGTGAAAGCACTGGAAACGGCTCAGGGAACGGCAATAGTGGAACCGCTGGAAAAACCGTAAAGACCGGCGACAGTACCAATATCATGCTTTGGTTGATCCTGCTGCTTGTATCCGGAGTCGGTTTCGTGTCCGTAATCGTTATCAGAAAAAAAAGAAGTGTAAAATAATTCCGTGATCTGCTGTAAATGATCAGCACATAATTGATTCTCATAGTGAAAATCTCCTGTGAATCTGAGTGTACTCACATTTCACAGGAGATTTTTATGTTACCAATATGCCGATTGCAGAAAGGACGGGACTGTTCTGTCTATTTTTTATAAAATTCCCGGATCCTGTCCAGACGGCATGTCATATTGAGCAGCAATTCGTCTAAGATCGTGATCGCCGCCATGGCCTCAACCACGACAACTGCGCGCGGTACAATGACCGGATCGTGGCGGCCGTGGATGACAAGGTCTGTTTCGTTGCCGAAGCAGTCTACGGTCTGCTGTGAACGGCTGATAGACGGCGTCGGCTTGATCGCTGCGCGCAGGACGATTTCTGAGCCGTCGCTGATTCCGCCGAGGATACCACCGGCATGGTTGGATGATTTCACTGGTTGGCCATTTTCCATGCGGAACGGATCGTTGTTTTCACTTCCGCGGGCTTTTGCAGCGGCAAATCCATCCCCGATCTCAAAGCCTTTAACCGCGCCGATGGAGCCGATGGCTTTGGCGAGGTTGGCATTCAGCTTTTCAAATGCGGGATCGCCAAGGCCGGCAGGGACTCCATGGATCCTGCACTCGATCACGCCGCCGGAGGAGTCCTGGTCGCGGATGCATTCCTCCAGATAGGCGGAGGCTTTTTCAGCAGCGTCAGCGTCCGGCATATAGAGCGGATTGTCATTTATCACAGAAAAGTCTGGTTCTGTGATCTCATACGGTCCGATCGATCTGGTGTAAGCCTGCACGGTGACGCCCAGCTCCTTAAGAAGGAGGGCTGCAACCGCGCCTGCGGCAACGCGCCCGATCGTTTCACGGCCGGAGGAACGTCCCCCGCCCCGGTAGTCGCGAATGCCGACGCCGTATTTCTGATCATACGTATAGTCCGCGTGTCCCGGACGGTAACAGGTAGCAAGATTGCCATAGTCGCGGGAACGCTGGTCCTGATTCATGACGAGCATGGAAACAGGGGTTCCGGTCGTGCGCCCCTCGAATACGCCGGATAAGATCTGTACCCTGTCTGATTCCGCGCGTGGAGTTGTGAATTTCGACTGCCCCGGTTTCCTCCGGTTCAGATAGATCTGGACGTCTTCTTCGGACAGGGAAAGTCCTGCCGGACAGCCGTCAATGACAACCCCGATACCCTTGCCGTGGGATTCGCCCCATGTCGTGATCTTAAAAATCGTTCCTGATGTTGATCCTGCCATTTTATATCCTCCTCCCGATATATAAATATTCTCTCTACTATTAAAATGAAGCTGCAAAATAATTTCTCATTATTTATGAAAAAGACAATAAATATTATACAGAATTCCCCGTTTTTTTGGAACCATTTTGTGAGAAATATGCTGT
>CAZPXF010000137.1:0-3172 GCA_964590945.1 uncultured Lachnospiraceae bacterium | reverse complement strand
TGATATTTACAAAAGATTCCCAAGGAAATATCCCAGCTGCTTCTTCCACCAGTACCAGTGATGCTCCACATCATATCCCCAGTAATCGAACCATGCATTGATATCCTTCTCCTTCATGGCAGCGTCCAGCCTTCTTGTATCTGCCAGAAGTTCATCCTCCCATGCTCCCTGTCCGACGCAGAAGATCATTCGGTTCAGGTTATATTTCTTGATGTATTCATGGTTATATGGCATTCCTTTTATCGAATGATACGGTGAATTCAAGTATACCAGATCATCCATGTATCCGTTCAGCAGCGTCGTCGCATCATACGCGCCGGACATGCAGATACAGGAATCGAAAATATCCGGAAAGCGAAGCGCCAGATTACCGGCATGCATCGCGCCAAGGCTGCAGCCTATAACCAGAAGCTTCTGTCCCGAGCTTTGCATCAGTCCGGGACAGACCTCATGAATGATATAACGGATCCAGTTTTCATGCTGCTCGATCCGCCATCTGGGATCTCCGCCCTTATTCGACCATGTCTCCGCATCGATGGTATCAATGCAGAATAATTGCAGGCGTCCTTCCCCGATCCATCTTGCGCATGCGTCAACCATTCCAAATCCTTCAAAGTCAGCGGCTTTCCCATCCTGGGACGGGATGACAAGGCACGGCTTTCCCCCGTGTCCGTATGTGATCATCGGCATCTCCCGGTTCAGATACCGGCTGTAAATGCTGCTGTAATTCTTTTCCATTTTAAACAAATCTCCTCAGTTTTCATTTATGCTGGTTTTACCATATATTTAACAAAAGCTTTCACTTCTTCCATCGTCTTGAAGCGCGCAAGATACATAAAGTCGCCCATTCCCTCGGCGATCACCTCCGGAAGCTCCTGATGCCCGAGAATATATCCGTCGAACCGCTCCATGATCTCCGCGTAAGAATATCTGTATGTTTTTCCTTTCCTCCGCGCAACATAGATGCAGTACGCCCTGTCGTCCGACTCCGGGATCGTTCTCTTGTCAAATACGATCATATCCGCCCACAGCTTATAGGTATTTACGCTGTTTGCATAGTTCATCATATCCGGCGCCGGTCCGCCGCACGGACGCATATTTACTTCAAGGCCGACGATCTTGCCTTTCTTTCCAAGGTAAGCATGATCCTCTGTCAGACGGAAAAATTCAAAATGTACAAAACGGCTCTTCACGCCAAAGGATTTCACACAGGCGCGCCCTGACTCTTTCATATTCTTCGGAAGCGTCTTCTCAATGTAAAAATAAACATTGTCCCTGGAATTTACCGTATCCATGATGGAGACAGGCGTCACATTGCCGGTCTCGAAGATTGGAACGCCGCGGCTGTCGATGATCGCATCGTAGGAGCAGATCTCGCCCGGAACAAATTCCTCCATAATATAGGTTTTCCATTCCCGGTTCTTAAAGAATGTAAGCACGTCTTCCTCATTCTTCAGCTTCCAGGTATCGCTTGCGCCAACGCCATTATCCGGCTTCGCAATAACAGGATATCCAACCTCTTCGATAAATGCTTTCGCCGCGGCAATCTCCTTTTCTTCAAAATCGGCCGCTTCTGAGATATCCTCCGCATCCTCCGGTACTTCAATCAAATGATACCTTGCCGTTGTGACGCCGGCCTCTTTGTAACACGCCTTCATCTTAGATTTATATTTCACATGAGCCATGTCCTCCGTGTGGAATCCGGACGTGATGTTGAAATCCGTTCTGAGCGCCGCGTCCTGCTCAAGCCAGTATTCATTGTTGCTCTCAAGCCAGTCGATTCTTCCATATTTGAAGCAGAAAAACGCAACTGCACGATACATTTCATCATAGTTTTCCATGCTTGCCACTTTGTAATACTCTGTCAGAGCATATTTCAGCGTATCTGTCAGCTCATCATATGGAGTGTCCCCGATTCCCAGCACATTTACTCCATTATTTTTCAATTCCAGACAAAAATTCTCGTAATTCGCCGGAAATGCCGGAGATATAAAAATAAAATTCATTGTACTACCCTCTTTCTTTTTCATTCTCTTCTGCCGGATATTTCTACATACGCGGATGAAAAAATTATATCATATTTTGTACAATTCCGTTATACTAAAAACAGAAAAAAGAGGAGAAATGAATTGATATGCGCATGGAAATATTTGGAACGCTCGGCCCGGCCGACTGTAATACAGCAACACTTACGGAAATGTTTCATAATGGAATGACCGGCATCCGGCTCAATCTCTCACATAAGAATCTCGCCGACTGCGAAGAATGGCTTGCAAATTATCAGGCCGCGGCAAAAGCTGCAAAGGTAGCCCCGGAACTGCTGATCGATATGCAGGGGCCGGAGCTTCGCACCGGAGATATCGATGGCGCATGGCCGATCGAAACCGGAGAAAGGATCGCGCTTGCGCCTGCATCCGCGCCGGATGAGTCCTGCGCCTGCCGGACAGTTCCCTGCCCGGATATTGTATTTCCGTATTTGATTCCAGGACGGAAAATCCTTCTGAACGACGGAACGATCGAAGGCGTTATCTGCGCCTCCCGCGCAGCTTCTGATATGCGCGTATTATGCCGCATCACGCGGGGCGGGACGCTTTCTTCCCGCAAAAGCATCGCCATTCCGGGCGCAGATATTTTCCCGCCTGTCCTGACGGACAATGACCTGCGTAACCTTGATGTTGCGGCAAAATACCATGTGACCGGCATCATGCAGCCCTTTGTCCGCGGAGCAGATGATCTCCGGAATCTGCGAAAAGAGCTGCTCCTCCGCGGCCTCAGCGACGTACGTATTTTTGCCAAAATTGAGAATATGGCCGGAGTCCGCGCGCTTCCTGAGCTTCTGCCGCACTGCGACCACATTATCATCGCCCGCGGAGACCTCGGAAATGCAGCTACGCTCCCAAAGCTGATCGGGATTCAAAAGGATATCGCAAAGCTCTGCCGTCGGAATGACAAACCATTTATGGTCGTGACCCAGATGCTTGCCTCGATGGAACAAAACCCGGTTCCGACCCGCGCGGAGGTCAGCGACATCTACAACGCCGTTCTCGACGGCGCCTCATCGCTCATGGTAACCGGGGAGACCGCGATTGGGAAATACCCGGCGGAAACCATCCGCTATATGGTCGAAATCGCGAATGAGGCCGTAAAGTATCGCGCGGGTGAAATGCCGATA
>CAZPXF010000136.1:0-3293 GCA_964590945.1 uncultured Lachnospiraceae bacterium | reverse complement strand
AGGCTTTCGCTTGTCTGACAACTTAAAGATTAAAGCATCCGCCTCCGATAAATTCCCGAAGCAGGGAGTTCATCGGTATTTTCTCGCTTCCAATGCCAACAAAATAATCAAGGAACTTGAGAAGACGCTTAGCCTCTACGTACTCCGGCGCATCCTTGTCGATCCCAAAAAGCAGCGGCTCCGCATAGGTTTTCAAAACCGACAGCTCATAGATCAATGCGGAATTGAACATCACATCCGCATTCTCCTGATACGGGAAAATATTCCGCTCCTCCCCGCGTCTTACAGACGGCCACATAGCGATCGTCTTCTGCGCAGTCGCTCCCCTTGTCCTCGCATCCCGGACGATCCGCCGGATCAGTCTTCCGTCCGTTGTCGTGATCGGATTGTGCTCATCCACATTCAATTGTGTCAGGGCGCTGATATAGATCTTGAATTTATTCTCCTTTGGAAGATCCTTTGTCAGTTCATCATTCAAACAATGGATCCCTTCCAGAACAAGAATATCGTCCGCCCCAAGCTTCAGCGTATTTCCATTAAATTCCTGTATCCCTGTTTTGAAATTAAAGGTTGGAAGCGAAACCTCCTGTCCGCCCAAAAGCTTCTGCAGATGGTCGTTCAAAAGTTCTGTATCGATCGCGCCTATGCACTCAAAATCCGGCTTTCCCTCTTCGTCCAGCGGTGTTTCCGCCCGGTTACGGAAATAATCATCCACAGAGAGAGGATGCGGTTTCTTCCCGCACGCATGAAGCTGCACCGAAAGCCTTCTGGAAAATGTCGTCTTACCCGATGAGGAGGGTCCTGCGATCAGTACAAATTTCTTTTCCGGGCGGCTGGCGATCTGCTCCGCGATCTCTGCGATCTTCTTTTCCTGAAGCGCCTCCTGGACAAGGATCAGTTCATGGGGCTCCGCCATTGTAATCTCATCATTCAGAGCGCCGACCGTATCGATTCCAAGCATATCTCCCCACTTCGTAGATTCCTGAAGCACGGAAAAAAGCTTTGCCGGAGGATCAAATGGCGGAACTGTCTCCGGCTCCATTTTCGTTGGAAGCTGAAGGACAAATCCTTTATCATACAAAAACAGATCAAAATATTTCAAATATCCCGCATGAGGCGCCATATATCCATAATAATAATCCACGAATTCATTCATTTTATAAATATTCATCCGGGACACACGGCGGTACCGGAACAATTTCTTTTTGCTTTCCATCCCATACCGGCCGAACAGTTCCATCGCATCGTCTGTGCGAAGACTCTCCTTCACGATCGGCATCTTATCATGAACCATTTCCATCATCCGCGCTTTGATATGGTCGAGAAGCTCCTGATTCAGGGTAAAGTCACCCTCTGCCTCGCAGTACTGCCCTTTCCCGATCGAATGCAGGATCCGCACACGCTTCACTTTATCGTGCCCGCATACATCATACACGGCTTTCACAAGCATAAAGCACACGCTTCTCTGATATGTTTTATTGCCGGATGTATCCGCTGTCGTGATAAAAGATAACTCGCGGTTTTTCTTCAAACGATGATTCAGTTCCAGGAGCCTGCTTCCTTCCATGGCAAGCACAATATCATGTGCATATTCCGGCTGGAAATCCCTGGAGATTTCCAAAAGAGTGGTGTCTGCCGCATACTCCCGTTCCGTTCCATTTACCTTCACTGTACAGAATTCCATCCTGTCACCTCATTTCTTTTCTGACCAGATTCATCAAACGACATTTTATACGATTGCAAACGGCTCCCTCACCGGCTCCTTTGCAACTGCAAGCTTCGGGAACCGCCCCTTCAAATACCGTTCCATTTCATCGATAAAAATATATTCCGTTCCATAATGCCCGGCGTCGATGACCATAAGTCCCTGTTCCACGGCGTCAAGTCCTGCATGATGGTCGATGTCCCCGGCAATCAGAACGTCCGCGCCCTTTCGAAGTGCTTCCGATATCTCGCTTTTGCCTGATCCCGGACACACCGCCGCGCGCTTTACCAATGTATTTCCATCTCCAAATACCTTCACATTAGAAAGCTTAAGCGCTGCCTTGACATGTTCGCATGCGTTTTGAAGCGTCATCTCTTCCGGAAGGTCGCCGACTCTGCCGACCCCTTCATTCGGATTGCCCGGAACTGTTTCATCCAAAACGACACGATTGGAGAGCTTTAATATGTCCGCCGCCAGATCCGCCATCCCTCGCACATCAAAATTCGTATGCATAGCATAATATGAAAGATCCGCCTGAATCATGCGGATAATCTTTCTCCCAAGAAAATCCTGATCGTTCACACGCTTGATCCCTCCAAAGATCATCGGATGGTGGGTAACGATCATATCCGCCCCCGCCTCAATTGCATGTCCGATCACCTCATCCGTCGCATCCAGCGCCAGATACACTTTCTCTACTTCCTTATTTTTTCTTCCCACAAGAAGTCCGACATTGTCCCAGTCACATGCAAAGGACGTCGCATATTTTTCCTCAATTCCATCTATGATTTCACTGCAATACATCATTCATACCTCCTGAGCGCCTCTGTATTGAGGCGAAGCTCTTGTTCCACTTCTTCCATTCTTGAAAGGACGCGTCCTCCGTTCTTTCCTCTTAAGGATCGCAGGATCGATTCCTTCACTGATTTTTCCTGTAAAAGATACTGTTTCAAAACCGGATGCTGCATTTCAAGAAGCAGTCCCCCATAGCGAAAAGCTGTGTCCGTCCAGGCCTCCTGCGGGTCGCATGCATCTGGCTTTGCGGCTTTTCCTGCCTTTATAACAGGATAAAATTTCCCATCCTCTTCCACCATATCTTCCTTTATCATCCGGAAGTCATGCTTCCAAAGAAATCTCCGGAACCTCTCCGTCTCCGACTGCGGCTCGAAGACCCATTCCTTCACCTTGCGGGTATTCTCCGGATCCTGCTCTAAAATATGTATCATCAAACCGCCGCCCATCCCGGCAATAACAACACACTCTGCCTCCAATGGAAGCAGAGCGTCTATGCCGTCTGAGAGACGGGTTACGATCTTATCCTCAAGACCGTATTCTTTGATATGAGTCTTTGCCCGGTTAAGCGGTCCCCGGTTGATATCCATTGCAACCGCCGAAGGTGCGCTCCCGGATGATACAAGAAAAATTGGAAGATATCCATGATCTGTACCGATATCCGCAACCGAAAATCCGGGCGTCACAAAATCTGCGACCGCCTGAAGTCTCTTTGATAATTCCATAAAATTTCCTTTCCTTCAGTGCTTCCATCTCGATTCCGCTTCGCTTCATCTCGACCCACTGCTTTTTCGCA
>CAZPXF010000135.1:0-3330 GCA_964590945.1 uncultured Lachnospiraceae bacterium | reverse complement strand
GATTTGGTAAGACGGTTTTGGAGAGTGTACTACATGAGCAGGAATCGGAAAAAGAATTCAAATGAAATTGTACAGGCTCTTGCCATGGTCACACAGCTTGGCGTCAGTATGCTGGCGCCGGTAGTCCTGTGCGCGGTCATCGGAAGCTGGCTGGACGAGCGCTTCGGCTGGTCTGTTACAGTCATTTTCCTGATACTTGGGATCATGGCGGGCGCAAGAAATACCTGGATTCTGGTCAATCATGTGATAAAGCCGGATGAAAAGGGGAGATTGGATGATGAAAAGGAAGATAAATGAGACGCTCGGCGAGCTGATGACAGGAATTATTACGGCCGGAGCATTGATACAGGCCGTGGAGCTTCTGATCGCGGCCGTAGAGCCGGAGTTTGCCGGTTCTGTATCATCATTTGCAATCGGATTCTGGATAGGGATCGCAGCCGCCCTCGGCCTTGCCATCCATATGTACTGGTCGATCGACCGGGCGCTCGATATGTCGTCGGGGGACGCGGAGAAATATATGCGAAAGGCTTATCTTCTGCGGACGGCGGCTATTCTTGCGGTGGCGGCCCTGGTACATTTTTTACACCTTGGGTATGTAATGGCAGCTTTTCTTGGAATACTCTGTCTGAAATTCGGAGCGTTCCTTCAGCCGTTCATGCATAAATTATGGAAGAAATTCCAGAAATGATCATGAAAAGATTCTGATGGAAAGGAGGATGAAATGTGGAGACTGCAAATTTGCTGGCATCTTCGGGGTCAGATGTGGATTTTATGATACACGGCGTCTTCAGCTATGAGCTTTTTGGCCAGACGTTCTGGATCACGACGACGCATATCGCCATACTGATCGTTATGCTGCTTATCCTTGTTTTTGCGGTTGCAGCCAGGATCGCGATCAGCCATGCCAGCGAGTATCCCACCGGGTTCCAGAATGTTGTGGAGCTGATCGTTGAGATGCTGGATAAAATGGTTGAGAGCAGTATGGGCGTCCATGCAAAAAAATTCCGTAATTATATCGGAACGATCTTTATTTTTATTCTTATCAGCAATATTTCAGGTCTGTTCGGACTGAGGCCGCCGACGGCGGACTACGGCGTGACGCTGCCGCTTGGTCTGATCACTTTCGCGCTGATCCAGTACAACAATATCAAGTACAACAAATTCGGCGCGTTTACGGATCTGTTCAAGCCGCTGCCGTTCCTGTTTCCGATCAACCTGATCGGAGAGATAGCGGTGCCGTTTTCACTGTCGCTGCGTCTTTTCGGCAACGTCCTGTCCGGTACGGTAATGATGTCACTCATTTATTCATTACTTGCTAAGATAGCGATCGGCTGGCCGGGCATTCTGCACATCTATTTTGACGTATTTTCCGGCGCGATACAGACGTATGTATTCTGTATGCTGACCATGGTATTTATCACGCAGAAGATACCGGAGGAAAGTTAAGGATCTGTTGGAAATTATTTTAAGAAATTAAATTTTTAGGAGGTTACTACTTATGGAAGGAATCACAAATGAAGGTTTAGTATTAGCTTGTTCAGCAATCGGCGCAGGTCTTGCCCTTATCGCAGGTATTGGTCCTGGCGTAGGTCAGGGTATCGCCGCGGGCCACGGCGCGGCGGCAGTTGGAAGAAATCCGGGAGCAAAGGGCGACATCATGTCCACGATGCTTCTTGGACAGGCCGTAGCCGAGACAACAGGTCTTTACGGACTGGCGATCGCATTTATCCTCTTATTCGCAAATCCGCTTATCGGAAAACTTTGATTACGGCGGGATAGAGAAAAATATTGACGAAAGGAGGCGAAATCTTGGAACGACTGTTTAATCTTGATCCACAGCTTCTTCATGACGCCGTATTACTGGCGATCGCAGTATTTGTGATGTTTCTGTTATTATCCTATCTGCTGTTCAATCCGGCGCGGGATTTTCTGAAGAAACGTGAGGAGAGAATTAAGGGAAATATCGATTCGGCCGAAAAGGCAAAGGCGGACGCTGCCGCGCTTCGCGCAGAGTATGAAGAGAAGCTCCGCAATATCCACAAAGAAGAAGATGAGATCCTGAGCGCGGCGCGTAAAAAGGCGCTGGAGAATGAGACGAAGATCATCGAGACGGCGAAGGAAGAGGCCGCTGGTATCATTGAGAGGGCCAATAAGGAGACGGAGCTGGCAGTCAGGAAGGCGGAAGACGATATTAAGAAAGAGATCATTACGGTGGCTTCCATGATCGCGGGAAAGGTAGTCAGCGAAAATATGAATCTCGATATCCAGGATTCGTTGATTGATGATACATTAAAGGAGATTGGTGAAACAACATGGCAAAGCTAGTGGCAGGTACCTATGGGGATGCGTTGTTTGAGCTTGCCGTGGAAGAAGATCTCACAGACAGCCTGATGGAGGAAATCCAGATGGTACAGGCTGTACTGAAAGAAAATGACGGCCTTGAGAAGATCCTGATGCACCCGGAGATCCCAAAGACAAAAAAACTCCAGGTGATCGACGAGGTTTTCAAGGGACGGATATCCGACGCCCTCACAGGTTTTTTGAGAATCGTGGTAACAAAGGGAAGATATAAAAATTTACCGGATATTTTTGCATATTTTATTGCAAGGGTGAAGGAATATAAAAAGATCGGAGTTGCAGAGGTCGTCTCGGCGATTCCGCTGGGTGACGCACAGAAGCTCAGGATCGAGAAAAAGCTTCTGGATACGACCCATTATGAGACAATGGAAATCGATTATAAGGTAGACGAAAAAAGGATTGGCGGCCTGATGATCCGCATCGGCGACCGCGTAGTGGACAGCACGATCCGCAGCAAGCTGAATTATCTTACCGGGAGCCTTATGAAGATTTCACTAGAAAGCGAGAAAGAAGGTGTGCAGACCTCATGAATTTAAGACCAGAGGAAATTAGTTCCGTGATCAAAGAACAGATTCAGAGATACTCCTCCGAAATCGCGGTGTCCGATACAGGTACTGTCATTCAGGTAGCGGACGGTATTGCCCGTATCTATGGTTTGGAGAAGGCAATGCAGGGAGAGCTTCTGGAGTTTCCGGGAGAAGTATACGGCATGGTGCTGAATCTGGAGGAAGATAACGTCGGCGCGGTACTCCTTGGAAGCAGTGAGGACATTGGAGAAGGAGATATCGTAAAGACGACCGGACGGGTTGTTGAGGTGCCGGTAGGCGACGGAATGCTGGGACGTGTCGTAAATGCCCTGGGACAGCCGATCGACGGCAAAGGGCCGGTCCATGCGGATAAATATCGTAAGATCGAACGTGTGGCTTCCGGCGTTATCGCCAGAAAATCAGTAGATACGCCGCTTCAGACGGG
>CAZPXF010000134.1:0-3378 GCA_964590945.1 uncultured Lachnospiraceae bacterium | reverse complement strand
TTATGATTTAAGGAAAAAATAATATACAGAAGCTGTCAGAATGTGAAAATGCCTGGGAGAAATAGAAATTTCTGTTTCATTCCAGGCTTTTTATTTTCAAAAAACTTGGAAAAGAAAATGTATCAAAAAAATTGAATATATATATCAAAAAAACTGTTGACAAAAAGAGATTCCAGTGGTATCGTAGGCTCATGTAAAAAAACAATAACAGGAGGACAAAGATTATGGACACAAGAATTTCAGGAAAAACAAGGTTACTCGGAGTATTTGGAACACCGATCCAGCATTCAGGATCACCAATCATGTATAACTTTTGTTTTGATTATTACGGAATTGATTGTGTATATCTTGCTTTTGATACAGACGCATCAGAGGTCAAAGCATCTTTGGATGCAATGAGAAGGCTGAACATGAGAGGCGGCAATGTGACCATGCCATGTAAGCAGGAGGTTGCACGCAATATGGATAAGCTTTCACCGGCCGCAAAGTTCATCGGCGCTGTCAATACGATTGTGAATGACAACGGCGTTCTGACAGGCCATATTACTGACGGTATGGGCGTTGTGCTCGATCTGAAGGATCATGGCGTTTCCATCGTGGATAAGGACATTGTCATACTTGGAGCAGGAGGAGCTGCGACGGCTATCATGGTTCAATGTGCGCTTGACGGCGCGAAGTCCGTTACCGTATTCAACCGCGGAGAGGAAGGACTTGAGAAAGCGCGGAAGATCGGCGAGAATATGATGGCAGACAAAGTGCCGTGCAGGATGGAATATCACCTGCTTGCGGAGTCAGAGCTGATGCACGATACGATCCGCAAGTCGGATATCCTGATCAACGCAACGTCAGTTGGCATGAAGCCGATTTCCGACGGTCAGTCCCTTGTAACGGATCTTACAGTATTCAGCAGGAATCTGGTCGTATATGACGTTATTTACAATCCGCTTGTTACAAAGCTGATGGAGGACGCACTTGCGAATGGATGCAAGGAGGAAAATGTCATCGGTGGCAAGGGAATGCTGTTATGGCAGGGAGCGGGTGCATTTAAGCTATACACCGGCCTGGATATGCCGGCACAGGAGCTGAAAGCATTCCTTGCAGAGCGTGAGAAGCAGAGTATAAAGCCACTCTCCGACGTGGCGGAGAACGTTCCGTACTAAACTGTAAAGCGGAGAACGTACCATGCCAAATGATATAACAGAAGGTGAATGAAATTGATTATTGTATTTAAAAGAAATGCGCAGCAGGAAAATATAGATCGGATTATTGAGAAGGTGCATTCCCGCGGGTTGAATACACATGTCGTAAATGGAGCGGGACAGACGATCGTTGGCCTGATTGGAGATACTTCTCGGATGGATCCAAAGAATTTCGAAGTGGATCTGGATGTTGAAAAGGTCATGCTTGTGCAGGAGCCTTTTAAGGTTGCGAACCGTGCATTTCATCCGGAAGATTCCGTTATCGATGTATCAGGAGTACCGGTCGGCGGCGCCCACATGGCGTTAATCGCGGGGCCTTGCTCCGTGGAATCAGAGGAACAGATTGTAGAGGTCGCAAGGAAGGTTAAAGCGGCGGGCGCGAATCTCCTTCGCGGAGGTGCATTTAAGCCGAGAACAAGCCCATACAGCTTTCAGGGACTTGGACTGGACGGGCTGAATATGCTGCTCGCTGCCAGGGAAGAGACTGGACTTCCGATTGTGACGGAACTGATGTCGCCGGAGTATCTGGACTTATTTAATGAGAAGGTGGATCTTATACAGATCGGCGCAAGAAATATGCAGAACTTTGATCTTCTCAAACAGCTCGGGCAGTTGGATCGTCCGATCTTATTAAAGCGCGGACTCAATGCAACTTATGAGGAGTGGATCATGTCGGCGGAATATATTATGGCTTCCGGAAATGAAAACGTCATCCTCTGCGAGAGAGGAATCCGGACGTTCGAGAGTTATACGCGCAACACGCTGGATCTGCAGTCTATACCGGTCATGAAGAAGATGTCGCATCTTCCGATCATCGTGGATCCAAGTCATGCGGGCGGTAAATGGTGGCTGGTAGGTTCCATGTCAAGGGCCGCGGTTGCTGCAGGGGCGGACGGACTGATGATAGAGGTGCACAATGAGCCAGAGATGGCATTGTGCGACGGTGCGCAGTCATTGAAGCCGGATAAATATGCGGCGCTGCTTTCGCAGATTCAGCAGCTTTTGCCGATACTGGGAAAAGAGATTGCGGTATGAAGACCTTAATTGTAAAAACAAAGGAAAAAGAATATCCAATCTATCTGGAGCGGGACTTATTGTCCCGTTCCGTAGAATGGATCCGCGGGAAATTTCAAAGCAGACGAATCATGATCGTATCCGACGACTTTGTATATCCGCAATGGGGCAGGAAATTACAAGAACAGCTCGGTGGGGATGATATCTGTGGATCCTGCGTGATCCCGCATGGGGAGGCATCGAAAAATATCCAAATGCTGCCGCGTCTGTACAGCGCATTTTTAAAGGCGCAGATCGGCCGGAGCGACCTTATCATCGCTCTTGGAGGAGGCGTTGTCGGGGATCTTACCGGATTTGCCGCAGCGACATACCTGCGGGGAGTGAAGCTGGTTCAGATACCGACGTCCTTACTTGCACAGGTAGATTCGTCGGTGGGCGGGAAGACGGCGGTTGACCTCCCGGAGGGGAAGAACCTGGCAGGCGTGTTTTATCAGCCGGATATGGTGCTGATCGATCCGGATGTGCTCTCAACGCTCCCGGAGCGGTATATCCGGGACGGAATGGGCGAGGTTATTAAATATGCCTGCATTCAGGATCCGGAATTGTATCAGATCCTTTTGGAAGCGGACGGCTATGTGCAGCTTAAGAAAAAGCTTTTGGACGTCATTTACAGGTGTGTGGATTGTAAAAGGCGTATCGTAGAGGCGGATGAACGAGATCTGGGAGTGCGTATGCTGCTGAATTTCGGCCATACGCTGGCACATGCGATCGAGCAGTATTATAATTACGGGCGGGAAAGCCATGGGGAAGCGGTGGCTATCGGAATGTACCAGATCACAAGACTTGCAGAGGAGCGGGGGCTGACAGAGCCGGGATGCGCGGCAAAAATAGCTTCTCTTCTGGATGCATATGGACTTCCGTGTGAATGCGGCATCGGAGCAGAAGAGCTGTTAAATGCGATTGGAAGGGATAAGAAAAACCTGAACGGTTTCCTGAATCTTGTTCTTTTGCGCCGGATCGGGGAGAGCTATCTTTATCCGGCGAACCGTGACTTTTTTAAAAGCAGCGATATCAGGGTATTCTGAAAAAAGGAACCTCCACCGGAGCTTCCTTTCGCATGCATGGCAACATAGAATATCCGGAGAGAAAGCCTCTCTCCGGATAT
>CAZPXF010000133.1:0-3453 GCA_964590945.1 uncultured Lachnospiraceae bacterium | reverse complement strand
CCATCAGTGATGTAGGAATAAGCTGCAAGACAATCTATGATTGTACAGTTCCATTTCATTTAAAAGATTATTTTGTCAGGGCAGCATTCCTCGAGGTGGATCCGCATAAATGGTTAAAAGAGTGGTAGAAAGGAAGCAATAGTTATAAATAAAAAATATAGGAATTATATGTAAAAAATATTAGACAAATGGATTCATCGGTGATATTATCCTACTAAACCGAAAGGGTTACCAGGAAATATGAGGAGAAATCACGATGAATAAGATAACATTTCCAGGACAGAATATGTATATGTGCTGTTGCTGCTGTAGTTTTTACATCAAAATAAAACTATAGAGTTTTTTTGTGTGAATCTGAAGGCCGATACAGTCATTCCTGTTATGGATAAAATGTGTTGCAGAGGGTGCACAGCTCTCTGCTTTTTTAATGCCGTCGGCAATCAAGGCGTCAGACAGGAATATATTGCCGGTCTGTGATAAGGGCAGCAGGTTATGAAAGGAGCAGCAATGGCATATTACGAATCAGCAAAAGAATTGATCGGCAATACGCCGATGATCATGCTTCCTGTGATCAGCAGGGAAGCAGGAGCGAAAATCTATGCGAAGCTGGAGCTTTATAATCCGGCGGGGAGCGTTAAGGATCGTGTGGGGCAGGCAATGCTCGGGGATGCAAGGGAGCGCGGGATCTTACGTCCGGGCGGAACGATCATTGAAGCAACGGCCGGAAATACCGGGATCGGGATTGCGTTTGCAGCGTTGAATGAAGGCTTTCGGGTGATCTTTGTTGTACCGGAAAAGTTTTCGATTGAGAAACAGATCCTGATGAAAGCTCTGGGGGCCGAGCTTGTACATACGCCGAGGGAAGAGGGGATGCAGGGCGCGATGCGAAAAGCGGAGGAGATAAAAGAAGCGATTCCTGGTTCCATATCGCTCGGGCAGTTTGTCAATCCGGCAAATCCGAAAGTCCATTATGAGACAACCGGACCGGAAATCTATCGTGATCTGGAAGGTAGAATCGACTATGTTGTCTTAGGGGCAGGAAGCGGAGGGACATATTCCGGGGTTTTGAGATATCTGAAGGAGCAGGATCCAAAGATCAGGGGTGTTTTGGCAGACCCGGTAGGCTCTGTTATCGGCGGGGGTGAACATGGAGACTACGACATCGAAGGGATCGGCAATGATTTTGTCGCTGAGACAATGGATATGAGCCTTGTAGATAAGGTGATCAAGGTTACGGACAAAGAAGCGATCGGGGCAGTGCGGGAGCTTGCCGCAAAAGAAGGGATTTTCGCAGGCTCGTCCTCCGGGGCAGCGCTTGCCGCGGCTAAGAAGCTGGCTTCGGAAACAGGGGATAAAAATATCGTTGTTGTGTTTCCGGATAGAGGAGACCGTTATTTCAGCGGGAACCTGTATGGGAAAATCGAGTAAGGGAAAAAATCGGGAAGGAAAAGAAATATGACATTACAGCAGTTCCATTACGTGATCGTTGTTGCTGAGAACGGTTCGATGAATAAAGCGGCAGAGGCGCTTTTTATTTCCCAGCCGACACTGACCAACGCGATCAAGGCGCTTGAGCAGGAGGCAGGGATCACGATCTTCAACCGTACAAATAAGGGCGTTGACCTGACAAAAGAGGGCGCAGAGTTCCTGGTGCGGGCAAAGCAGATTTACAGGCAGTATGAAAATCTTTTGGGAAAATACGCGGGAAACGGAAATGCAAAAAGAATTTTCAGCGTTTCAACACAGCATTATTCTTTTGCTGTCCGGGCATTCGCGGAGACTGTGAAGAGATTTGATGCTTCGCGGTATCAGTTCTCCATATTGGAGACACAGACCGGGCAGGTGATACGGGACGTCAGCAGCATGAAAAGTGAGATCGGAATCATTTATCTGAGTGATTTTAACCGGAAGGTGATAGAAAGACTTCTCGTGGAAAATGATCTTGAATTCCACCGGCTGATTTCAAGTAATGCGTATGCCTATCTTTGGAGAGGGCATCCGCTTGCGGAGAAAGAAAAGATCCGGTTTGAAGAGCTTTTGGAGTATCCGATCCTTTCGTATGAGCAAGGCGAGGATTTCTCATTGTATATGTCGGAGGAAATATTAGGAGAACAGGATTATCCATATATGATCAAGGTAAATGACCGCGCTACGATGCTGTGCCTGATGAAGGAACTGAATGGATATACGCTTTGCTCCGGCGCGGTAAGAGAAGCGCTCGGAGGAAATGATTATGTGATAGTACCGCTTCAAAAGGATAAACATCTTCCAGACAGTACCATGGAGATTGGATATATACTGAAGGGCCAGCTCAGTGAGGTCGGAAAGGCATATATAGAAGAACTGAAAAAAGATGAGCTAAAAAGACAGGAGTATTTGAAAAATGGGAAATATTAATTTAGCAACGCCGGAAGTACAGATCCGGGAGATCCGACTGAAATCCCTGACCGGGTATCAGGGCGATGCAAAAGAACTTGTAGAATGTGCGCAGTGCGGCGCAAAGGATGGAAGACGTTCCTTCAGTCAGTGCGCGGGCTGCGCGACGTCAAAGGCAGCCTGTATGACGATTTTGATTCAGGATGGCGCGGTCATCAGCCACGGGCCGGTCGGCTGTTCCTCCTGCTATCACGAATATGCATTTACGTACCGGGTGAATTCTCCGCTGAGAAACGTAGATAACCCAACGCAGAGGAAAATATTTTCTACCAATCTGAAGGAGACGGATACGGTATATGGCGGAGGCAGGAAGCTTGCTGCAACGATCAAAGAGGTGAACGGGAGGGTGAAGCCAAAGGCAATCTTCGTTCTGACTACATGCGCCGCCGGGATCATCGGAGATGATGTAGAAAGCATTTGTCAGGAGGCGGAGGAGGAGCTTGGGATCCCGGTCGTCGCGATCTTTTGCGAGGGTTTCCGATCTAAAGTATGGACGACAGGCTTTGACGCGGCATATCACGGGATTGCGAGAAAGCTGATCAAGCCGGCAAGAAGAAGACGCGAAGATATGATCAACGTCATCAATTTCTGGGGAACTGATATTTTCCGGGAGTGGTTCAAACCATTTGGCGCAGAGCCGAATTACATCACTCCGTTTTCGACGGTTGACAGTCTGAGCTACAGCTCGGAAGCGGCAGCGACCGTGCAGGCATGTCCGACCCTTGGCTCTTATCTGGGGGCGGCGCTGGAAGAGGAGTTCGGCGTGCCGGAGATGGATACGGCTCCGCCGTATGGCATCGCACAGACGGATCGCTGGTTCCGTGCGCTGGGGAGGATACTCGGAAAAGAGGAGATTGCGGAACAGATCATCGCGGAGAAAAAAGAAAAATATCTTCCGAAGATCGAAGAGCTGCGCGAAAAATTAAGGGGCAAGAGAGTTTATGTCGTAGCCGGAGCGGCGCATGGCCATGCGCTTCTTACGACTGCGAGAGAGCTTGGAATGGAAGCGACCGGAGC
>CAZPXF010000132.1:0-3620 GCA_964590945.1 uncultured Lachnospiraceae bacterium | reverse complement strand
GTGTATTGACTGTTCTATATCTATATCAATTTATCACTTCATATATATAAAGTCAAAGAATATTTGGTTTATTTTCGCTTTTATTTCCGTTTAAGCTTCCGGTTCTAACAGACGCCGTCCTGACGATTCCAGATTCATCTTTTCCTGTCTCAGATTTGAGATTTCTTCCTGTGTAACCTTATCTACGCGGATGCGGTTCAGGCTTTTTTGCAGCTTATTCAGATCCCCTTTGATCTGCTTCTTTTCCTCCTTATCCAGCTGCTTTCCTTTTTCTTTCAATGCAAGACTGACGCGGTTGGCGATGGACTGCCCCTCCTGCACAAGCTCTAACGCTTCCGTACGTATTTGATCCTGGCCTGCATATTGCTGCGCATCATGGATCGCCTGTTCGATCTCGGAATCAGACATCCTGTCATCCGCCGTGATCGTGATAGACTGTGCTTTTCCGGTGTCCAGATCCTTTGCAGATACTTTTAATATACCGTTGGCGTCAATGTCAAAGGTCACTTCAATCTGCGGAACTCCGGCGGGAGCACGGCGGATTCCCTTTAACCGGAATTTTCCGATCATTTTATTATCTCTTGCCATGGGACGCTCGCCCTGAAGAACATGAATCTCTACATTCCTCTGGTACGGCGCGGCAGTAGAAAATATGCGGGAATACCTGGTTGGCAGCGTTGTATTTCTTTCAATCAGCCTTGTAGCTACACCGCCGACGGTTTCAATGGAAAGACTCAGGGGCGTAACATCGAGAAGAAGCAGATTTTTCCCGGTTCCTTTTGCCATGACCGCATTCCCCTCAAGCGTACTCCCAAGGATCGCCGCGCCCTGTGCCACGCACTCGTCCGGGTTGATGTTTTTGGAAGGCTCTTTTCCGGTGAGGGCGCGAACCTTCTCCTGCACCGCCGGGATTCTGGTGGAACCCCCAACCAAAAGCACCTTCCCAAGCTGGGACGCGGATATTCCGGCGTCGCTTAGCGCCGTGCGCACCGGTATCTCCGTCCTTTCAATGATGTCGTTGATCAACTCATTAAACTGCGCGCGGTTCAGCGTCATATCCAGATGGACCGGCTCGCCATTTGCCTGCGTCAGATATGGAAGCAGGATTTCTGTGGATGTCGCCGTTGAAAGCTCCTTCTTGGCCTGTTCAGCAGCTTCCCTCACACGCTGATACGCAGCGAAATCCCGGGACAGGTCTATATGGTTTTCATCCTTAAATCTCCGGATGATCCAATCCGTAACGCGGTCGTCAATATCGTCGCCTCCGAGATGATTGTCCCCGGCGGTTGACAGAACCTCCACAATGGCGTCTCCAATCTCAATGATAGAAACGTCAAAGGTTCCTCCGCCAAGATCATAAACCATGACCTTTTGCGGTTCCCCGTGATCCAGTCCATAGGACATGGCTGCGCTGGTCGGTTCATTTATGATCCGCTTCACTGTCAGTCCGGCAATCCGCCCGGCATCCTTCGTCGCCTGACGCTGAACGTCATTAAAATATGCCGGAACAGTGATAACCGCCTCTGTGACAGGCTCTCCGATAAATTCTTCCGCATCCTTTTTCAGCTGCATTAATATCATTGCGCTGATCGTCTGCGGCTTATATTCGTTTCCGTCGATGCGGGTGCTCCAGTTGGTTCCCATCCGGCGCTTCACTGAGCTGATCGTCCGGTCAGGATTGGTGACTGCCTGACGTTTGGCTGTCTCGCCCACCAGCCGTTCTCCCTTTTCGGTAAAAGCGACAACACTTGGCGTTGTCTTGCTTCCTGTTTTCGCGGGGATGATAACCGGCTTCCCATTTTCAACAACTGATACACAGCTATTTGTAGTTCCAAGATCGATTCCTATTATTTTGCTCATATAGCACCTCCGGATTATAATTTCATTTCTGTCATTTACAAAAAACAGTAATTATTGGTCATTATACTTGCAGAAAAAACTTCGTCAATAGAATTTATTCTTTTTTAATACGGAGATTATAATTATTCAGAAATTGAAAAACAGGAGAAATATAAAAATCCCCTGTTTTCCGCCATAATAATTCTCTCTTAGTTGTCAGATCCGATCACGCGATCTCTCCTGACACATCCTTTCTGTCCCTCAGTTCACCGCGCCTGTGCGCTCTTTCCGTCTGTTCTGTTTTCAGGAGCATAATTCTGATATCGCGCTGTTTTATGCTCGGTATTGTTCCAGATTTTTTCTGCCTCTACACTCCATCTTGCAGCATAATCTTTACATTTCCCGCACAGATGCTCCACCGTCTCAGGGGATTCCAGATCCGTACTGTGCGCGTTTGTTCTGTGAACCATATCCTGCAGCAGCTCCGGATTTTCCAGCATCGGACATGGACGCAGATGATTCCGGTTGAAAGGCTGGCCTTGATGATAAGCCATAAATAACGGGCTCTGTAATATTTCCAGAATGGAATCTTCATGTATATTTGCATTGGAATAATGTATAAATACGCAAGGCTCAGCATCGCCCGCGGAATTAATATGAAAATAATTCCGCCCTCCTGCAATACATCCTCCGACTTTCTCCCCGTCATTCTGGAAATCCATTGGGAAGAAAGGAATATCGCATTTCGGCGAGCGTATATACCGGATGCGTTCGATCATATATTTTCTCTGCTCCGCAGTAGGCAACAGCTCCGGAACCGCATTATTTCCAACAGGCATATAATGGAAATAGAAGCCGAAGCGCGCCCCCTTATCTGCGATCATGTGCAGAAATTCATCGCTGGTCACTGCTTCTATGTTATTTCTCGTATAACAGATCGATGTGCCAAATATAATACCGTGTTTTTTCATAAGATCCATGGCGTTCATAACAGCATCATAATGGCCTTTCCCCCTGCGCTCGTCGTTCGTCTCAGGCGTTCCCTCGATCGACAGCTGGAATGTAATGTTCCCAAGCCGTACCACCTCTTTGCAGAATGCATCATCGATCAAAGTAGAATTCGTATAAATCGAAAATTCCACATCATTGTGCTTTTCGGCAAGCCTGAGGATGTCAGATTTCCGAACCAGAGGTTCACCGCCCGTAAGCATATATAAATATATTCCCAGTTCCTTGCCCTCCGTAATGATCTTATCCATATCCTCAAATGTCAGGTTGTGCTTGTGTCCATATGTGCCGGACCAGCATCCCGCACAGTGCATATTGCAGGCTGAGGTAGGGTCAAATAAGATCAGCCACGGAATGTTACACTGATACTTCTCCCGGTTCTTCCGTATCATCCTTGTGCCGCGAAGGAATGCCTCGTACCCAAGATTCAGGGCAGCCATCTTCGCAACGTGCGGATCCGTCTCATCCAGCACATGATTGATCATCTTCATCCATCTGTTGTCCGGATCTTTGATCGCGCTCCGAACCTGATCAAACTGCTGCTTTGTGATACTATCGCCCAAAAACGGCTCTGCGAAATCCACTATTTTAAGAAATCCCTCTTCACGGTCTTTATTTATTTTCCGAAGTGTTAAATCGATTATTTTCTCTGCGGCGGCCCGCTGTACGGAGTGCGCCATTTTATCAATTGTATTTCCCATAATGATCCTCCTGTCTTTATATAGATATTTTAATTTTAAACTATTAAAAGTCAATACTTTTTATGAATATTT
>CAZPXF010000131.1:0-3817 GCA_964590945.1 uncultured Lachnospiraceae bacterium | reverse complement strand
AACGATACCGCCGGCGACGGCACCACGACTGCGACTGTCCTGGCGCAGGCTATGGTGCGGGAAGGGATGAAAAACATCGCCGCAGGAGCCAACCCGATCATTCTGAGAAGGGGAATGAAGGCGGCAGCGGACGCAGCTATCGATGCAATCCAGGGGATGAGCAGCCCGGTCACCGGAAAGGATCATATAGCAAAGGTAGCCGCGATCTCCGCAGGGGATGATAAGGTTGGGAAAATGATTGCGGATGCGATGGAAAAAGTCGGTGAGAATGGCGTTATCACTATCGAAGAATCCAAAACCATGAATACAGAGATCGACGTAGTGGAAGGTATGCAGTTTGATAACGGATATCTTTCCTCCTATATGTGTAATGACAAAGAGAAAATGGTCTGCCGCATGGAGAATCCATTGATCCTGATCACAGACAAGAAGATTTCCAATGTGAAAGATATCCTGCCTGTTCTGGAACAGATCGCCCAGTCAGGCAAAGAGCTTCTGATCATTGCGGAGGATGTGGAAGGCGAGGCGCTGACAACCCTGATCCTGAACAGGCTTCGCGGAACCCTGAAAGTGGTAGCAGTGAAAGCGCCGGGCTATGGGGACAACCGGAAAGAAATGCTTCAGGATATTGCGGTGCTGACCGGAGGCCAGGCAGTCCTTGACGATCTGGGGATGGAGCTGAAGGATGTGACGGCGGATATGCTGGGCCATGCAAAGACGGCAAAGATCACAAAAGAAAATACCGTGATCGTAGATGGAGAAGGCAAGGAATCCGCCATTAAAGAACGGATCTCTTCCATCAGACGCCAGATAGAGGAAACCACATCGGACTATGACAAGGATAAGCTGAAAGAGCGGATGGCGAAAATGAGCGGCGGAGTTGCCGTGATCCGTATCGGAGCCGCTACGGAGACAGAAATGAAGGAAGCCAAATACCATATGGAAGACGCCCTGAACGCGACAAGGGCAGCCGTATCAGAAGGCATCATCGCAGGAGGCGGTTCCGCGTATATCCACGCGCAGAAGAAAGTGGAGGAAGTCGTGGAAAAGTTAAGCGGGGATGAGAAGACCGGCGCCGGGATTGTCTGGAAAGCTTTGGAAGAGCCTCTTCGTACGATCGTGGAGAACGCAGGGCTGGAAGGCGCCGTTATCGTGAACAAAGTGAAGGGAAGTAAAGAAGGCGTCGGCTTTGATGCTGTCGGCGAGAAGTATGCGGATATGATGCAGGAAGGAATCATTGACCCGGTTAAGGTAACAAAGACCGCACTTCTGAATGCAGTCAGCGTATCCGCAACATTATTAACGACAGAGGCGGCAGTTGCGGATATCAAGGAGAAAGAGCCTGTTGTGCCGACAGGTAATCCGGAAATGGATTATTAATGGCAATAAAGCAGTATGATGTGGGAGTAACCGGGTTATGAGGTTGCTCCCTTTTTGAGGAAGGATGGAAATGTATGAAAGAAAATAAAAAAGAAGTAAAAATGAAAACTATGGGTTTCCCGATCAGCAATAAGGAGAATGAAAAACGCAGGGCCCTGATCCCGAAAGATGTTGCAAAGATTAAGCATGCGGATAAGATATTCCTGGAGGAAGGATATGGAACTGTTTTGGGTTATACGGATAAGGATTATGAAGCCTGCGGCGCAAACGTCACCACGCGGGAACAGACCCTTGCCTGTGACATTGTCTGCGAGCCGAAAATAGGAGATGCGGAATATTTGGACCGGTTAAAAGACCAGACTGTTTTTGGATGGGTGCATCTTGTGCAGAACAAGGATATTGCGGATAAGGTCATCGCCGGAAAGATGACTGCATATGCATGGGAGGAAATGTTCTGCGAAGGACGGCATTCCTTCTACCGGAACAATGAAATGGCAGGAGAAGCGGCTATCATGCATGCGTTCCTGTGTTATGGGGAAATGCCTTACAATACGGATGTAGCAGTGATCGGCAGGGGGAATGCAGCGCGTGGAGCTATACGGATCCTGAATTGTCTGGGCGCCAATATTACGGTATATAACCGAAAGATGGAAAACCTGATAAGACAGGAAATCGGCCAATATAACGTGATCGTGAACGCACTGCTTTGGGATACTTACAGGAAGGACCATATCATTTACCGCGACGATCTGAAGAGAATGAAGGAAAATTCCCTGATCATTGACGTCAGCTGCGACAGGAATGGCGCGATTGAAACAAGCGTCCCAACCACGTTGGAAAACCCGACGTACATGGTTGACGGCGTGATGCACTATGTGGTAGACCACACTCCTACCCTGTTTTATAAACCCGCAAGCGCCGCGATCTCTGCAGAAGTCTGCAAATATGCGGATGAGTTGATTGAGGATAAACCGGGAAAAGTTTTGCAGGGTGCGCTTATTGTTGAAAATGGCATTGTCAGGGATGACCGGATAACCGGATAATCGCACATCGATGATAGAATATGGCAGGAAGGATAAAGCACATGGAAGAGAATAAAAAAGACATAGATGCGCTGAAGCTTGGAAACGAACTGACACTCCGGAGATATCTTTTTAATAAAACAAAGGCTAACCGCCGAATCAATGAAGCAGATTATATTGTGCTGCATATCATTTGGGACGAGGGAAAAGAGCAGGAAATCTATGATGGAAAAACGTATTTGAAGGATTTATCCGAGAAAACGGAACTTACCATCCGCCAGACTTCAAAACTGGTGAGCAGGCTTAACGAGCAGGGGCTTGTAAAGTGGTCCCACGATGGGGACGGCAAGGAAGGCACTTACGTTACCATTACCGACCAGGGAATCAGACTTCTGGAACAGCAGCAGGATATTTTTAAGGAATACTATGGAAATGTCATCGAAAAATTCGGGAAAGAAAATCTGATCGTACTCCTGAATCTTATGAAACAGCTGGAAACAGTTATGCGCGGTGAACGGGAAAGAATGGAAGGGGAAGAGTATGCAGATAGAGAAGATGAATAAATATACCAGCGAAGCACAGGAGATCTGTATCCGAAATGACAGCATCTCACCCCGGCTTTATGATGAATATGGCGTGAACCTTGGCCTGCGTGATGAGAGAGGAAATGGTGTGCTTACAGGGCTTACCAAAATATCAAAGATCACATCCTCAGCGCTTGTAAACGGTCAGAAGGTTCCTGCAGACGGAAAGCTCTGGTACCGGGGGTATCAGGTTCCGGAATTAATTCAATCGTTAGGGGAAACAGAACCGGGATTTGAGAAGATTGCATATCTTCTTTTGATGGGAGAATTACCGGATGAAGCAAAACAGGCGGAGTTTCACCGGCTGATGGGGGAATGCCGGACATTGCCGACGAATTTTACCAGAGATGTTATCATGAAAGCGCCAACGGAAGATATCATGAATTCCATGACAAGGAGTATCCTGACCCTGGCTTCTTATGACGGGGAGGCAAAGGATACCAGCATTCCAAATGTATTACGGCAGAGTATCCAGCTCATCAGTGAATTCCCGCTTCTTGCCGTATATGGATATCATGCATATAACCATTATGAAAATCAGGCAAGTATGTATATTCATCATCCGGATCCGAAGCTTTCCACTGCGGAAAACCTTCTGATGCTGCTTCGCCCGGATCAAAAGTATTCAGAAGTGGAGGCAAAGGTGCTTGATACCGCATTGATTCTCCACATGGAACATGGAGGCGGAAATAATTCTACATTTACTACAAGAGTGGTAACGTCTGCAGGCTCCGATACGTATTCGACGATCGCGGCCGCAATGTCATCCCTGAAAGGGCCAAAACATGGCGGGGCAAATATCATGGTCATGGAGATGATGGAAGATATAAG
>CAZPXF010000130.1:0-3818 GCA_964590945.1 uncultured Lachnospiraceae bacterium | reverse complement strand
TGAAAGAGTTCTACTTGTAATCAGATGTGCCGGGGCGCTGCTCCGGCACATGATTTTTGTAAAAATCGGTTGCATATGTTCTGAAAATGTGTTACTATCTTTGAGTGGCTAACAGATGTATTTGCGGGGCGAACATGGAGGACAGATGGATAAGTCAAAATATTATGTTGTAAAAAAGAAAGCGGTTCCTGAAGTTCTGATGAAAGTGCTGGAGGCGAAAAGACTGATTGATTCGGAGAGATGCCTTACAGTGCAGGAGGCGACCGAGAAAGTCGGCATCAGCAGGAGCTCGTTTTACAAATATAAAGATGATATTTTCCCGTTCCATGAGAGTGAACAGGGAAGAACGCTTACCCTGATGGCTCAGTTGGACGACACGCCGGGGCTGTTATCTGTGCTGCTTGCTAAGATGGCAGAGTTTGATGTGAACATCCTGACGATTCATCAGAGTATTCCGCTCAACGGAATTGCAATGGTCACAGTAAGTGTGGAGATTCTTTCAGGAATAGCGGATTCTGAGACGTTTGTGTCGGAACTGGAAGAACTGGAAGGCGTACATTATTTAAAGATTTTAGGCAGGGAGTGATACAATTATGATAAAGATTGCGGTACTTGGATATGGAACAGTAGGATCGGGAGTTGTAGAAGTTGTTCGTGTGAATGGAAAGAAGATCAATGAACGGATCGGTGAAGAGCTGGAAATAAAGTATGTTCTCGATCTTCGTGATTTTCCGGATGATCCGGTGCAGGAGATCATCACGCATGATTTTGAGCAGATTGTAAATGACGATGAGATCAGGATCGTTGTTGAGGTTATGGGCGGAACCGGGGCAGCCTATACATTTGTTAAGCAGGCTTTGGAGGCTGGCAAGCATGTAGCTACATCCAATAAGGCGCTGGTTGCCAAATATGGCGCTGAGCTTCTTGCCATTGCAAAAGAACAGAATGTGAATTTCCTCTTTGAAGCAAGTGTCGGAGGCGGTATTCCGATCATCCGTCCGCTTCACACTTCTCTTACAGCTGATGAGATTGAGGAGATTTCCGGCATCCTGAATGGAACAACAAACTATATACTGAGTAAGATGTATTATGAAGGTTCTGAGTATGATGATGTTCTGAAGGATGCGCAGGACAAGGGTTATGCAGAGCGCAATCCGGAAGCTGATGTAGAGGGGTATGACGCCTGCAGGAAGATTGCGATCCTTTCATCTATTATTACGGGTAAACAGGTGAATTTCGAGGACATTTACACGGAAGGTATTTCGAAGATCACGGCAAATGATCTGAAGTATGCGAAGACCATGAATCAGACCGTAAAGCTTCTTGCCTCCGCAAAGCGTGCAAAAGAAGGTATCTATGCAATGGTTTCCCCTGTGCTTGTAGGCCCGGAACATCCGCTCTTTAGCGTGAACGATGTATTCAATGCAATTTTTGTAAAGGGAAATGTACTTGGGGATGCGATGTTCTATGGAAGCGGAGCAGGAAAGCTTCCAACGGCAAGCGCGGTCGTGGGCGACGTTGTGTATGCGGCTGTGCATTTGGATGAATCCGATATGCCGTGCTGGACGTCTGAGAAAGCGCCGCTCATGGATAAGAACACCATGGAACGCCGTTTCTTTGTCCGCGTAAAGGGAACAAAGGAAGAGATCGCCAAATATCGTTCTGTATTCGGGACAGCAGAGCTTGTGGATGCAGGGATCGAAGGCGAATTTGGATTTGTGACCGGTGTAATGAGCGAAGGCGAGTACATGGAGAAAGCAAAGGATTTGGATGAAATCATTCAGATGATCCGCGTGGAAGCATAGTTTGCAGACGGATAGTTAGATTGAGAATGAAAGGTTAGAGAGAATGAAGTATGTAATCGTTTTGGGAGACGGGATGGCTGACGAGCCGATTGAGGAACTTGGCGGCAGGACTCCACTTGAGGCAGCCGATACTCCGATGATGGATCAGCTTGCGAAGGTATCTGAGATTGGAGAGGCATGCAATGTGCCGAAGGGAATGAGTCCCGGAAGCGATACGGCAAATCTGTCTGTTATGGGATATGATCCGCAGAAATATTATACCGGGCGATCGCCGCTGGAAGCGCTGAGCATCGGCGTGGATATGAAGGAAACCGACGTGTCCTTAAGATGCAATATTGTCACGCTGACAGAGGAGCAGGAGAATTACGAAGACCGTGTGATCATAGATCACAGCTCCGGCGAGATCAGTACGGAGGACTGCGCAGTTCTTGTGGATGCCTTAAAAGAGGGTCTTGAGATGAAGGGGTATGATCTGTATGTCGGAACAAGCTACCGTCATCTGCTTGTCTGGCATGATGGCGAAGTTGTGGAACTGACACCGCCGCATGATATTCTGACAAGAAGGATCGGAGATTATCTTCCACAGGATAAGAAGCTCCGTGAGATGATGAAGGCAAGCTATGATATATTAAAGGATCATCCAATTAATATAGAAAGAAAAAAACGAGGACTGAATCCTGCGAACAGCGCATGGTTCTGGGGCGCAGGTACAAGGCCGACCCTGACCTCCTTCGAGGATAAGACAGGGAAAAAGGGAGCCATGGTATCTGCAGTCGACCTTTTGAAAGGAATCGCTGTCGGCGCGGGCATGAAGAATATTTCCGTTGAGGGAGCCAATGGAGGGCTCCATACAAATTACAGGGGCAAAGCCATGGCCGCTGTAGATGAGCTTTTAAACGGCGGCAGCGATTTTGTCTATATCCATGTGGAAGCCCCGGATGAGATGGGTCATCAGGGAAATCTGAAAGCCAAGATCGAGTCAATCGAAAATCTGGATCAGAAGGTTATCGCCGTTATCAAGGAGGAGCTTGACAGATCGGGAGAAGCTTACAGGATGCTGGTGCTGCCGGATCATCCGACACCGATCAGTGTGAGGACACATACATCCGATCCGGTTCCATATCTTCTCTATGACAGCAGCCGGAAGATGAAAATGGATCATCTATATAATGAAAAAAGCGCCCGTGAGAGTGGAATTATGTGGGAGAACGGCTATGAGCTGATGGATCACTTGTTAAACGGTCAGGAGGATAAATAATGCTGGTAGTTAAAAAATTTGGCGGCAGCTCCGTTGCAAATAAAGACAGGATTTTCAATGTTGCTGAACGTTGTATCGAGGAATATCAAAGAGGGAACGATGTTGTTGTCGTTCTTTCCGCTATGGGTGATACAACGGATGAACTGATTGCGAGGGCGCAGGAAATCAATCCAAGAGCATCGAAAAGGGAGATGGATATGCTGCTGTCGACAGGTGAGCAGGTTTCCGTAGCTTTGATGGCTATGGCGCTTCATTCCCTTGGAGTACCGGCAGTGTCTTTGAATGCATTTCAGGTAGCTATGCACACTACAAGCGCATACAGTAACGCGAAATTTAAACGAATTGACACCGAGCGTATCAAGAACGAGCTGGATAATAAAAAGATTGTGATCGTGACCGGATTCCAGGGAGTGAATAAACGTGACGATATAACGACGCTTGGACGCGGCGGCTCGGATACGACGGCGGTAGCGCTTGCGGCCGCACTTCATGCAGACGCATGTGAGATTTATACAGATGTGGAAGGCGTTTATACAGCCGATCCGCGCGTCGTGCCGAATGCAAGAAAGCTGAAGGAAATTACATATGACGAGATGCTTGAGCTTGCAACTGTCGGAGCAAAGGTTCTCCATAACCGTTCCGTAGAGATGGCAAAGAAATATGATGTGCCGCTCGTGGTGCGATCGAGTTTAAACAGAGCAGACGGTACTGTAGTTAAGGAGGTAGTGAAAGTGGAAAAAATGTTGATTACCGGA
>CAZPXF010000129.1:0-3874 GCA_964590945.1 uncultured Lachnospiraceae bacterium | reverse complement strand
TGATCTGCGGCCATAATTACCGGAGCCATTTCGGCCCGCTGAAAAATCTGCAGCCGGGCGACCTGGTGCTGTTCACCGATATGGACGATGAAACCATTTCCTATGAAGTAAAAACCGTGGAAATCCTCCAGCCGGTGCAGGTGGAAGAGATGACCGCGGGCGACTATGATCTGACTCTGTACACCTGTACCTACGGCGGCAGAACCCGCATGACGGTAAGGTGCGACAGAACACAAACAGTCAGATAAGAGCGGCGGATCACCGGAAGATCCGGGTCCGCCCCGCCGCTCTTCTCATCCTGATAAGAATTCCCCGCCTTTCACAGATCTGCAAATACCTGATACAGATCCAGGATCCCATATCCCCATTCTTTCGATGGATAACTGATATTCCGATCTCTCCTTGCACTTCGCAAAAGATAATTCTTCAGACTGATCCCATTTAGATACGGCGCATTTTCCTGAATGACCGCCCACTGGAACATGAGCGCGCCGATCCCCGCGCAGTAAGCGGCGGAGATACTTGTTCCGCTGCGCTCCGTAAATCGGCCGCTTCCGGCTGCAGGCCCGAGGATCTGTACGCCGGGGGCAGCAAGGCTCGGCTTGGGAACGCCGTCAGGGGTAAATCCACGGCTGGCATTCAGATAGAGACTGTCATTCCTGTAATCGTACGCGGTTGCGGTCAGCGCCCCGGTGGAATCTCCCGGCGCAGTGACAGTATGATCCGGAGAAGGATTGAGGAAAAAGGTTTCCTCGGACAAAACGGGAACGACCGGAAGCCAGATATCGAAGCCGGAGGATTGCAGCCCGGAGTAATAGACCGTGAACGTCCAGATACCGGGGGCAGGACTTAAGAAACGCAGAAGGATCAGAGGCTTGCCGGACTGCTGATCCATGCGCAGCGAAATGGCTTCAATCCTGGTACTCTGGAAGACAAAACGGAAGGTCTCCCGGTAGGAGTCCGTCGAAACCGGTATCTTGCGCACTTCGCCGGAAGGAGACTCGATATCCATCCAGTAATCCTGGGAGCGTTCGCCCCACAGCTCCATGATGAAATCCTGCGGCGTATCGGGAACGCGCAGCTCCACGCGGTCGAAGGAATTGCTTCCCGGGAAAGCCCCGCGGTAATGATGCCGGGTGTTCCCCTCATTTCCGGCGGGAACACTGAAAAAGGCATTTGGAAAAGTGCTGGAGACGGAAAGCATTCTTGACAAAGGGGAGGTGCCGATGTGGGCGCCCTGGCTTGTTCCAAGGCCGCAGCATACAGAGAGCGGCAGCTCCCGGACGTCCGAGAGACGAAGCGCATAGGCCGCAGCGGCCATCAGGTCATTCTCCTGATAGACGGTTACATCCGCCGGGATCCGATAGTAGTCGCGCAGATATTCCTTGGCAGGCTTGAGCTTTATGATGATCAGTTCGCTATCCGGCGCGATTCCGGTGAAAGCAGCTTCCGGATCGGGCGTACCGGCCGCAATCCCGGCAAGGAAGGTTCCATGTCCATTTTCATCAGGCGAAGGCGGCAGAAGACCGGCGTCCGGGTTCCGGAGCAATTCATTTAACTGCTCCTGTGTAAATTCCGTTCCGTAGGAGAATCCCTCCGGAGAAGACCCGGATTCCAACGTCTGATCCCAGAGACGGTAGATCCGGCTCCTCCCGTCCGGAAAGCGGAACGCAGGATTTGCATAATCGATACCGGAGTCCAGGATTGCTACGAGCGTATGTTTCCCGGTCAGGGATAGGTAAGGATGGTTCTGAAGCCGCAGAACACCGGAGACTTCAGCGGCATTCTCATCCATATACGTGTAGCATTTCGGAAGCGCGCTGTAGCTGTAATTCTCCGGCGTAAAATCCGGGAAATCCTCAATCGGGATATACAGGATGGCAAATTGGGAATTGATCCGTTCAATCTGAGCGCCCGGATATCTGCGGACAAAGGTTTCCGGGTCGCCGGAATAGGGCACAATAAAATCAGCATAAGCATTGCTGGAAGCAGGCGGCAGAACAGATGGCATAACAACCTCACTTCAATCATTTCTTTTATTATATGGCCAGAATAGAAAAAGATGTTGCAGAGAAAGCCATTTTCGTGGATAATGGAATAGTGAAAAGAACGGATAAGCTTCTGTATTTTGGAAAGAAAGGCAGGAAGGATAGCATGAGCAGGATTACGAGAGAACAGGCACATGATATTTTGATGAAATATATGAAAGGAGAGAATTATATCCAGCATTCCTATGCGGTTGAAGCTATCATGAGGGGACTCGCCAGGAAGCTGGCTCCGGAAGACGAAGAGTTCTGGGGCGTCTGCGGACTGCTTCACGATCTGGATGAAGAACAGTGCGACTGGAGAAACGACATGTCCACACACGGGCCGACGTCCGTGGAGATCCTGAAAAAAGAAGGGATCGATGACAAGGAGCTGTTTGATGCGATCTGCGCGCACAATCCGAAATCCGGAGTGAAAGCCAGGACAAAGCTGCAATACGCAATTCTTGCAGCGGATCCGATGAGCGGATTTTGCAAGGCGGTGGCACAGATCTATCCGGATAAGAAGATCGCAAGCGTCAAGCATAAATCGGTCATGAAGCGTTTTAATGAGGCGCGCTTTGCCTCAGGAGCGAACAGGGACTACATGGAGGCGATTGAGTTTACCGGAATGAGCTTTGATGAATTCATTGACGTCGCATTGGAGCAGATGCGGGGGATTTCCGATGTTCTCGGACTGTAACTGAAAATAAAAAGGAAATGGAGAATTACAAATGAAAAAGAGAATTTTGGCTGTTTTGATGGCAGCGGTGATGCTTGCGGGAGCAGGATGCGGCAAGAAGCAGGAGGAAGCTCCGGCGGAAGAGGAGACGTCCGTACTGGCGATTGAGGAGGAGCCGGAAGAAGAGCCGGCCGAGTCGGAGAATCTGAATCTCCTGACCGGGTTGAACGACCTCTCAGACGAGGCGATCGGCAAGCGCCCGGTGGCCGTCATGGTCAACAATCTGGATGACGCGATGCCGCAGTATGGAATCGAGGAAGCGGACGTGATGTTTGAGCTCCCGGTTGAAGCGGACATCACAAGACTGATGTGCGTATACGCGGACTACACGAAGGTACCGAAGATCTGCCCGATCCGAAGCTGCAGATACTATTACCCGATCCTTGCATCCGGCTTTGATGCGATCTATGTCCACTGGGGGCAGGATCCGACGATCGCCATGGATACGTTAAATTCACTGGATATCGACAGGCTGAACGGTATGGACAACACTTACGGGCTGTTCGGAAGAGATCAGGAGCGCCGCAGCAGCGGATATGCGCTGGAGCATACCGGAACCTTTGACGGAACCGGGCTTGCGGACGCGCTGAAGGAGAATAACGTCCGCACAGATCTGAAGGAAGAGAAGACCGGGACTGCATTCGCATTTCAGGATGGCGAGGACGTCGTGAGCGCATCCGGCGACGCCTGCACGTCGGTAGACGTTTCTTTCAATAAATATAAGAGTGCATTTGAATACAATGCCGATGAGAAGGTTTATTATAAGACAAGAAACGGCGAGAAGCATATCGACGGCAATACAGAAGATCAGATCGCATTTACAAATGTCATCGTACTGGAAACAGATATTTCCGTCCGCGATGAGAAGGGCAGAAAGAACATCGACTGGAAGGGCGGTTCTGACGCGAAAGGTTATTACATTTCCGGCGGTAACGCTCAGGAGATCCGCTGGTCGAAGAGCGACGAGTATGATTATCTGAAATTCACAGATCTGGACGGAAACGAGCTGAAGCTGAACCGCGGAAAGACTTATATCGCATTCACATATGCGGATGATACGAAATTGAGCGCGGAGTAAGAAGCTTAGGAAGCGGCGCAGGGTTGTTTC
>CAZPXF010000128.1:0-3985 GCA_964590945.1 uncultured Lachnospiraceae bacterium | reverse complement strand
ATGGCCATGCGCTTCTTACGACTGCGAGAGAGCTTGGAATGGAAGCGACCGGAGCGGCAATCTTTCATCATGATTCCAGCTTCGATATCAACCGCGAGGAAAAGGATCTGCTTGCGCAGGGCGTCAGGGACTATGGAAATATCGGAAACTTTAATGTATGCAACCGTCAGGAGTTTGAGTATGTCAATGCACTGAACCGGATTCGCCCGGATATCCTCCTGGCAAGGCACGGCGGCATGACGCTCTGGGGAGCAAAGCTTGGAATACCGGCGCTTCTGGTGGGCGACGAGCACTACAGTATGGGATATGAGGGTCTGGTGCAGTACGGCGAGCGTATCGTGGAAACACTGGAAAATGATGAGTTTGTGAAGAACCTTGCAAAGCATTCACAGAATCCATATACAAAATGGTGGATGGAGCAGGAGCCGTATACATTCTTGAAGGGAGGTCAGAAAGCATGAGCGGATTGATCGAACAGGAACGATACACATGCGCCATTGGCGCGCTGCACAGTGTTGTTGCAATCCCAA
This sequence comes from uncultured Lachnospiraceae bacterium, assembly GCA_964590945.1. Lineage (GTDB taxonomy): Bacteria > Bacillota > Clostridia > Lachnospirales > Lachnospiraceae > CAZPXF01. The sequence continues at coordinate 3,455 of CAZPXF010000128.1, read as the reverse complement.
GAGCTGTCCCGATCCTTCATTCAGGGCCGGGATGTGGAGAGATGGTGGGAGGTTTTTATGAAAGATCCAAAGGCTATGCAGGAGGAAGTACGATGCCATGTACGAATTTTACAGAAAAAGAGGTTGTTTTCGGAGGTATCGAACGTCTGCGGCAGGTCATAAAAAATACATACAAGGTGCTGAATACGGATCTGCAGGTCGTTATGACAGGATGTACGGCGGGAATCGTCGGCGATGATGTGGAGAGTCTGGTTCATGAGTTTCAGGATGAGGGCAGGCCGATCGTGTCGGTGGAGACAGCTGGATTTAAGTGCAACAACTTTGAAGCCCATAGTCTTGTCGTGAATGCGATCATCGACCAGTACGTATCGCTTTTTGAGGATGAAAATAAGGCGAGAAGCGAGCGGAACACGGTAAATCTCTTCGCATCCATTCCGTATCAGGATCAGTTCTGGAAAGGGAATCTGAGAGAATATAAGAGACTTTTGGAGGGGATCGGTCTGAAAGTGCGCGTCCTTTTCGGACCGGAATCCGAGGGCGTCAGCGAATGGAAAAAGATTCCGAGGGCGAATTTTAATATTTTAGTTTCCCCGTGGTATGGAAGACCGATCGTGGAGCACCTGAAGGAGATTTACGGGCAGCCGTACACCGAATTCCCGTATGTGCCGATCGGGGCAAATGAGACAGAGAAATTTTTAAAACAGATCATTTCTTTTGCAAGAGAGAATGGCGCGGCGATCGACGTCTATAAAGCAAATGCGTTTATTGCAAAGGAGCGGAGCGCCTATTATGAAGAAATTGAAAATCTTGCGACGTTTCTTCTGGAATTCCGTTATGGACTGCCGAACCATGTACATATTATTCATGATGCGGGATATGTGGCAGGCCTTTCCAGATTTTTGCTTTATGAAGTGGGAATTGTTCCGAAAGAACAGTTTATTGTAGATAACACTCCGGAAAAAGAGCAGCCTCACATTATTGCGGCTGTGGAGGCAACATCGAAGAAGCGGAAAATACCTTTGATATTTGAGCCGGATGCCGGAAAGGTACAGGATATTATCCGGGGACTCTCCCATGAGGGAAGAGGGCTTCTCATTGGAAGCGGATGGGAGAAGGAACTTGCAAAGGAGAAGAATTATGATTTCCTCTCCGCCGCGCTCCCGACGCCATACCGTATGGTGCTCACGACGAACTACGCAGGCTTCAGCGGAGGACTTCGGGTGATCGAAGATATCTACGACAGGGTGCTTGCAACATACCGGTAATCAGGAGGGAAACGATATGAGCAGAATTGCTTTGGGCAGTATGGACGGAACATATATCGACGAGCATTTTGGAAGCGCACGTTTTTTTCAGATATACGACATTACAAAAAAGGGGCATGACTTTGTTGAGACAAGGAAGTCCGCGGCTTATTGCAGAGGTCATTGTGAGGGTGGTTTTGACCATATTTTAGAGAAGCTTTCCGATTGCGATGGAATCTTTGTGAGCCGTATCGGACAGACGGCAGCGGCTTTTATGATTGCAAACGGGAAGCGCGTCTTTGAGGCAGACGGTCCGGTAGAAGAACTGCTTCTTGAGCTTCAGGACAGCGACCTGGCGAACGGGCCGGAGGTGGAGGCATGAGTTTGAAGTTTAAAGAAATACGGGCAAAACATCCTTGCTTTGCCATGGGACAGCACAACGGAAAGGGACGGATCCATCTGCCGGTCAGCCCGGGATGCAATATATGCTGCAAATTCTGTGACCGGGCGGTCAATGACTATGAGGAACGGCCGGGAGTGACCGCAAATGTGCTGACTCCGGAGGAGGCAGTGGAGGTGACCAGGCGTGCGCTGGAAGCCTGTCCGGAGATCACAGTTGCCGGAATCGCCGGACCGGGGGATACGCTGGCAACGCACTACGCCCTGGACACCTTCCGGCTGATCGGAAAGGAATTTCCACAGCTTTTGAAATGTATGAGTACGAATGGACTGCTTCTGCCGGATTTTGCGGAGGAAATCGCGGAGGTTGGCGTGGATACGCTGACGGTCACGGTCAACGCTGTGGATCCGGAAATACTCGCAAGGATCTGTAAAGGAATCTTTTACGAAGGGAAATCGTATTCCGGGCCGGACGCAGCCAGAATCCTGATCCGGAACCAGCTGGAAGGGATTCAGAAGGCGGTAGAGCTTGGCGTTATAGTTAAGATCAACACGGTTCTGATACCGGAGATCAATGCGGAGCATGTGACGAAGGTCGCTGAGACCGTGGGAGGACTTGGAGCACAGATCTATAATATCATTCCGCTGATCCCGCAGCACGAGCTTTCCTGGTGCAAGGCACCGGATTGCACGTTGTTGAATCAGGTCAGGCAGGAATCCGAAGAGTTTCTTCCAGTTTTCCGCCATTGTCAGCATTGCCGGGCGGACGCGGCCGGAGTTTTGGGAGGCAAGGACATAGCGAAACAGATATATACACGGCCAATCCATGTGGAAAATACATTTTCGCATGGATAAAAATAACATAAAGAGGTGGAACAAGATCATCATTGTCTGGAGACAGGGAGGAAGAAGATTATGGCAGAAAAAAAGATCAGGCAGATTGCGATTTATGGGAAAGGGGGAATCGGAAAGTCTACAACAACACAGAATCTTACGGCGGGACTTGTGGAGGCTGGGAAGCATGTTATGGTTGTAGGCTGTGATCCGAAAGCAGATTCCACGAGACTGCTTTTGAATGGACTTCATCAGCGCACGGTTCTTGATACGCTTCGCGAGTCCGATGGAGAGGTGAGACTTGACAGCATTATGAGAGAGGGCTTCGGCGGAACAAAGTGTGTAGAATCCGGCGGTCCGGAGCCGGGAGTCGGATGCGCAGGACGCGGAATCATCACATCCATCAGTCTTCTGGAGCAACAGGGAGCATATACGGATGATTTAGACTATGTATTTTATGATGTTCTTGGTGATGTTGTCTGCGGCGGATTTGCAATGCCGATCCGCGAAGGTAAGGCGAAAGAAATTTATATTGTTGCAAGTGGAGAAACGATGGCTTTGTACGCGGCAAATAATATCTGTAAAGGTATTGCCCGGTTTGCAAGAAAAGGTGGCGTGCGTCTGGGAGGCATTATCTGTAACAGCCGAAATGTGGATCGCGAGCTTGAGCTTCTTCGGGCTTTCGCAAGAGAACTTGGTTCCCAGCTCATTTATTTTGTTCCGAGGGATAATGTGGTGCAGCGTGCGGAAATCAATAAAAAGACTGTGATCGAGTACGCTCCGGAGGCGAAACAGGCGCAGGAATACCGGAATCTGGCGAAGGCGATAGATGAAAATGACATGTTTACGATCCCGAAGCCGATGACACAGGAAAGACTGGAAGAGATCCTCCTTGAATATGGGCTGATGGATGCATTGGAAGACAATTACAATATTTAATCATAGATAAGAAAGGCGCTGTATGACGGTGAAGAAAAG
>CAZPXF010000127.1:0-4012 GCA_964590945.1 uncultured Lachnospiraceae bacterium | reverse complement strand
TCGTTTGCTGCATTCATAAATCTTTTCTGACAGGCATTGTCACACGATCACGTTCACGCGGCTGCCGCCTGTCTTTTCTTTTGTCACGACAATCTGCCTGTCGATCCGATCCCTTAATTCCCCCACATGGGAAATGATCCCTACCAGACGGCTTCCCCCGGCAAGTCCGGACAATGCCTTCAGCGCCTGCTGCAGCGATTCCTCATCCAGCGAACCAAAGCCTTCATCCACGAACATTGTATCGAGCCGGATTCCGCCCGCCAGTGACTGGATCTCGTCGGAAAGGCCGAGCGCCAGCGACAGGGAGGCCATAAAAGATTCCCCTCCGGATAACGTCTTTACGCTGCGCCTTGTTCCATTATAATGGTCGATAACATCGATCTCCAATCCGCTTTGGCTGCGTAAATTTCCCGCCGCCTTCCGGCGCGTCAATTCATACTGTCCGCCTGACATCACCATAAATCTCGTGTTGGCACGCTCAAGTATCCGTTCAAAACAGGTCATCTGAATATAAGTCTCAAGCATAATCTTTTCTTTATCCTTCAGATTGCCGTTTGCTGTGTTGGAAAGCTCCCTTACCCACATCCATTTCTTTTCCAGCCCGGCGAGCTCGCCCGATCTGTCCTCTATATTCTTTAACGCGTTCCGGTTCGTCACGATCCGGTTGTGAAGCTTTTTCTGCTCCTCACCCAGGGCGCCCTTTTCCTCCAGCAGAACGGTCTTTCTGACTCCTGCTTTTTCTATATTAATATCCTCCGAAGCATCCAGAATCTTTTGCAATTGTAAAATAGCTGCATCCAGCGCTGCAATGGATTTCTCGCAGTCACTAAATTGTTTCTCCGCCTCACGGAGCGCATTTTTCAATACCTGTATCTGCCGCTTGTAAATCTCCTGCTGCGCCTGCGCGGCCTCCTTCGATTCATACGGAAGTTTCCGTGACAGCTCTTCATTCTGCGCTTTTATCGCATCGAGCCGCACGGTGTCCGACATAAGCTTCTCCTTTAATCCGGAGATAACGGCTTCTTTCTCAGAATACAACTGCTCCTTTTTCGGAATGAGCTGTTCCAGCTGCTTCCGTCTTTCAATGCGTTTCTTTTCAAGCTGCAGCCTGCGCTCTATATCTCTGATCCGGCTCTCCGCCCCGGAGAGCAATTCCGTAACCTTTCCAGCAGATGCGCCACCCGGCAACAGTTCCGCGATCTCCTTATCCGCCGCGCTATCCGGCAACAGTTCCGCAATCTTTTCATTTACTGCTTTCTCCGCCATCGCGGCCGCAGTCTTCCCCGCATGAGCCGTCTCGCTCGCCGTATTTGCTGCTCTCTGCGCATCGGCAGCTTCTTCCTCCCGCCGGTTTACTGCGGCTTCTGTCGGAGCCTTGGCCGACTTGCCTGCCTTATGGGGATGCGACGTCGAGCCGCAGACCGGGCAAGGCTCTCCCTCTGCCAGACCTTCGGCGATGATGCCTGCCTGCTCGTCCCGGAATGCTTTCCGCATCTCCATAAAGTCTTTCTGTACCTCATCCGCATATCCCGCAGCGGCCCTGTACGCCCTTTGTGCTTCGGCAAGATCTTTTCGCAGATGATCCAGCTCCGCTAATTCGCCTTGCAGCTTCCGCAGCTCTGCCCTTCGCCGCGTCGCATTCTCCTTTTCCCGGCTCAGCCTCTCCCACTGTTCGCCTGCATCTTCAAGCTGTTTTCTCTCCTGATGCAGCTCTTCCAGTTCCGCTTTTTGCAGTTCCAGATGCTTTTGTTCTTTTGTTTCTGTCTTTTTGCTGGAAACAATTTGATTCTCCAGTAAAATAATTTGTTTCTTTCCGAAATCGAATGCATCATAATTTGGCATTTGCGCCTCAATTGCCGCGCTCTTTTGGGCAAGCACATCTATCTCCGGCTGTTTTCCTTTTTCTTCCTCCAGTTTCTTTCTTAATTCATCGAGAACAGACGTCTGCGCCTTTTTCTTTTGCACAGCGTCCTCCAGATCCCTCTGCGCCTTTTTCCGCTCCTCGTATTTACTGAAAAGCTTTGTGAGCTCTTCGAGCTCGCTCTCCACCTTTTGAAGCCTCTCATCCAACCGCGCGGCCGACTTCGTATCCTGATCCAGGATTTCCCCGATCAGCTCTATCGCCTCTTCGGTCAGCATCTTTCCGCTTTTCGCCGCCTTGAGCCGGATGTTCAAAACATCTTCTTCCCCGCACAGGACGCCGCTGATATATTGCTGTACGCTGTTTTTTGCAGCCTCGCACTCTCTGGAGAGCGTGGCCGATTCATTTTTCAGTCTTTCCTGAAAGCTCTGGTAATATCCGGTTTTAAAGATTTCCCGGAAGATCGCCTGCCTCTCCCTGGTCTCCGCCAGAAGAAGCTTAAGGAAATCCCCCTGCGCGATCATTGCGATCTGTGCAAACTGGTTTCGATTCACCCCGATAATGTCGCGCACCGCTGCGTTTACATCCTTCATTTTTGTCACGGCACGCCCGTCCGGATAGATAAGAACTGCATTTGCGCTCTCCTTCGTCATTCCGGCGCCGCGTGCCTTTGGGCGCTCATATTCCGGATTCCGTTTTACAAGATACACTTTATCCGCATGGCAAAAGGTCAATTCCACCTCTGTCGGCATCTCCGGCGACGCATATTTTGAACGCAGCATCGACGGCTCCCTGTGCTCTCCGCTCGGCTCCCCATACAATGCAAATGTGATTGCATCAAATAAAGTAGTCTTTCCGGCTCCCGTATCTCCGGTGATCAGATATATTCCGTTTTGCCCAAGCTTTTCAAAATCGATGGTTATCCTCCCCGCATAAGGGCCAAAGCCGGATAACTTCAGTTGTAATGGTCTCATCGCTCATCCTCCCAGATCTCCCGCATGATCTTTTCTGCGAAGGCAGCCTGCTCCGCGCTCATCGGCTGTCCGTTCTGCAGCTCATAAAACTCTTCAAACAATACAAGCGGCGATTTCTGTTCCTCTGTTTCTTCCCTGTATGCCTTCGCGCGGCTCCTTGTCCGTCTGTTATCGTAGTCCAGCCGCATCAGATTCGGATAGATCACCCGCAGCTTTCCGATCGCATCCGGGATATCCTCCTCATCCGTCAGTGTGATATGCAGGTAATCATCTGTTTTAGTCCCTTCGTAACCGGATCTCGCCGTCAATGCAAGATAGCTTCCCTTAATTTCCCGCAGATCACGCCGCGCCTCCAGCGGAATCGTCCGGATTTTTACATTTCCTTTTTCCAGCAAATCCAGACATGTGATGGATTTCACATCGTTTGCCTCGGAAAAGGAATACTTAAGCGGCGTTCCTGAATAGCGCACCGTCTCCCTTCCGATCTCCTGCGGTCTGTGGATATGTCCGAGGGCAACGTAGTCAAACGGCTCAAACACCGATGCGTCCACGTTATCCAGTCCCCCGACGGATACAGCCTCCGATTCTGAACGCACCGCGCCCGTGACAAACTGGTGCGCCACCAGAATATTCCGCCCGGAGGGCTCCACCTTCATGTGTCGGATCGCGGCGCGCACCGCATCCGTATAGGATTCGATCTCTTCCTCCGGGAAAAATCTCCGCACATGAACCGGCTTCACGAATGGCAGCATATAAATATTGACCAGACCAAATTCATCTTCAACAGGAATCGGAACGATCTGTCCGTTATATACCGGAGACAGATGGATTCCGCTCCTGTCCATCAGCCGGGAGCCGAAAGCGATCCTCTCGGCGCTGTCGTGGTTGCCGCTTATGACAAAAACCTGAAGCCTGCGTCTGGACAGTCTGTACAGAAAATCGTCAAACAATCCCACCGCCTCTGCCGGAGGAACCGGCTTATCGTAGATATCGCCCGCGATCAGTACCGCATCCGGCGTCTCCTCGTCGATGATATTGATTATTTTCATAAGAATATATTCCTGGTCCTCCAGCATGGAAAATTCATTCACACGTTTTCCTAAATGCAGATCGGACAAATGAAACAATTTCATGGCACGCCTCCATAATTCGATGATCCGTTGTACTGGCTCCCATT
>CAZPXF010000126.1:0-4039 GCA_964590945.1 uncultured Lachnospiraceae bacterium | reverse complement strand
TTCTTTGCTATATATAATTCATCAAAGATATGCGCCGCATCGCCGCCTTTTGAAAGAAACGCAGAAATCATATTTGCCATGACCGTTTTACCGAATCGGCGAGGTCTTGTAATGCAGATATAACTGCTCCCCTCTGAAATAAGAGGTATTAATTCCTCCAGCATTCTGGTTTTATCTACAAAATATGGCTTGACGCTCTCATTATGGTAAAGTGTAACCGCCGTTTTCCCATTCAGATAAATTCCCATTGCTCCATTCTGCTCCTTTCAAGATTATCTCTATCATATCAGAATCATGGAATGCGTGCAAACCTATTCTGAACGGTCAAAAAAAATATAGATAAATAAATATTGTTACTTTTATTTTCATTCGCTAAAATGAGGATTGACGGCGCTCATCTTACAGAGCAATCCGTTATCAGGAAATATAAGGGAAGTGGATGATAATGAAGAAAAAAACAATGGATCTTACTCAGGGCAATGTCACACGCCTGCTGATCGCTTACGCGCTTCCGCTCATTGCGACAAGCCTTTTGCAGTCTGTATACAGTATCGCCGATCTTCTGATCGCCGGGCATACGGTTGGAAGCGTCGGTATTTCAGCAATCAACAATTCCAGTCAGGTTATGAACCTTATTACAAAGATTGCCATTGGGTTATCTGTCGGCGGAAATATTCTGATCGGACAGTATTTTGGAGCCAAAAATGAAAAGGGCCAGAAGGATTCCGTCCGCACGCTCTTTACCCTCTGCATGATACTCGGTATCGTCTTCGCAGTTGTCATGTGGATCTTTGGCCGCCCGCTTTTGATCGTACTGGAGGCGCCCGCCCTCGACGAAGCAACCATTTACCTGAAGATCTGCGCAGTCGGATTTCTATTTATCTGGGGTTACAACGGCCTTAGCGCCATTCTGCGGGCCATGGGCGATTCCCAAAGTCCGTTCCGCATCATCATGACTTCTTCTATCATTAATATCGTTTTGGATCTGGTCATGATGGGCGCTATGCACATGGGAGTTGCCGGAGCCGCCCTTGCTACAATGCTTTCCCAGGCTGTTTCCTTCCTGTTGGCGCTGGCGCTTGTCTTAAAAAGTCCGGATGTATACGGCCTCCGGCTTTCCAATATGGCGATCATGAAGGAAAAGCTTTTCAGCATTCTGCATCTTGGAATTCCGACAGCTTTGCAGATGACGATCGCGGCAATCTCATGGCTTGTCGTTACATATTTCATCAACCACTACGGGGTTGATGTATCTGCAGGAAACGGGGTCAGCATCAAGATCAAGGACACCTGCCAGCTTGTGCTTTCCGCCATGTCCACCGGAACCTCCACTATGGTCGCGCAAAACCTCGGCGCAGGGCTTTTTGATCGCACCAAAGAGGTGCTTCATAAGGCGATGCAGATCGCTGTAGCCACCGCTGTTGTGCTGACGATATTTGTAGAAATTGCAGCGCCGTTTCTCGCAGCCTTCTTTACAAACGACCCTGCCGTTCTTGATGCCGCCGTGCTGAATCTCCGGATAGAAATGATCGGCCAGGTCTTTTACGCCATGTTTCTGACCTATCACGGCCTTATGACCGGAGCCGGACATACGCTGATCGTCATGATCAGCTCTTTTGTCAACTGTATTCTTGTGCGCGTGATCCTCGTTGTCCTTTTGGAACAGGCAATGGGTCTTCCGGGAATCTATCTGGCATGTATGATCGCGCCGTTTGCGTCGGTGCCGATCGGATTTATATATGTGCGGACAAATGTATGGAGGAAGAGTCTTGTGCAAAAATAATCTTTGTCTTTGGAAACAGTTCCTGCGCATTCCGCTCAGTCGCCGCGATCACTTCTTCTTTTGTAATACCGCGAAGTGCGGCGATCTCTGCCGCTGTAAGATCAATATAACCGGAATGGTTCCGTTTGCCGCGGTGCGGCGTCGGAGCCATGTACGGGCAGTCCGTCTCAAGCACGATACGCTCAAGCGGGATCGCGGATGCGACGCTTTTAAGCTTCTTAGAGTTTTTAAATGTGACGACTCCGCCTATTCCAATGTGGAATCCCATCTTCACATATTCCTCCGCCATCTCCTTTGAATAAGAATAACAGTGAATGATCCCGCGAAGACCCTTCGCATGTTCCTTCATAATATCCATCGTATCCTGCGCGGCGTCGCGGCTGTGAATATTCACCGGGAGCTTCAGCTCCCGCGCAAGCGCAAGCTGGCGGATAAACCACTGCTTCTGCACCTCCTGCGGCTCGACGTTCCAGTGGTAATCCAGGCCAATCTCCCCTACAGCAACGACCTTAGGCTCCTGCGCCGCCTTGCGAAGCCAGGAAAATGTTTCCTCGTTCAGCGCCCCAACCTCATCCGGATGCACGCCGACCGCCGCGTAGATATACGGATATTTCTCCGCGAGTTCCAGCGAAGCGCGGCACCCCTCCAGCGTTGCGCCGACATTGATAACCGTTCCGACATTCTGCTCCGGGAGGCTCTTTAAAAGCTCCTCCCGATCCATATCAAACTGTTCCGAATCATAATGTGCATGCGTATCGAAAATCATCAGCAGATCTCCGCTCCGGCAGGCATCTCCTTCTCCGGCGTCACAAGAGAAAGGTTGCCCTCCGCATCCTCTGCGCACAGAAGCATCCCCTCAGAGAGGACTCCTGCAAGCTTCGCAGGCTTTAAGTTCACAAGAACCATAACCTTCTTGCCTACCATCTCCTCAGGCGAGTAGTATTTACGGATTCCGGAAACAATCTGTTTTACCTGACTTCCGACCTTCACCTGTGAACAGAGAAGCTTTTTGGATTTCTTAACTGCCTCACAGGCGATGATCTCGCCCACCTGAAACTGCATCTTCGTGAAATCGTCAAATGTGATCTCTTCCTTCGGCTCAATATCGATCACCGGCTCCTCTTCCTTTGCTTCCGCTTCTTCCGGCCTCTGCGGATGAAGCGCTTCCACCTTCTCCATAACCTCGTCAAGCTTCAGGCGTGCAAAAAGGATCTCCGGCCGATCTGTTACATTTCCGCCGTTTAGCTGGGCAAGGATCTTCTCCGACGTCTCCGGCATGAAGGAGGAAAGAAGCTCCGCCCCCCTGGAAATGCTGTCGATCAGGTTCCACAGAACGGTCTCAAGACGATCCTTTTTGTCCTCGTCCTTTGCAAGCGCCCACGGCATAGTCTCATCGATATACTTATTGCAGCGTTTGAAGAGGTTGAATATCTCCGTGATAGCGTCCGCCACGCGAAGCTCATTCATCCTGGCTTCTACTATCTCCGGCGTACGCGCTGCGACTGCTTTCAGATCCGCGTCGACATCCTCTGCCGCGCCCTTATCTGTAACGCTTCCGCCAAAATATTTATTTGTCATGGAGATCGTACGATTCACAAGGTTGCCAAGCGTATTCGCAAGATCGGAATTCAATCTTTCAACCATCAGCTCCCACGAGATCACACCGTCATTTTCAAACGGCATTTCATGAAGTACAAAATAACGAACCGCATCCACTCCGAAGAAATCAACAAGCTCATCCGCGTAGAGAACGTTTCCTCTGGATTTGCTCATCTTTCCCTCGCCCTGAAGAAGCCACGGGTGCCCGAATACCTGCTTTGGGAGCGGGATATCCAGCGCCATCAAAAAGATCGGCCAGTAGATCGTATGGAAGCGGATGATATCCTTGCCGATCAGGTGAAGGTCCGCCGGCCAGTACTTGTTAAACTGCTCCGTGGAATTGCCTTCTGCATCATATCCGATACCGGTGATATAGTTGGTCAGTGCATCCAGCCATACATAGACAACATGCTTCGGATCAAAATCTACCGGAATGCCCCATTTGAAAGAGGTACGGGATACGCACAGATCCTGAAGCCCCGGAAGAAGGAAATTGTTCATCATCTCGTTCTTTCTGGACACCGGCTGGATAAACTCCGGATGCGTATTGATATGGTCGATGAGGCGGTCCGCATATTTGCTCATTTTGAAGAAATACGCTTCCTCCTTCGCTTTCTTCACCTCACGGCCGCAGTCCGGACATTTGCCGTCCACCAG
>CAZPXF010000125.1:0-4275 GCA_964590945.1 uncultured Lachnospiraceae bacterium | reverse complement strand
GCCAAATGAAATCGTTGAAACTTTGGTTGACATTTCCGGGAAAGTCCGATAATATAGAACCATCATACGACTGACGGAAGTGGAATTGACCATGGGAAGTATGACGGAAGAGAAGCCGACCGTCTGGGCAATGAAAGTGCCTTGGCGGTCTTTTTAACCATATATTCTGGCAGTATCGGAAGGATAAGAACAACAGGATTTAAAATAGTTGGAGGTAAGATTATGAAGACAGATGTACAGATCGCTCAGGAAGCGAAGATGAAACCGATCACAGACATTGCAAGGTATCTGGATATTCCGGAGGAAGAGCTGGAGCAGTACGGCAGGTATAAGGCGAAGATCAGCCTGGATACGCTGGAGCGTTTGAAGGACAGGCCGGACGCCAGACTTGTTCTCGTTACGGCGATCAACCCGACGCCGGCAGGTGAGGGCAAGACGACGACAAATGTCGGACTTTCCATGGCGTTGAACAAGATTGGAAAGAAGACGATCACGACCCTGCGCGAGCCTTCACTCGGACCGTGCTTTGGCATTAAGGGCGGAGCGGCAGGCGGCGGCTATGCGCAGGTTGTTCCGATGGAAGATATCAACCTTCATTTTACAGGGGATTTTCATGCTATTACATCCGCGCACAATCTGCTTGCGGCGATGCTGGACAATCATCTCCATCAGGGCAATGCGCTTCGGATTGTTGAGAAAAAGATTGTCTGGAAGCGTGTTATGGATATGAATGACCGGGCGCTTCGCCACATTGTGATCGGCCTTGGGAAAAAGGCGGACGGCGTTGTCCGCGAGAGTGGCTTTGACATCACTGTTGCATCTGAGATCATGGCGATCCTGTGTCTGGCTACGAGCATGGAGGATCTGAAAGACCGTCTGTCGCGCATGGTTGTCGCTTATAATGTGGATGGCGAGGCTGTTACGGCGGGTGATCTGAACGCGACCGGAGCAATGGCGCTCCTTTTGAAGGATGCGATCAAGCCGAACCTTGTACAGACGTTAGAGAATACGCCGGCATTTATCCATGGCGGCCCATTTGCAAATATCGCCCATGGCTGTAACTCTGTTATGGCGACGAAGGTTGCCATGAAGCTTGGAGATTATGTCATCACAGAGGCGGGATTTGGCGCCGACCTTGGAGCAGAGAAATTTTACGACATTAAGTGCCGTTTCGCAGGGCTGAAGCCGTCGGCGACCGTTCTTGTGGCGACGGTACGTGCGCTTAAGATGAACGGCGGACTTTCCAAAAAGGAATTGGAGCGTGAGGATCTGGAGGCTTTGGAGAAGGGGATCGTGAACCTGACCCGGCATATTGAGAACCTCCAGAAATATCATGTGCCTGTTGTTGTTGCGATCAACCGTTTCCCGGCGGACACAGACAAGGAGCTGGAGCTTTTAAGAGAGCGCTGCGCCGAAAAGGGAGTCGATGTTGTGCTTTCTGAGGTATTTGCAAAAGGCAGCGAGGGCGGAATCGAGCTTGCACGGAAGGTTGTGGAGATCTGTGAGAAGGGAGAGGCTGATTTCCGGCCGTTATATGACGAGACAGATACCATTGAGAATAAAATACGCACGATCGCACAAGAGATTTATCGTGCGGACGATGTGGATTTCACAGCATCTGCACAGAATCAGATCAGGGACCTGACGAGGCTCGGCTATGACAAGCTTCCGATCTGTATGGCAAAGACGCAGTATTCATTTTCCGATGATGAGAAGCTTCTTGGAGCGCCGCAGAATTTCCGGATTACGGTTCGGGAGGTGAAGGTATCTGCGGGAGCCGGATTTGTCGTTGCGCTTACGGGTTCCATTATGACGATGCCGGGACTTCCGAAAGTACCGGCGGCAAATGGAATGGACATTCTTCCGGACGGAACGATCATCGGATTATCATAAATAATATGCAGGAAGGGACGAAAGCAGATGGCGGAGACCAGAGTATTAGCCGGGAAACCGGTGGCGGACAGGTTAAAAGAGCAGATCAGGGATAAGACAGCGGCGTTGAAAGCGGGTGGAGTCTATCCAAAGATAAAGATTCTCCGCGTGGGAGCGCGGGAGGATGATCTGTCCTATGAAAAAAGCATTGTAAAGAATTGCGAAAAGCTTGGCGTGCTGGCGGAAGTGGCGGAAATGCCGACCGGCATTTCGCAGGAAGAGCTGATCGCTGAGATTCAGAAAGCGAACGCGGAAGCGGACGTTCACGGGATTATGCTCTTTCGCCCGCTTCCGAAAGGAATCGATGCGGAGGCGGCGAACGAAAGCATTTCCCCGGAAAAGGATGTAGACTGTATGTCCAGAGAAAATCTGGTGCGGGTTTTTGAGGGGAAGAGCAAGGGCTATGTGCCGTGTACGCCGAAAGCAGTTGTGGAGATGCTGAAATTCTATAAGATTCCGCTCTCCGGCGCGCATGTTGTCGTTGTCGGGCGAAGTCTTGTTGTCGGGAAGCCGCTTGCCATGCTTCTCCTGGATGAGAACTGCACGGTTACGATTTGCCATTCCCGGACAAAGGATATGCGCGAGATTACAAAGAAAGCCGATATCGTCGTTGCGGCGATCGGCAGGCCGAAATTTTTTGACAGCTCCTATTTTACAGAAGGACAGATTGTCATCGACGTCGGGATCAATGAAGATCCGGAGACCGGGAAAATGTGCGGCGACGTAGATTATGAGGATGTGTCCGGCAAGGTTCGCGCCCTGAATCCGGCAATCGGAGGGATCGGCGCGATCACAACAACGCTGCTCATCGGACAGGTCGTTGAAGCAGCGGCGCAAAGGTTTTCGCAGGAGGATTATGATGCAGGATAAGAGTATACAGGAATTTGCAGAAGCGTTATCAACGAAGGCTCCGGTTCCAGGCGGCGGAGGCGCCTCGGCCTATGTGGGCGCGCTTGGGATTGCCCTTGGGAGTATGGTCGGCAATCTGACGGCCGGGAAGAAAAAGTATGCGGAAGTGGAAGAAGAGATACAGTTTCTTCTTGCGGCGTCCGGGAAATTGCAGGGTGAGCTTATGGAGCTGATCCAGAAGGACGCGGATGCATTTTATCCGTTATCGCAGGCATATGGAATGCCGAAGGAGACGGAGGAGGAAAGGGCGGAGAAGGAGCGTGTCCTTCAGGCGGCTCTTGTAGACGCCACGATGACGCCGCTTGAGATCGCGGAAAAGTCTGTGAAGGCCCTGCGGCTTCTCAGGCGTTACGCTGAGATCGGTTCCCGTATCGCAGTCAGCGACGCCGGGGTTGGCGCTGCGCTCTGCGAGGCAGCCTTAAAGGGAGCGAAACTCAATGTGCTGATCAACACGCGTCTTTTGAAAGATCAGCTTCTGAAAATGGAAGTGGAAGGAAAGCTGAGCCGCTATGAATCAGAAGGACTGGCGCTGGCAAAGGAAACGTATGCTTACGTTGAGGAATACCTGAAGCGATAGACAATGGAATTTATGAAATACGGATCGGCAGAAAATCAGCAGAAAATAATTAAAAAAACTTGACGCAGAGGTTTTCGTATGTTATGATTCTTTCCGTATGAAACAAAAAGAAAGAAGAGTATCCACTCTCACCTTAGCACAATCGCGTGACTATGGTAAATATTGAACATACGAAGAACCGCTGTTTGCAAGTTCTTTTGAGTTATGATATTAAGTGGGTAGTCTTTGCTATTCACTTTTTTATTTGGAGGTGCACTACTATTAGCAATTTAATGATTAACGAACAGATCAGAGACAGGGAAGTCCGATTAATTGGGCCTGACGGAGAACAGCTTGGCATTATGTCTGCAAGGGAAGCTATGCAGCATGCCAGAGAAGCAGAGCTGGATCTGGTGAAGATTGCCCCGACGGCGAAGCCGCCGGTTTGTAAGATTATCGATTACGGTAAGTACAGATATGAACAGGCAAGAAAAGAAAAGGATGCCAGAAAAAAGCAGAAAACCGTTGAAGTGAAAGAAGTGCGGTTATCACCAAATATCGATACCAACGATCTGAATACGAAAGTGAATAACGCAAAGAAATTCATTCAGAAGGGTAACAAAGTAAAAGTAACCCTGCGTTTTCGAGGCAGAGAGATGGCGCATGTACAGCAGACAAAGCATATTCTTGATGATTTTGCTGTTCTGATGAAGGATGTAGCTGTTGTTGAGAAACCTGCAAAACTCGAAGGAAGAAACATGAGTATGACTTTGGCGGAGAAACGCTAGAAGAGATTAAGGAGGATGAATCATGCCAAAAATGAAAACAAGCAGAGCAGCTGCAAAGAGATTCAAAAAGACAGGAACAGGAAAATTAAA
>CAZPXF010000124.1:0-4447 GCA_964590945.1 uncultured Lachnospiraceae bacterium | reverse complement strand
TATGGCTTTAACGGCCTCTCTCTTTGTCATCATAAACCCATCATCCTTTCCGACTACAAAATCACAACCTCTTTAAACAACTGGTTTTTCAACATATAATGCGTATTTTTAATACACATCTGTCCCGCGATTTTCGCCTTTCCGATCATGGAAATGCAGGCTTCCCCGTAATTCATGACCTCCGGAAGCTCGATATCCCTGAACTTTGCCTTATCCGTTCCAAGGAGGGCAAATGTCGTCTTCGGACACAGAAGGATCATCATATGCTCGTCCGCAAGATCCCGGAGCTTCTTTACAAATTCACAGGTAAACAGATCGACGACCTGTTCCGCCATCTTCGGCCCCAGGATATTTAACCCTCCTGAGGAATCCGCATAGCTGACAAGCTCCACTCCCGCTTTCTTGCCCTCTTCCACGAATTTCAGGACTTCATTTCCGAATTTCCAGAATACCTCCTTCATAAGCTCCGGCTTTTTCCGCATCGCCTTAAATACATACTTCGGATCGATCAGGACGTTCATGATCGTAAATGGCCCTGAGATCTCCAGCACGACATGCTCCCCTTCTTCCTCCAGTTTCTTGCAGGCAAGAAGGACCTCATGGATGCGCCCCGTTGAAAAATCGATCCCGGGAAGCTCCAAAAGCTCCTCGACCGAAGTGCAAATATATTCCTTTGCGCGGGGGCCTGTGATCTCATTTCCATAATTTACTTTTCCGCCCATCGCATCCGCCTCCACGGTATGGCAAAACGGCATCTCGCATACCGCCGCCCCGTCGTGCTCCTTTAGCGCCCTGGAAAGCGTCACCATCATATCGCTCTGAAAATGTACGTCCGGAAATTTCAGGTTCAGCCCCTCCGTGACTTCCCCGGTGATCCCCGCCGAATTATCATACGTACATTTAAAATCCTTAATATCTGCCATAATATTCACCTGTCTTTCGGGTAAAAGATTACCGCTCACTCTAAAATCTTACTGCTGCTTTGAAAAATCCGGAAATATAAGACAATCCGAAAATAACCGTTCATATCCTTCTGTCGCCCCAAGCTCCATATAATCCATATAGTGCGCAAGTTCTTCCATCCCGCGCTTTACCTTTGCGGACATCAGAGCCATATAAGCTCCGGTTCTGGAGGAATTCCCTACGTACACAAGCCTGTCCCCGACCTCCTCCGGAAGGATCCCCGTTCCCGTAAGGCTGTCGGACGGCAGATGCGCGCCGAACTGTCCTGCGATCATTACCTTATCGAGATCCTTCATCTCGATCCCGGCCTTTTTAAGAAGCGCGATAAAGCCTGACAAAATGGCTCCCTTGGCCAACTGTACCTGCCGGATATCGCCCTGCGTGATCAGAAGCTTCTCCGGTGACCCGCTCAGGATAAACTCGCGCTTTCTGTCATTTTCCTGCATCAGCTTAAAGCGGTAGTCGCTCTCATCCAGCTTATTGAGCTTGATAAATGCGCCTTGCTTCCGCACCAGTCCTGTTCTTAAGAGCTCCTTCACCACGGCAAGGATCCCGCTTCCGCAGATGCCGGTCGGCTCTTCATCCCCGATGACCTTAAGCGCAACGCCGTCTTCCGTTATTTTTACATCCTCGATAGCGCCCTCCGCCGCGCGCATACCGGAGCTGATGTTCATTCCTTCCAAAGCCGGCCCTGCCGCGCAGGAGCAGCACAAAAGCCTGCCGTGATTGGATAAAACGATCTCTCCATTCGTCCCGATATCGATAAAAAGGACGTTTCCATTTTCCTCTTTCAGATTACATACATATGCCCCCGCCACAATATCCGCGCCGATGTAGGCGGATACGGAAGGAAGGCAGTAGAGTCTTGCGCCCTTTGCAGCCTCAATGCCAATCCCGGCAGCCGGAATATCCCTGGCCTTTACAAACATCGGCGCATACGGCGCCTTTCCGATCGGAGTCGCGTCCACGCCGAGCAGCATGTGCATCATCGTACAATTTGCTCCCACAGTGATCTCATAGATCTGTTCTTTCTGAATCCCTGCCTGCCTGCAGATATCAGCGATCATATCATTGATCGAATCCACGATCGCCGTTTGAAGCTTTTGAATGCCATCCTCCGGATGCTCCAGCTCATATGTGATCCTCGTAAGCACGTCCAGGCCGAAATGCTTCTGCGCATTGATCATCGAAGCATTCGCCAGTTCTTCCCCGGTCAGCATATCGATAAGGGAACAGACGACCGTCGTCGTCCCGATATCGATCGCGACTCCATAAAGAACGTCCGTGGTATCTCCATGCTCCACCTGAATGACCTCGTCTCCATGCAGGACGACCGTAGCCGTTCCCGGTATGAACCTTCCGGATGCAAGCGTGCAAAAAGATATCTTCTCAACGCCAAGCTGATTACGGATCTGGTCTTCAAACGGAGTCTGGTCATTTAAGGTCGGCTTCCTGATCTCCACAAGCCTTTTTTCTATATCACGGTCAAAGGCAAAATCCGGCATATAGCCGCTGGTCAGCACTTCATGCTTCCGCTCCTTTTGAAGAAGCTCGATCTCCATATCCGCATCCGGCTTTACAAGGCAGGAAAGACGCACTCCCGCCGCCAGATCGCCCCCTTTTATCAACTGCTTCTCCGTTGCGGTTGCCTCCGGAGCATCCCCGTTTAAGATACGGACGCGGCATTTCCCGCAAACTCCCTTTCCGTTGCACGGATTATCCACAAATATTTTTTCAGCAAGGAGGATCTCCAAAAGGGATCCTCCGGCTTTATATTCATATTCTCTTCCCGATGGCAGCACTCTAAGTCCAGGCATTGGCCGATACCTCATTTTCTTTCAATGTTTTCAGGATCGCCTGAATATTTACGATCGGTGATTTTGTTCCGAGCCCGCACGCCGGGGAAATGATATTGGAACCATTTGCCGCACAATATTTTGTGAGCTGCGAAACCTTCTCCGGACTGCCAAATTCCAGCGCATAGGTGCTGACATTTCCCATGAGCACACGATCCCCAAGATTCTTCCTTGCCTCCGGCATCGGAACAACGGAATCGAAGCTTAACGCGTCGCTGTGCACCATATCGATCTGCTTGTACACGCTCTTCATCTGTCCGCAGATATGGACGATCGTTCCAAGCTTCTCCTCCGGCAGCGCCTCCAGGATCATATTCAGGTACCTCACCGCATACTCTTCGAAAAACTTCGGCCCCAGGATTTCTCCTGTCCCGCTTGGATCGGATATCGCGATCACGTCCGCCCCGGCCTCGAGCATTGCCTTTGCAAAAATAATGATCTGCTCCGTGACAAATGTCATATATTCATGCGCTTCCTTCCGGTGCTTGCGCAGATCCTTATAGAAACGGACCGGTTCCATGACAGAACTTGCGGTACTGATCGGTCCGGTGATATTGCCGATGATCGGCACGCTTAAATCCTTCTCCTTCAGAATCCGGATCGCATCCAATACAACCTTCGACCTTCCTTTGCTAAGATCGGCCGGTTTTAACTGCTGCCACTCCATCACAGAATCAATGGCATATCCTGTCACATGCGGCTCAAAGATTTCCGTCCCCATCGTCACCTGCGCGCCCAGAGATTCCGCCTCGATCGTCATACAAAACGGAACTCCGACATTCTCAAAGCATCCATTTTCATAGCTGGCGACCGCCAGGTCTGCCATCATCTGCGCGTCTGTGTGGGCGTCCGGCCATTTCACGCCGGACAGCTTCATCAGATCTGTTGTGATCATATTCATCATTCCGCCCGGACAAATACAGGGCTGCCTGTCCACCTCCTCATGATGAAACGTTTTAAGCAATCGTTCTTTTTCGGTCATTTCGTCTGCCCTCCTGAAATTCTATGCTATCCCTACAAGCTCCTTCGCGGCCTTCACTGCTTCCACCGCATTTGCAGTATATGCGTCCGCCCCGATCTCATCACAGTATTTCTGCGAAATCGGACTTCCGCCGATCATAACCTTGAACCGGTCGCGGATCCCACGCTCATTCAGCTTCTCGATCACTGTCCGCATTCCGCCCATCGTCGTCGTCATCAGCGTGGACATGCAAATGATAGAAGCGCCGACCTCAACAGCCTTGTCCACAAAATTGTCCAGCGGAACGTCCCTTCCCAGATCATACATCTCAAATCCGGCCGTGTCCATCATGATCTTAACAAGGTTCTTTCCAATATCATGCGTATCGCCCTCCACAACGCCGATCACAACCTTATGCCTGACCTCGCTTCCATCCTCCTCCGGCAGATGCGGACGCAGCACATCCAGACCTGCATACATCGCATCCGAACAAAGCAATACGTCGGTTACAAAATATTCCTCTTCATCGTAAAGGTCGCTGGCCTTATTCATTCCGTCTACGAGGCCTTCCATGATGCCGTCAAACGCCGGATACCCCGCGTCCAGATATTCCTGCGCAACGTCTACGACATCCTCATCTTCCATCTCCACAACGCACTCAGAAAGC
>CAZPXF010000123.1:0-4516 GCA_964590945.1 uncultured Lachnospiraceae bacterium | reverse complement strand
CCATCTCGATTCCGCTTCGCTTCATCTCGATGGAGGGCGTCCGCCCTATGCCGCCGACTCTGAAACAGCTTTTGTATGCAAGCATACACGCTGTTTCAGAGTCGGCGGCGCACTGCTGATTGTTAATCCAGGTAGTCCCTTAGTTTTCTGCTGCGGCTTGGGTGGCGGAGCTTGCGGAGCGCTTTTGCTTCGATCTGACGGATACGCTCTCTTGTTACGTCAAATTCTTTGCCGACTTCCTCCAATGTTCGTGCTCGTCCGTCGTTCATACCAAAGCGCAGCCGAAGCACTTTCTGTTCTCTTTCTGTGAGTGTGTCAAGAACCTCACTTAACTGCTCGCGCAGAAGTGCGGATGCGGCTGCTTCTGCCGGAACGGGTACGTTATCATCCTGAATGAAATCGCCAAGATGGCTGTCCTCCTCCTCGCCGATCGGAGTTTCGAGGGAAACAGGTTCCTGTGATATCTTCAGAATTTCACGGACTCTGTCCACAGGCATGTCCATGACTTCCGCGAGCTCCTCCGGCGTAGGTTCGCGCCCGAGTTCCTGCAAAAGCTGGCGGGACACACGGATCAGCTTGTTGATCGTCTCTACCATGTGGACAGGGATACGGATGGTTCTTGCCTGATCAGCGATCGCGCGCGTGATGGCCTGGCGAATCCACCACGTTGCATACGTACTGAATTTATATCCTTTTGTATAATCAAACTTCTCAACTGCTTTGATAAGACCAAGGTTGCCCTCCTGGATCAGATCCAGAAACAGCATTCCTCTTCCTACATACCTCTTTGCAATACTTACAACAAGACGAAGGTTTGCTTCTGCAAGACGCTTCTTGGCTTCCTCATCCCCCTGCTCCATTCTCTTGGCAAGCTCGATCTCTTCCTCCGCCGTCAGAAGCGGCACCTTACCGATCTCCTTCAGATACATACGAACCGGATCTTCAATGCTGACCCCGTCCGGCACGGACAGGTCGATCTTTTCAATATCCACTTCCTCCACGTCATCATCCTTCTCAAGAAGCAGGTGTTCCTCCTCGGAGTCATTGTGGATTCTGAGGACGTCGACATTATTATTCTCCAGATATTCGTAAACCTTCTCCATCTGCTCGGTGTTCAGTTCGGTATCGTGGAAAAAGTCATTGACCTCCTGAACCTCAAGCGTTCCTTTTTTCTTCTTGCCAAGGGCAACCAGTTCTTTCAGTTTTTCTTCAAATTTCGCCATTACGTTTGCTTCCATGCAATGTCCATCCTTCCATAACTTGCTTATATTTTATCCTTAATTAACAGAAATATGCAGCGCTTCCAGATCCTGTAATTTCCGTTTACTCTCCATGATCATCTGCAGCCCCTTCAAATCTGTCGGTTCCAATCGTTTCGAAGCCTCTTCAATACTGTTTCTCTTGACGCGCAAAATAACGTCCTTCCACGCTTTCTCCTGCTCCATCGGCGTGTTGATCGCCTTGACCTCTGTATGAAACAGCGCCGCCACCTGACGGTGCGTCTGTTCATCCGAAAATGCATCCAGGATCGCCGCCGGTGCAAGCTCGCCGTGCTCATATTGTTCGTAAAGCATCTCCGCAACCTGACGGTACAGTTCTGTCGTAAAATCCTCCGGCCGTATGAAATCCCTGATCTGTGAAAACAGTTCCGGATGCGAAGCCATTTCCGTCAGAAGCACCTTCTGCGCCCGGATGACCCCATCCTCCTTCTCCGCTCTGTCCGCAGCATTTGCTCCCGGCTTTTTGGGCCTTGATACCGGCTTTGCCATTCCCTGCTCAACCGCAATCCTGGTCACCAGCTTCCGCAGGCTCTCCGCCCCGATTCCATATTGTCCGGCCGCGGCCTCTATATAATTATTTCGTTCCAGCTCCTCCTCAAACTGGGTAAGCCTTTTCGCTACCTCGCGGAAAAATGCCGTCTTTCCCTCCGGGGAATGCATATCATAATCCCGTTCCAGCATCTCAAGGCTGAACAAAAATCCATTGTGCGCCTTCTCAATCCGCTCCTCAAACGCCTCCGCCCCAAGGTTCTGGATAAATTCATCCGGATCCTTATACGGATCCATCCGGATCACCCTGGCCGGGATTCCGACCTCTTTCAGGATCGGAACTGCCCGAAGCGCAGCCCTGGTACCGGCTTCGTCGCTGTCGTATGTCAGGTACACCTCGCTCACATACCGCTTCAAAAGCATCGCATGTCCCATCGTAAGCGCCGTTCCAAGCGAAGCGACCGCATTATCAAACCCCGCCTGGTGAAGCGAGATTACATCCATATATCCTTCGCACAAGAGAAAATACGGACGCCTGCTCTTTCTCGCAAGATTGAGTCCATACAGATTCCGGCCCTTATCAAATACCGGAGTCTCCGGAGAATTGAGGTATTTTGGTTTGGCGTCCCCCATCACGCGTCCGCCGAATCCGATGACGCGGTTGTTGACGTCCATGATCGGGAACATGACCCGGTTCCAGAACTTGTCATACATGCCGTGCTTCTCATCTATATTGACAAGTCCGGCAGCCTTGAGCTGTTCATCCGTGTATCCCTTCTTTTTCAAATATCCCGACAGGTCGTTGCTGTATTTGCTTGAAAATCCAAGGCCGAAGCTCCTCATCATCTCATCACTGAGGTTCCTGCCCTTTAAATATTCCATCGCCTGCCGCCCCTGCGGCCCCCGAAGCTGCGCATAGTAATATTTCGCCGCTTCCTTGTTGATCGCAAGGATCGTATTGCGCAGATCGGCCTTCGCCCTCGCCTCCTGCGAATATTCCTCTTCCGGAAGCTTGATCCCCGCCCGGTCGGCCAGAAACTTCAGCGCCTCCACAAATGTGAACTTCTCATACTCCATTAAAAATGTGAAAACATTGCCCCCCGCTCCGCAGCCGAAGCAATAGTACATCTGCTTCTGTCTGCTCACCGAAAAGGAAGGGGACTTCTCGCTGTGGAACGGACACAGCCCGAAATAAGAGCTTCCCTTCCGCACCAGCTTCACATACCCGGAAATCACATCCACGATATCATTCCGCGTGCGGACTTCCTCCACTATATCATCTGAATAAAACATCTTACACACTCCAGGATTTTGGTATAAATATATTCTGAAACTGGCCGACCGCATAGGAATCCGTCATTCCTGCAATATAATCGCAGACCGCCTGCTCTTTTCCATCACGTTCTATCAGCATTTGATATTCCTGCGGCATCAGACCCGGATTTTTCATGTAATGCTTATACAGCTCGATGACCATCTTCTCCGCCTTACTCTCCTCCGACTTCGCCTTCGGATTCAAATAGACGTTCCGGAACATGAACTCCCGCAGCTCCTTTACAGCCCCGGAAATCTCCTCCGACATCCTGACGTCCGGCTGTCCCGTACTCTGCATGATAATATCATGTATGATCGTATTCAGCCGCTCCCTCAGGCTGAACCCCAGTGTCCTGCGAAGCTCCAGCGGAATATCATCCTCCGTGATGATCCCGCCCCGGACTGCATCGTCAATGTCATGGTTGATGTATGCGATCTTATCCGAAAGCCGTACGATCTTGCCCTCCAGTGTCTTCGGCTTGCCTCTCGTCTGATGGTTCCTGATCCCGTCCCGAACCTCAACGGTCAGATTCAGTCCTTCCCCCTTTTTCTCAAGCACCTCAACTACGCGCACACTCTGTTCATTGTGTTCAAATCCGTGGGGACATACATTGTTGAGCGCCCGCTCCCCTGCATGTCCAAAAGGCGTATGTCCAAGATCATGTCCCAGCGCTATGGCCTCGACAAGATCCTCGTTCAGACGCAATGCCTTCGCCAACGTCCTTGCATTCTGTGAAACCTCCAGCGTATGCGTAAGTCTCGTGCGGTAATGATCTCCCAAAGGATCCAGAAAGACCTGCGTCTTATGCTTCAGCCGCCGAAACGACTTGCAGTGCAGGATCCGGTCCCGATCCCTCTGGAAAACAGGGCGCAGATCGCACTGCGGCTCTTCACGGTCACGTCCGGCGGAGTTCCGGCTCATCATCGCAAACGGACTCAGTGTCTCTATCTCACGCTGTTCCAGCATCTCCCTGATCGTCATTACAGTCCTCTCTTTCTGATCCAGATTCCTTCTTTACAGATCACATATAAATAGTATACTGTGTTTTTTACAAATTTCCTTTTTTATTTCAAAAAATTATTGACATTTTTTTCTTAAGATAGTATTATATACAAGTGTCTGAGCGGAAGTGTCGGAACTGGCAGACGAGCAAGACTAAGGATCTTGTGGCATTCGTGCCGTGTGGGTTCAAGTCCCATCTTCCGCATGAGCATTAAAAAGTGGGAAGCCCGATTTCAAAGGCTTCCTGCTTTTTTTCGTTGCCAGACAAGAAAAGGAAGCTCCGGTGGAGGTTTCTTTTCGCTATGAGTTGTCAAAATAATAAAATAAGGGATGATTTCTCCGGGTAAAAGAGCTATAATAAAACAAAACGTTATAGGAGGTATGAAGTATCATGATTGAGATTACATTTGATGATAGCCTGATCACAGGG
>CAZPXF010000122.1:0-4551 GCA_964590945.1 uncultured Lachnospiraceae bacterium | reverse complement strand
AACTGCGGATAACAGGACTTGAACCTGCACGGGTGTTCCCACCAGAACCTAAATCTGGCGCGTCTGCCAATTCCGCCATATCCGCCTGCATAATGGAATCTGTCATTTTAATCAGATCCATTCCCATTATACAATTCTCTGATTTCCTGTGCAATTAATGAAATTCACAATTTTTTTACAGTTTCTTTTCATTTTATTGACATTTTTCACTTTCTTCTTACAGCTTTGGAGGAAGAAAGGGCGCATATCATCGCCGCCTCAGTCCTCCAAAGCATTTTATCTCAATATTTCTTCTAATAAATACACTCTGTGAAATGGTATGGAAAAATAATATCCATCCGCGAAATCCTCTGTTTTCCGGATCATTTCCCGTGCGATCCTTACTCCGACCGCTTCATTCTCCGCGCGGGTCATGCCCTCTTTAAACTCCTCCACGATCTCCTCCGTCACTTTGATCCCGGTCATCTCATTTTTCATAAAAAGCGCATTGCGCCGGCTGATAAGCGGCATGATCCCGCAGAGGATCTTCGTATCCGTTCCGGCCTTGATCTGACGCAGGCGCTCCGCTTCCTCATCCGAAAATACCGGCTGCGTCAGGAAAAACTGCGCGCCCGCCGCGCATTTTCTCTGTATTCTTTTGATCTCAAAATCCAGATTCCGACGGTTCTGGTTGATCGCCCCTCCGTATACGATCCTGTCCCCGGCAAATTCCTCCTGGTTCATCTCGTTCATGATCTTCATCATTCCAACGGAATCAAAATTGAAAACGCTCTTCACATCATCACGGAGAAGTGTCGGAACCGGATCGCCTGTGATAACGAGGAAATTCTTCACATCATTGATATGCGCGCCAAGAAGCTGCGAGCGGATAGCGATCGCATTCTTATCCCGGCAGCAAATATGGGGCATCACTGTCATACCCGTTTCTTTTGCGACCTTGACCGCCATCAGGATTGAATCTGTACGGGTTCGCCCGGACGGAGAATCCGGGAATGTGATCACATCCACATCGTTCCGTTTCAAAAGGTTGGCGGCGTCCATGATCTTCTCCGGATCTGCATTCGGCGGGGGAGAAAGCTCTACGGCGATGATTTTCCCGCCCGCGGCGCGCCCCTTAAAGAAGCAATTATCCCGTTCCTGCTTCTGCTCTTTCTCTTCCGGCTGCTTTCCCGCGAGCTTTTCCTGCTCTGCGGTCACATCCAGCAAATCCGACATACGCCTGATATAATCCGGATTTGTTCCGCAGCATCCGCCGATGAAATGGATCCCAAGTCCGGCGATCGCCTGCATTTTCGAGACAAAATATTCCTCGTTCTCCTGGAACTGGACGCGGTTCTGAATATTTCCCGGATAGCTTGCATTTGGCAGAGCCGTGATATATTTCCCCGCCGGAAAATGCTGCTCCCGCAATATCCGGTACATATGCCCCGGCCCTACGCCGCAGTTAAACCCGACTGCGTCGACCTCCGGCATCTTTTCCGCCTGCGCAAGGAGCCGACGCGCACTCAATCCGGTGTTCGTATAGCCGAACTGATTGACGCAGAACTGCACGATAATAAAGACATCCTGCTCCTTCTTTATTTCACGGATCGCCGCCTCAATCCCGTGGAAATCCGGCATCGTCTCAAATACAAGGATATCCGCGCCTTCCCCGACAAATGTCCGGCAGATCTTTTTGTACTCCTCTTCCACATCCGCATCCCCGGACTCCATACCCGCCATCGGCCCCATATCTCCGGCAATGAAAATCTTTCCCTCAAGCTCCGGATATCTCTGACAGAAATCCTGCACTGCCATCCTCGCATTCCGGCAGCCCGCCCGTATATTGTCGAGAAGCTTTTTCTCACTCACTCCAAGCGCCTGCGTGTTGGATGCAAATGTATTTGTACGGATCAGCCTCGCTCCGGCCTCCAGATATTGACGGTGAACCTCCCGCACCACTTCCGGATGCTCCGTATTTCCCTGCTCCGGAATCCTTGTCTCCCTGTCAAGAGTTGCATAAAAAGTGCCGAACGCGCCGTCGCAGATGATCTTTTCTTTCTCCAAATAATCTCTTATCTTCATGTCGTCTTCCTTCTGTCATATCTTTTTTATAAGAAAAACCGGTCGATACGCACCACTGCAAAGCAGTTTTCAAATTTCTCTTCCACATGGGTGCGGATCAATTTCTCCGCTTCCTTTTCACTCATTTTCACCTCGGGCGGCAGCGCGGCGTCAAAGATAAGATTCGTGTGCGTCGGACTTTTTACCATGCGGAAATCGTGAATCGTGATCTCCGGATGGATCTCCCGGACGGCTGATGCGACCTCCTGAAAGCGCTGCAGGACTTCCTCATCGTCCACCGCGATCGGATCCATATGTATGGTCACCTCGCAGCCGAGCTTTCTCTTTAACTCCATCTCCACATGATCGATCGTTCCGTGAAGCGTGTAGATATCTTCGTTGCCCGGAACCTCCGCATGGAGGGACACCATAAGTCTTCCCGGCCCGTAATCGTGTACGATCATATCATGGATTCCGACAACATACTCATGTGAAAGCACAATCTCCCTGATCTTTTCCACAAGCTCCGGATCCGGCGCCTGGCCAAGGAGCGGATTTAACGTATTCCTGATCGCGCCATAGCCTGTATATAAAATAAAAACTGCAACCAAAAGTCCGGCAATTCCATCGACATTATATCCGGTAAATTTTGTGATAAAAATGGAGAGCAGTACAACAAGAGTCGCCACCGCGTCGCTCATGCTGTCTGCTGCCGCCGCGCGCATCGCCTCCGAATGGATCTTATTTCCGATAGATTGATTATAATATGCCATATAGAGCTTCACGCCGATAGAAACCGCCAGAATGCCGACCGTTAGCAGGCTGCTCTCCACCGGCGCAGGATGCAGGATCTTCCCCGCCGATGTCCGCGCCAGCTCAAAACCCATCACTATGATGAGAACGGCCACCGCAACCCCGGATATATACTCTACGCGCCCATGCCCAAACGGATGCTCCTTATCCGCCTTCTTCCCGGCGATACGGAATCCCGCCAGAGTGATCAGCGAAGAACCCGCATCCGAGAGGTTGTTCAACGAATCCGCCTTGATGGCTATGGAGCCGCTGAGCGCCCCTGCAATATATTTTCCAATGAAAAGAAGAACATTGAAAACAATTCCGGAAACACTACAGAGCAACCCGTATTGTTCCCGGACCTTCACATTTTTTGTATTTTCATAATCCCTGATGCACAATTTAGCAAGATACCGGATCACAATTCCCCTCCTCTACAAAAGCGCAATCCGCGCAACGATGCCGATGACCACCAAAACGATCAGGATCATGCCAAGCGGCAGAAACGGATAATCATTAAATCTGTCCTTTAATTTCGTATTCATCAGGATCAAATATGCTGCAAGTACGATAAATATAAGAATCACACATCTTATCAGACCCGCCCAGTCCATAGTACAAATTCCTCCTTTATGTCTCCCTGTTCCCGATGGGAAAGGTTGAATTTCTGAAATTTCTATACTATAATATAGCATATTATGATGTTGCGGTCAAAATACACAGCGACTCTGACATCAGGATTTTGAAAGCAAAGGGGTTGGAAAAATGTCTATGACTATGCTTATCGTCTGGGGAGTTATCCTTACTATAGTTATCGTCGCAACAGCGGCTAAGATCATTTATGATAATTCTTCCAGAAGTATTAAGAACCATTTAAAAAAGCTTGGAAAAGTAAAGGGGAAATCCTACGATGAGATCGTCTATGTCCTCGGCAATCCTGACAGCACCGTGCGGGTCAGCGGCAATAAGATCGTCAAAAAATGGGTTTCAAAGGGTTATGAGCTTTCCCTTACATTCAACCAGAAAAATATCTGCACAGGTATGACGGAAGTAGACTAAATGGAATGGATTCGCAGTGAGCTTGATACGATTTTACATTATAATATGTCTTTCGTCGGGGGATTTCTCGGTACATATGCATTGCTGCTTCGGGGCGGGAACTTCGGTTCCGCGCAGACCGGTAATCTGATGGAGATGATGATCGATATCTCAGAAGGAAATCTATATGATCTTCTGACGCGCATCGGTGCGCTGATTCTTTTCGGAGCGTCGCTGGCGGTCTCCTATATTCTGACCAATTATACTTCCCTGAATATGAAGAAGCTGTGTCTGTGGGCGGATGCCGCCGGACTGGTCGTCTCGGCGCTCATTCCGACCACCGTATATCCCATTCTCGCATTGTATCCTGTTTTTGTGATTGCCAGCTTCCAGTGGGGGACATTTGCCGGAGCAAAGAGCTATAACAGCGCCAGCATCTTTTCCACAAATAATTTCAAGCAGTGCGTCTGGGGATGGACGCAGTTTGCCATCACCCGTGATAAAAAGGCGTTGGAGAAGGCACGGCTTTATACGTTCACGCTCCTGTCCTTTATGGCGGGCGCGCTGATCGGGTGTTTTGCCGCAGGGGCGCTCGGTACATACGGCGCATTGATCGGGCTGGTTCCTCTTGCAGTGGCGAGAGTATTTCTGTTACTGGGGTGATTTGCGCTTACCGCT
>CAZPXF010000121.1:0-4584 GCA_964590945.1 uncultured Lachnospiraceae bacterium | reverse complement strand
GAGCCGAAGCGAAGCGGAGGCGAGATGCACTGTAAACATACAATTCAGGAAGGAAAATGGTGAGAATATGAGAGCTTTTCTAATTCTGGAAGACGGAACGGTGTTTGAGGGGACCAGCATTGGCTCAACCCGCGACATGATCAGTGAGATCGTGTTCAACACTTCAATGACAGGTTATCTGGAGGTGTTGACCGACCCTTCTTATGCAGGACAAGCGGTAGTCATGACATATCCGCTGATCGGCAACTACGGAATCTGTTACGATGACATGGAATCAGAAAGGCCGTGGCCGGATGGATATATTGTAAGGGAGTTGTCACGTATGGCGAGCAATTTCCGGTGTCAGGGAACCATTCAGGAATTTCTTGAGAAGTATGATATTCCGGGGATTTCCGGTATAGATACACGCGCCCTTACGAAGATCCTTCGTGAGAAAGGTACGATGAATGGTATGATCACCACAAATGAAAAGTACGATCTGGATGAAATTCTTCCGCAGCTTCGAGCCTATGAGGTCGGCGATGTGGTTTCCAGGGTAACATGTAAAGAGAAATATACACTTCCAGGCGACGGATATAAGGTTGCGCTGATGGATTTCGGCGCAAAGAGAAATATCGCAAGATCTTTAAATGAGAGAGGCTGCGAGGTGACTGTATATCCGGCTCACACATCTGCAAAGGAGATCATCGATGCGAAGCCGGACGGCATTATGCTTTCCAACGGGCCGGGCGATCCGAAAACATGCGTTTCCATTATCGAAGAATTGAAGAAATTATATGATACGGATATCCCGATTTTTGCAATCTGCCTCGGGCATCAGCTTATGGCGCTTGCAAATGGAGCAGACTCCCATAAATTGAAATATGGCCACCGGGGAGGCAATCATCCGGTGAAAGATCTGAAAACCGGAAAGGTTTATATCTCTTCCCAAAACCATGGCTATGTCGTTGATCCGGATACGATGGATGAGGATGTTGCCAGGGAGGCGTTTGTCAATGTCAATGATAAGACAAACGAAGGTCTGGAGTATATCGATAAAAACATTTTTACCGTGCAGTTCCATCCGGAGGCTTGTCCGGGACCGCAGGATTCGGGGGCGCTCTTTGACCGGTTTATAGATATGATGGGAGGAACAAAATAATGCCTGGAAATAAAGATATCAAAAAAGTTTTAGTGATTGGTTCCGGTCCGATCGTCATCGGACAGGCAGCGGAGTTTGACTATGCCGGCACACAGGCATGCCGCTCCCTGAAAGAAGAGGGGATTGAGGTTGTTCTTCTCAATTCCAACCCTGCCACCATCATGACGGATAAAGACATTGCGGATCGCGTATATATTGAGCCTTTGACCGTTGAGGTGGTTGAACAGCTCATCAGAAAAGAAAGACCGGACAGCATTCTTCCGACTCTGGGAGGCCAGGCCGGACTGAATCTTGCCATGGAGCTCGCGGATGCAGGCTTTTTAAAAGAAGAAGGCGTGCGCCTGATCGGTACGACTTCTGATACGATCCGCAAGGCGGAAGACCGGCTGGAATTCAAGGAGACTATGGAGAAGATCGGCGAGCCGATCGCAGCGTCGCAGGTTGTTGAGAATATCGAAGACGGCATTACATTTACAAATACGATCGGATATCCGGTCGTGCTTCGCCCGGCTTATACGCTTGGAGGAAGCGGCGGCGGAATCGCGCACAATGAGGAAGAGCTTGTGGAGATCCTTTCCAACGGACTTCGCCTTTCGCGTGTGGGACAGGTTCTTGTGGAGCGCTGTATCGCAGGGTGGAAGGAGATCGAGTACGAGGTTATGCGGGATGGCGCAGGGAACTGCATCACCGTTTGTAATATGGAAAATATTGACCCGGTGGGCGTTCACACCGGAGACAGTATCGTAGTCGCGCCGTCGCAGACTCTCGGGGATAAAGAATACCAGATGCTTCGTACATCTGCCTTAAATATCATCAGTGAGCTGAATATCACCGGGGGCTGCAACGTCCAGTATGCGCTGAATCCGGATACATTTGAATATTGCGTTATCGAAGTAAATCCCCGCGTCAGCCGTTCCTCTGCGCTGGCATCCAAGGCAACCGGATATCCGATCGCCAAGGTCGCCGCAAAGATCGCGCTCGGTTATACATTGGATGAGATCAAAAACGCGATCACAGGAAAGACCTATGCAAGCTTTGAGCCGATGCTGGATTACTGTGTAGTAAAGATGCCGAGACTCCCATTTGACAAATTTATCAGTGCAAAGAGAACACTGACAACACAGATGAAGGCAACCGGGGAGGTCATGAGTATCTGCGACAATTTTGAAGGCGCGCTTATGAAAGCGATCCGTTCCCTGGAACAGCATGTAGACAGCCTCATGTCCTATGACTTTACGGCTCTTTCAAAAGAAGAGCTTCTGGAAAAGCTGGAGATCGTGGATGACAGAAGGATCTGGATGATCGCGGAGGCGATCAGAAAAGGGATTTCCTATGAAGAAATCCATGCTATCACCAGGATCGATCTCTGGTTCATCGATAAGATTGCAATCCTTGTCGAGATGGAGCAGAGGCTGAAGAATGAAAAGCTGACCGTTGAGCTTTTAAAAGAAGCAAAACGGATCGAGTTCCCGGATAATGTTATCGCGCAGCTTACCGGAATCTCGCAGGATAAGGTCGAACAGATGCGTTACGAAAATGGAATCGTAGCAGCCTATAAGATGGTAGACACCTGTGCGGCAGAGTTTGCAGCGGAGACTCCCTATTATTATTCCGTATTCGGAAGTGAAAATGAAGCTTCCGATACGCATGATAAAAAGAAGGTTCTGGTGCTTGGCTCCGGCCCGATCCGTATCGGACAGGGTATTGAGTTCGACTTTTGTTCCGTGCACTGTACATGGGCGTTTCAAAAGGAAGGTTATGAAACGATCATCATCAATAACAACCCGGAAACGGTAAGTACGGACTTCGACATTGCGGATAAGCTTTATTTTGAGCCTTTGACGCCGGAGGATGTCAGGAGCGTTGTGGATATCGAGAAGCCGGACGGGGCGGTTGTACAGTTCGGCGGACAGACAGCGATCAAGCTGACGGAGAGCCTTATGAAAATGGGCGTTCCGATCCTCGGTACTTCTGCGGAAAATGTAGATGCGGCAGAGGACAGGGAGCTGTTTGACGGAATCCTTGCAGAATGCGAGATCCCGCGTCCGAAGGGAGATACCGTCTATACAGCGGAGGAAGCAAAGGAGGTTGCAAACCGTCTCGGTTACCCGGTGCTTGTCCGTCCTTCCTACGTGCTTGGCGGGCAGGGCATGCAGATCGCCATCAACGATGAGGACATCGACGAATTTATCGGAATCATCAACCGGATCGCGCAGGATCATCCGATCCTTGTGGATAAATACCTGCAGGGCAAGGAGATCGAGGTCGACGCGGTATGCGACGGAACCGACATTTTGATACCGGGAATCATGGAGCATATTGAAAGAGCCGG
The DNA here is from genome assembly GCA_964590945.1 of uncultured Lachnospiraceae bacterium. GTDB lineage: Bacteria > Bacillota > Clostridia > Lachnospirales > Lachnospiraceae > CAZPXF01. The sequence continues at coordinate 1,111 of CAZPXF010000121.1, read as the reverse complement.
AATTCATTCGGGAGACAGTATTTCCGTATATCCGGCGCAGAGTATTTCCCGGAAGATAAAGGAGACGATCACAGAATATACAAGACGTCTTGCCAGATCGCTCCATGTAGTCGGACTGATCAATATTCAGTTTATCGTGTGCGGGGAGGATGTGTATGTCATTGAGGTAAATCCTCGTTCCTCCAGAACCGTACCATACATCAGTAAGGTTACCGGAATCCCGATCGTACCGCTGGCGACAAAGGTTATCATCGGAAGCAAGATCCGGGATCTCGGATATGAGCCGGGACTTCAGAAGGAAGCCGATTATATGGCAATCAAGATGCCGGTATTTTCGTTTGAGAAGATCCGCGGCGCTGATATCAGCCTTGGTCCGGAGATGAAGTCCACAGGAGAATGCCTCGGAATTGCCCAGAGCTTCAACGAGGCGCTTTACAAGGCGTTCCTTGGCGCCGGCATCAATCTTCCAAAGTACAAGAACATGATCATTACCGTGCGTGAGCCGGATAAGGAAGAGATCGTGGATATCGGACGCAGATTCGCGGCGCTTGGTTATAACATTTATGCCACGAAGGGAACTTCGGCCGCGTTGAAGAACGGCGGCGTCAAGTGTACAAAGATCAACAAGATCGAGCAGGAATCTCCAAACCTCATGGACTTGATCCTCGGCCATAAGATCGATCTTGTCATCGATACCCCGCCGCAGGGAGCAGAGCATTCCAAAGACGGATTCCTGATCCGGAGAAATGCCATCGAGACAGGCGTCAATGTGCTGACGGCTATCGATACGGCAAAGGCGCTTGTTACAAGTCTTGAGAATACAGATATTAAGAAGCTGGAACTGATCGATATTGCAACTATATAAGATATGAAAGAAATCCTCCCCATACGGATGCTGCGTCATCCCCTGCGCGGGGAGGATTTTTGCACGGACTTTTGGACCGGGGAATCAGAAAAGACATAAAAAAGTCAAAAAATGATTGACATATATCCGCAGATGTGTTACCATAATTTCAACAACAAGAGATAAGAATTTAAAGAAACAAAAGAAATCATGGCGGACAGTCATGATAAGGCACAAAAGCATACAAGAAATCAAAGTACACAGGAA
>CAZPXF010000120.1:0-4604 GCA_964590945.1 uncultured Lachnospiraceae bacterium | reverse complement strand
CTTTGCAGATTTTTGCTGTAAGGGGATTGACTTTTTACGCGCTAATGTGTTAGTATCTACTAAACCAGTGAGAAAGAGCAAGTACTTTTTGAGACTTCCTGTTCAGAGAATTGCGGATGGTGGAATCGCAGTGGAAAAGGCAGAGAGGAATGGGCTTTCGAGGGCGAACTGAATTCGACATGGATATCGATAGTAGGCGAGACGGAGATGATACTTCGTTAACAACGACAAGCATATTAGATTTGATGTATGCACTGAGAGGATGATCATGTTCATCAAGCCGGGTGGCACCGCAGGAGTTTTCGCTCTTGTCCCTGCAGCAGTAGAGGGATAAGGGCTTTTTTATTGCCTGGATTTCCCCCAATAACATCAAAGTATTTTATTAGGAGGTTTTAAAGAATGAGTGAGACAAAGAAAATTCCGTACAAAATGTATCTTGATGAGAACGAGATGCCAAAGCAGTGGTACAATGTCCGTGCGGATATGAAGAACAAACCGGCACCGCTTCTGAATCCGGGTACCGGAGAGCCAATGAAGCCGGAGGAGCTGGAAGTTGTATTCTGCAAGGAGCTGGTCGAGCAGGAGCTTGACGATCATACACGTTATATAGATATTCCGGAAGAAATTCTGGAGTACTACAAGATGTACCGTCCGTCGCCGTTGATGAGAGCGTATCGCCTGGAGGAGGCTCTTGATACACCGGCAAAGATTTATTATAAGTTTGAAGGGAATAATACATCGGGAAGCCATAAGCTGAATTCAGCGCTGGCTCAGGCTTATTACGCTAAGAAGCAGGGTCTCAGGGGCGTTACAACAGAGACAGGAGCAGGCCAGTGGGGAACCGCGCTTTCCATGGCGTGTGCATATATGGGACTGGATTGTAAGGTGTTTATGGTTAAGTGCTCTTATGAGCAGAAGCCGTTCCGCCGCGAGGTTATGAGAACCTACGGTGCAAGCGTTACGCCATCTCCATCCATGGAGACGAATGTAGGACGTCAGATGAACGAGCGCTTCCCGAACAGCACAGGAAGTCTTGGAACAGCAATCTCCGAGGCGGTTGAGGTTGCTACTGCAACAGAGGGTTACAGATATGTTCTCGGCTCCGTACTGAATCAGGTAGTGCTGCATCAGTCGATTATTGGTATGGAGACAAAGATTGCCTGCGATAAATACGGTATTGAGCCGGATATCATCATCGGATGCGCAGGCGGCGGATCGAATCTCGGCGGACTGATCTCTCCATTTATGGGCGAGAAATTAAGAGGCGAGAAGGATTACAGGATCATCGCGGTTGAGCCGGCATCCTGTCCAAGTATGACAAGAGGGAAATTCGCATATGACTTCTGTGATACGGGTATGGTTTGCCCGCTTGCGAAGATGTATACGCTGGGCAGCAGCTTCATTCCATCTGCAAACCATGCGGGAGGACTTCGTTTCCACGGTATGAGCTCCATTCTGTCACAGCTTTATCATGACGGATATATGGAGGCGCGCGCGGTTGAGCAGACAGCGGTATTTGAGGCGGCTACGAAGTTCGCAAGAACAGAAGGGATCCTTCCGGCGCCGGAGAGCAGCCATGCAATCCGCGCAGCTATTGATATTGCAAATGAGTGCAGGGAGAAGGGCGAGGAGAAGACGATCATTCTTGGCCTGACAGGAACTGGTTACTTCGATCTGTATGCATACCAGCAGTACAATGATGGCACAATGAACGATTATATTCCAACAGATGAGGATCTTCAGGCCGGATTTGATGCGCTGCCGAAGGTAGAGGCTCAGGATCATACGAGGAAATAGAATATGAAAGAATCAGGCAAAGGCGGCCCATTCCGGGCTGCCTTAATTCAGATTCACTCGGAGGCGAACCTTCGGGCAAATCTGGCAAAAATAGAAAAGAAAATACGGGAAGCGAAAGAAGACGGGGCGGATTTTGTCATGCTGCCGGAGACCGCGGAATATATCGGGCGGAGGATGAAGGAGCATTCTGTGGAAAACCCGGCGGATTTGGAGGCTTTCTACGGAGGACTGGCAAAGGAACTGCACATTTATCTGCATTGCGGAAGCTTTACGGAGCGTGTCGGAGAAGGAAAACCGCGCAATACAAGTATGCTGTTTGCCCCGGATGGAAAGAGAATTGCGCATTACAGCAAGATCCATCTCTTTGACGTGGATGTGACGGACGGCCCAAGCTTCTGTGAATCGAATACCATACTTGCGGGGGATCATCTGACGCTGGCACAGACGGAGTATGGTACTGTCGGCATGGCGATCTGCTACGACATCCGGTTTCCGCAGATGTTTTCGTCGATGGCCAAAAAAGGGGCGGAGATATTTACCGCAGCCGCTAATTTTACGAAGCCGACAGGAAGGGCGCACTGGGAGGCGCTGCTTCGGGCAAGGGCGATTGAGAATACGGCGTATGTGCTGGCGTGCAATCAGTGCGGTACAAATGCTGTCTGTGAAGCGTATGGTCATTCTATGGTCATCGATCCATGGGGAAAGGTATTGGCTGAGGCCGGGGAACAGGAGGAAATCCTCTATGCCGGGATCGACATGGCGGAGCTTGCCCGGATAAGAAGGGAGATGCCGTCGCTTCGGAACGCGCGGGAGGATATCTATTCTTTATTATAATGATAAGGCGTTTTCCAGTTCTAACAGGCGTCTCTTGTTCTCAATTCCTCCGGCGTACCCGGTGAGGCTCCCGTTATTTCCCACGACACGGTGGCATGGGATGATAATGGATATCGGATTGCGTCCGACTGCGCCGCCGACCGCCTGGGCGGACATATGGGAAATCCCGCGGGAGCGGGCGATTTTCCCGGCGATATCGCCGTAGGTTGTGGTTGTCCCGTATGGAATATCCAACAGACATTTCCAGACCTCTTCCTGAAATTCACTTCCATTTGTCCGAAGCTTCGGGAGAAAATGAGGTTCTTTTCCCTGAAAATAGAGATCAAGCCAGCTTCGCGCCTGCCGGAAAACCGGGAGGGACGGATCTTCAGGGATTCTGTCAGGCTCCAGCTTGCAGTAACGTCTCTTTTCCATATATAGTCCGGTTAATGCCTCCCCGTCGCTGATCAGATATAAGGTTCCGAGGGGAGAAGCGTAATGATTCAGATACATGGTATTCTCCAATCATGAATTCTTTTAAACTGTCTTGAATAATTCCAGGTTCCTATTTTGATCGGTAAATGGAAAGCCTTATATTAAAGATACCACAATCCGGGCGAACAGGAAAGTTATTATGAGAGGAAAAGAGGAATCGAGGCGGGGAACCGGATCAGGCAGCCTGTTCGGAAGCTGCCTGGCTGGCGGTAGTTTTGCCGGGATGCTGCCGTCCTTCGGCATCCATTGTATATTTTTCCCGGTAAATGAGTTGAGAGAGAGGTACAAATTCGTAGCCTTTTTCTTTTAAGTTTGTGATCAGGGTTCTGAGCGCGTCGGCGGTGTATTTTGCCCCGTTGTGGCAGAGGATGATCGAACCGTTCCCAAGATGCTTATGGCTGCATACGGTATCGATGATGGAGTCGACACCGTAATTTTTCCAGTCGAGACTGTCCACATCCCACTGGATCGGGAAATATCCGCACTCCTTTGCGTTCAGGATCACGCTGTTGTCGTAATCGCCATACGGCGGGCGGAAGAGGAACATTTCGTAGCCGGTGAGCTCTTTTACTTTTTCGTGCACGCTCATGATCTCCTTTTTCTGTTCTTCAGCGGATAGCTGGCTCATGTTTTTGTGGTTTTCACTGTGGTTTCCCAGATCATGCCCGTCGGCGAGGATCGCTTTGACATCATCGGGGTAGGATTCCACCCATCCCCCGGTCATGAAGAAGGTTGCTTTCACATTTTCTTCTTTTAAGATATCAAGAAGCTTCTGAGTCTCCTCATTTCCCCATGCAGCGTCGAATGTAAGCGCAATCTGCGGTTTGCCGGTCTCTACACAGTAGATCGGGAGTTCTTTTCCGTTGACATTGCTGGAAACGGAGATGAGCTTTTGGGAACAGCCCGCGGCGACGAAGACCGCGGCGAGAAGAAAAATGACTCCATAGATGATTTTGCCGGATGTTACTTTGAAATGCATAATAAGTACCTGTTTGGATCGTTGCTCTAATATATGCGGGAGGAGCCTGTGAAAATGCATTGGAACGCGGTAGTTCCTGTGACTCTCAGACATTCTGATTGTTAATTCGACATAACCATGATAAACTAATACTACGGGTATAAATGTTCGTATGTTAATTATGGAAGGCTGTAAAATGGCGGATCCAGAGAACAACAATTTGATCAGTGTATTGTGGAGCGGACATACTTCGCTCAAAGATAGACGCAAATGAATATAAGGACTATTTGCCGGGAATTGTTTTTTATAAATACCTGTCAGATTCTTTTTTGATAAAGGCTTATGACCTGATATATGACGAGAAGCCGGAGAACCTGAAAACAGCTCTTGAGGAATACAGGAAAGCGCTGGAAGATGAAAGCGCGGATGAGTTACAGGAACAGATCAAGGCAAAGATCCGCTATGTGATCGAGCCGGATCTGCTGCATACGGATGCGGATATCCTGGGGAATGCCTATGAATATCTGATCGGGCAGTTCGC
>CAZPXF010000119.1:0-4692 GCA_964590945.1 uncultured Lachnospiraceae bacterium | reverse complement strand
CTCATAACACTCATCTGTATGGACATGGGCAGATGCTCCCGCTTCAGAAGACTCTGTGTCGCCCTCCTCCAGTCCGCAGATCAGTGTCTTTTCTTCACATTCTTTATCATGCTTATGCTCTTCGTATCCGCAATAAGCCTTAGCGCTCCGGCTCTCGCCGTTCATATGGAGCGCCCATGCAGTACTGCCTGCCACTACAACAGACAGGCAGATCAGCACTGCCGCCGCTTTTCTCCTCCGGGTGCGATCCTTTCGCAACCTCTTTAAATAATATTTCACCGTATTCTTCATGTTCATGTCCTTCCCTCTCATGATACACGGGATATCCCGGTAATCGGCCAGATCCGGATTACTATCCGGCCAATCACTTGTTCATATGGAATGCACCCGACCTCGCTGCTCCGGCTGTCCACCGAAACGCTCCGGTGGTCGCCCATGACGAAAATAGAATTGTCCGGAACCTGATATGGGTAACTCAGATCCGATATACCCAGCGCCTTATCTGTTACATAAGGCTCATCCAACAGGTCGCCGTTCACATATACATTTCCATCATCATCTATATTTACCCAATCGCCGGGACCGGCGATCATACGCTTCAATAACACATTGCCGGACACCCGGACAGCACATAAATCTCCGGTTTCAAAGTCCGACGTCTTTACCAGCACGATGATGTCCCCGTTCTCCAGGGTTGGCTCCATGCTGGTTCCCGAAACCTGCAGAACCGGCAGAAACAGTGTGACCAGCAGAACCGCTACTGCGGCAACTACGACCAGGATGGCTACCGTGTTCCCGAGGATGCGCCGGAACTGCTTCCCGCGCCGCAGACGGCGGCGTTCTGACAATACCTGCTCCTCCGATGGCACGGATACGTTACGTGTCCGCCTTTTAACCTTCGCTGACGCCATGATACTGCTCCTCCTCTACAGGATGATCGTCGTCCCTGTTCAGGTTCTCTCTGCTCCGCTGCTGGATACGCCGCCCCTTGCGGGCCGCTTCCCGAAGCTGCTGGCACTCCTTCTCCGTCTTCGCGAGTATCTCCTTGCGCTGCTGCATCGTATGATGCGCAAGCTTCGAGGCCTGCTGCCTGATCTCAGCCTGATAATTGTCCGCCTGCTCCCTGGTACTCCTTGCTTCCTCCAGAAGCTGCTCAGCTTCCTTCCGGTAATCGTCCGCCGTGGCCTGGGCCGCTTCGAAGAGCCCGTTCAGCTTAGCCATCACTTCCGCCAGGGAACCGGACTCGGATATAGCCACCTGCCTGTCCTCCAGCTTCTGTTTCAGCTCCTGATTCTCCTTTTGAAGCGTCTTCTCGCTTTGTTGTAATTGGTAAATTATTTCCACCAGATCAGCCCGGCTCAATCGCCGGAACTCCTTGTCTGTCATGTTCCGTTCCTTCTTCTTTCACAGGGGTCATCTCCTGATTTCCTTTATCATATAGTTTCCATAATTAACCAGGCAGGTAAAGCGCCTACCTATACGTTTAAAATTGTAAACCTTTGTTTTTTTCCTGTCAATACAAAAGTTTCCTTTTTTTCGCGAAATATTCGTAAAAATTCGTAGGATTCCCGCAATCGGAGGAAATGTACCCATGTGTCAGCACGCTGTTTTTCCTTATTATCCCAGTCCGGCGTGTCGGAATTTCTTTTTGCGGCACGCTCTTTTCTCCATTTCCCCCATCCGGCGTGTCAGGATCTGACAGCAGAAAAAGGAGCGCCGCTCCACAACTGAATTCTCGCTCACTTCAGTTGTTTCGCGGCGCCCCTTTCTTATTCTATCCTCAGATCCTGTGTACTGCCATACCGATTAACCCTCGATAGCGATATATTTCTTATCTTCAACCTGAGGCTTCTCTTCCTTCTTCGGAATCGAAAGGCTTAAGATACCGTTCTCATACTTTGCCCGGATATCCTCCTGCGTAAGATCCTCGCCTACGTAGAAGCTTCTGCTGCAGGAACCGGAATAGCGCTCTCTGCGGATGTACTTACCCGTCTTCTCATCCTTCTCATCATTGCTGCTCGATGTGGAAGCATTGATGGTAAGATAACCATCCTTCAGCTCCGCCTGGATATCTTCTTTCTTATATCCCGGAAGACTGATATCCAGCTCATATCCCGCCTCGTTCTCCTTTACATCTGTCTTCATGATCTCGCTTGCGTTCATTCTCTGATACCCTTTAACCGGCCGGTCAAAGTCAAAGAAATCATCAAATAAGTTGTCACTGAAAATACTTGGCATCATCATATGTCATCTCTCCTGTCTTTCATAAATCTCTACTTTACCTCAAAGAACGATTCTATCGATCCCGTTCTCTTGTTATATCTGTAATATAACACTTATGCTGGCAGTCGTCAACCCTGAGTGCTGATAATTCTGTGAACATTTTGTGAAATCATAAGAGCAGAATATCTCAGCGACACTCTGCTCTTAATTTACACCATCAAAGCTTCAAATCTTGTTCTCCTGAAGCCATCGATCCGCGCAGTACGCATAACACGCGGAACCGATCGGACATACCTCTTCATTAAACCGTACTTTCGGATTATGCGCAGGATATGCGCCCCTGTCGTCTGCAAATCCCGCAGAAAGATACAGAAACGCACCCGGCACTCTCTCCAATATGCTCGCGAAATCTTCGGACGCACTCGCCTCAATCCCCGGATATGGCGTCATCCCCGGAATATTCAGTTCTTTTATATAGTTAACAAATTCTTCGGTAAGATCCGGACTGCAGATGAGCGGCGCAGCCTCCGACAGCATCGTGATCTCCGCCTTTCCGCCATGTGCCTCCGCCGTCTTTACCGCCACTTCCTTCATCCTTCGCACAAGCAGCTCCCTGGAACCCTTATCGCCGGCGCGTATAGTCCCCTCCATGGACGCCGTGTCCGGAATAATATTGGCAGCGGTCCCGGCTTCAAACTTCCCGATCGTCAGCATACAGGACTGCTTCGGATCGGTCTCCCTCGCCAGGATCCCCTCCAGCGCAAGATAGACATGGACTGCGATATGGATCGGATCGATCGAATTTTGAGGATACGCGCCATGTGCTCCTTTTCCGATGATCCGGATCCGGAATCCGTCCACGGAATACATCATCGTGCTTTTGCTGTTGTACATATAAATCCCCACAGGCATCTTGCCGGGAGCCACATGGAAAGCCAGCGCTGCATCTACCTTCGGATCTTCCAGAATTCCATGTTCCATCATGTCTTTCCCACCCTCAAAGGTCTCCTCCGCAGGCTGGAACATGAATTTCACCGTCCCCTCTAAGGCGTCCTCATTTTCCTTGAGCATCCTGGCTGCCGTAAGAAGCATTGCCGCATGGAAATCATGCCCGCAGGTATGCGCGGCTCTCCCGGTCGGGCACGAGAACTCCTCACCGCTCTCCTCCGCCATAGGAAGCGCATCCATATCCGCGCGCAAAAGGATCGTCCTGCCGCCATGCCCGACACACGCAGTAACCCCATGACCGCATTCCTTCGCATCCAGTCCGTATTCCGTCAGCTTCTCCATCACATACGCCTGCGCTTTGGGCATATGGAGCCCTGTCTCCGCATTGGTATGGAAGTAACGCCGATGCGCCACTGTTTCTTCCTTCAGTTCAACTGCTCGTTCATAATAATTCATTTCACAACCTCCATTTCCAAATCATCTCCGTCATTTACATTACAAATGAAGGAGATTTCAATGGGCATCGCGCCCTCCGCTCCAAATGAAAAGAGAGACGTTGGATGCAATCATCCGGACTGCATCCAATGCCTCTTTTGTTACAAATAATCCGCTGCAAATGATCCTCTGCAAATGACCCGCGAAACACAGATGATTACAGACTTGTGTAGCCGCCGTCAACAGGCAGAATCAGTCCATTTACATAGGTGCTTGCAGGAGAGGACAGGAAAATCGCTGCCGTATCAAGCTCGCCTTCTTTTCCGTACCGGCCCATAGGGATCATCGTGTGCGCATAGTTCTGGAAGAATTCGGTTTCCAGTGTTTCCTTCGTCAAAGGAGTCTCAAAATACCCCGGGCAGATAGCATTGACGGTAATTCCCTTGTCGCCCCACTCGCAGGCCAGAGCTCTGGTCAGGTTGACAACACCGCCCTTTGCCGCATGGTAAGGAGACGCCGGAGCAATCTTGTTGCCCACAAGGCCGTACATGGAAGCGATATTGATGATGCGCCCGTATCCGGCAGGAATCATAGCCTGCTTAGCCACCTCACGAGCCATCTTGAACGAGCCGAACAAATCAATATTGATCTCGTTCGAGAACTGCTCATCCGTGATATCCTCAGCGTTCGCGACCGCGCCGGTTCCGGCATTATTGATCAGAATATCGATCTTTCCAAAGTGGTCAAGGACCTCCTTCACTGCTTCCTGCACACGGCTTGTATCCGTAATATCGCAGGCAACGCCGATCGCATCCACGCCATATGTCTCACGGATCGACGCAGCCACTTCGTCAATCAGGTTCTTACGGCGGGCAAGCGCTACGATCGAAGCGCCCTGATTGGCGAGCGCCCTGGCCATCTGCACTCCCAATCCTGTAGAACACCCTGTTACAACAGCAACCCGCCCCTTTAAATCAAAATAATTCTTCATGATAATAAACTCCTTTCCAATGACTGGTTGATTCAAATACCATGTTCATTTTATCAAACCGCCGGAGTAAAGGCAAGGGATATGATGGCGCCTTT
>CAZPXF010000118.1:0-4774 GCA_964590945.1 uncultured Lachnospiraceae bacterium | reverse complement strand
CAGATCAAATTCGGCTGGGAAGTAGACGCTTATCCGGTAAATGAGATCGCAGAAGCAGTAGCGGCGGTTTCGCAGGGCGATATCAACGCACTGGTAGAAGAGTACTATGACAAATATGAGATCCTTCTTGAGGGAAGAGATGAGAAGGAATTCAGGGAACATGTTGCAGTACAGGCAGGGATCGAGATTGGATTTGAGAGATTCCTTGAGGAGAAGAATTATCAGGCGATCGTAACGCACTTTGGAGATCTTGGAAGCCTGAAACAGCTTCCGGGACTTGCAATCCAGAGACTTATGGAAAAGGGCTATGGATTCGGCGGAGAAGGCGACTGGAAGACAGCGGCTATGGTCCGTGTTATGAAGATCATGACACAGGGAATCAAGAATGCAAAGGGAACCTCCTTTATGGAAGACTATACATACAATCTTGTACCGGGCAAAGAAGGAATCCTGGAGGCGCATATGCTGGAGGTATGCCCATCCATCGCGGACGGCAAGATCAGTATCAAGGAGCAGCCTCTTACCATGGGCGACAGAGAGGATCCTGCAAGACTTGTATTTACAGCAAAAGAAGGTCCTGGCGTTGCAACATCCCTGATCGATCTTGGAGACAGATTCCGTCTGATCATCAATGACGTAAACTGCAAGAAGACAGAGAAGCCAATGCCGAAGCTTCCGGTTGCTACAGCATTCTGGACGCCGGAGCCGAATCTTCAGACAGGAGCAGAAGCATGGATCCTTGCAGGCGGCGCACATCATACGGCGTTCTCCCTCGATCTGACTTCCGAGCAGATGGGCGATTGGGCGTCAGCTATGGGTATCGAGGCTGTTTATATTGACAAAGATACTACGATCCGTCAGCTTAAGAATGAGATGCTGTGGAACAGTATTGCCTTCCGTAAATAATGCAAGGAGGGAAAGTATGTTAGAACAATTGAAAAAGGAAGTATATGAGGCAAATATGCTTCTCCCAAAGTATGATCTGGTAACATTTACATGGGGAAATGTCAGCGGCATCGACAGAGAAAGCGGTCTGTTTGTGATCAAGCCAAGCGGCGTTGATTATGATAAGCTGACGCCGGACGATATGGTTGTAGTAGATCTTGAAGGTAATAAGGTGGAAGGGAAATATAATCCATCCTCTGATACTGCAACGCATGTTGTTCTCTACAATCGTTTTCCGGAGATTGGAGGTATCGTACATACACATTCTCCGTGGGCGACAAGCTGGGCGCAGGCAGGCAGAGGAATCCCCTGCTATGGAACGACACATGCGGACTATCTGTATGGCGAGGTTCCTTGCGTCAGAAATCTTACAAAAGAAGAGATCGAGGAGGCTTATGAGAAAAATACAGGCGTATTGATCGCGGATGAGTTCGCAGTGCGGGAGCTGGATTATAACGCAACGCCGGCGGTACTCTGTAAGAATCATGGACCGTTTACATGGGGCAAGGATGCCCATGAAGCCGTACACAATGCGGTTGTATTGGAAGAGGTTGCCAAAATGGCGGCGCGCTGCGAGATGATCAATCCAGACAATAAACCGGCGCCGCAGGAGCTGCAGGATAAGCATTACTATAGAAAACATGGTGCAAATGCTTATTATGGACAGCCGGGGAAATAAAGAGAAGGGTATAGCGATATATGATAAAAGGGGCAGATACGGCGTGAGCCGTATCTGCCCCTTTTGAATCTTTTATCGGATGTTAAGGCGTTGTTTCAATATTGGAATCAATTCCGCTGTCAATGGTGCCGGTCGTATCGCCGCCGCTATTATCGCCGCTGCCGCCGGAATTGCTGCTGCCGGAATCGCCGCCGGAATTACTGCCGGAATCGCTGCCTCCGGAATTACTGCCGGAATTGCTGCTGCCGGAATTACTGCCGGAACCGCTGCCGCCGGAATTACTGCCGGAGCCGGAACTGCCGCCGGAATTGCTGCTGCCGCTGTTGCCGGAATTACTGTCACTGTTACTATTGCCGGAATCATCATCGCCGTCACTGTCATCATCGCTGCCATCGGTGTCCGTTGTCGGAGCCACGTAATGACCGCTGCAGTATTTCGTCGGAGCGGAATCCTCTGTAAAATATGCTGTCTGACGGGGACAACTGCTGGTTGCAAGAAGTCCGGTCTTCGTACAGATCGTGTATTCCTTTACGCCGTCCGGAAGTTCAAAATCTTTATTCGCCTGATTTTCATAATCAACAATCTGTTCCATGATCTTCTTCCACATGGTCTTGTGGTAAATATAAGAACTGGAAAGCTGCTGGTTATCATCATATCCGGTCCAGATTCCTGCCGTGTAGTACGGAGTGAATCCGCAGAACCATAAGTCCTTGCTGTCGGAAGTGGTTCCGGTCTTTCCGGCACAGGTCATATTGCTGAGCCGTGCAGGGGTACCGGTTCCGCCGGAGGATACAACATCCTCCATAGCCTGCGTAAGGTTATAAGCAGTTGACTCACTGATCACCTTATGTGTCTCCGGCGTATTGTCGATCAGGACGTTGCCGTCGTGATCAAGGATCTTGGAGTAAAGGATCGGGGCGGTATAGACGCCGCCATTCGCAATACTCGCATAGGCTGCCGTCAGCTCCAGATTCGTTACGCCCTTTGTAATTCCGCCCAGGGCAAGAGGCTGGCCGATATCCGTATATCCATTTTCATTCTCAACCAGTGTGGTGAAACCGAAATCCTTCAGATAATCAAATCCGAGCTGAGGCGTGATCTCAGTAAGCACCTTGACCGCAATAATGTTGCAGGAAACAGCGATCGCCTTGCGTACGGTCATCGTTCCCTTGTAACCGCTGTAGGCATTCTTGATCGAACGGCCGTTGCTGTAGCTGTATGGCTCGTCGCGCTCCGTACTGTTCAACGTGTATGCACCCGTATCGAGAGCAGGGGCATAAGTTGAAAGAACCTTGAAGGTAGAACCGGGCTGGCGGGTCGTATCCGTCGCGCGGTTCAGCGACATACTGCTCTTCTTCTTGCCGCGTCCGCCGACGATTGCCTTCACATAGCCGGTTTTCTGATCCATCAGTACAAAGGACGCCTGAGGCTCCTTGGCAGATGTAAGAACCTGATCGTAAGAATCGCCTTTCTCTAACAGAGACTTGCGGTAGGCCTTCGCATCAGCCTTGAGGTCGTCGGTTGAATAATATAATTTCTTGGAATCTCCGAGATATTTCTCGAAATCCTCTTTGCTGTAATTCTCCACTTCCCCGTTGGCGCGGGTGATCGTCAATGCGTAGCTTCCGATAGAATAACGGGTATACATCGGATAATTGCTGTCGTCATTGATCACGTTGTCGCAGATCTTCTGCAAAGCCTTGTCCTGTGTGGAATATACGCTGACGCCGCTTCCGTACAGGGTGCTGTATGCCTGTGTGTAGGAGTAGCCAAGCTGATCCTGCAGATCCTGGATCACCTGCTGCACAAGTTCGTCTACAAAATAGGAATAGGAAGTCTGTGACTTGGAGAATTTCGCGTCTGCTGTCTGAATCCTCTTATATACATCCTCTGTGTCGTCGATCGCTTCCTGATACATCTCCTGATCGATATATCCCTGTTCCAGCATATTTTTGAGAACTTTGGCGCGTCGTTTTTCATTGGCCTCCGGATGGGTAAGCGGATTATAACTCTCCGGACTCTGGGTAATTCCCGCAATGACAGCCGATTCAGAAAGGGTCAGCTTGGAAACGTCCTTGCCGAAATACCGGTTGGCCGCGGACTGGACTCCGAGCGTGTTCTGCCCCAGGTTGATCGTGTTCATATAGTTCTCGAGGATCTGATCCTTGTCCATGATCTTCTCAAGCTTGATGGCAAGATACTGTTCCTGAAGCTTACGCTCTACCTTCTCAATCCTCGTCTCCTCCGTAAAGTTCGGGAAGATATTATTTTTGATCAACTGCTGTGTAATGGTACTGGCTCCCTGCGCGCTCTGTCCTTTTGAGGTGAGGAGCGTAGCCGCGGCACGTAAAATACCCTTCGGGTCAATACCGTTATGCTGATAGAAACGCTCGTCCTCTATTGCGATAAATGCCTTCTGCAAAGCTTCCGGCACCTCGTCGATGGTTACATAGATCCGGTTGGCGCCGGATGTAACAAGCGTCTGGATCTCATCGCCATCAGAATCGTAGATAGTGGAAGTATATCCGCTTGGCTTCACGTCGTCGGCGGTGATATCAGGTGCTTTATCTATGACGCGCTTCACAAGCATTCCGCCTGCTGCGAAGACACCCAAAACGCCAAGTACGAGAATCAGAAGAAATATCTTGAAAAAACCGATGCCGATTTTCTTTTTACGCATTCTGGATTTGGAACCGATTCTGCTTTGCTTCTTTGAAGCTGATTTTTTTCCGTAATTCATGCACACTGCCTCCTTATCTAACACATTATAGCAAAATTAGTTATTGAAATAAAGCGAAAAATCAAATCTTAATAATATAATCATAAATCATGCAGGCGTTTTGTCTTTATCCGGAATCCCTGCTTACTCCGGCAAAGAAGAATGAACACAGGTATGTGGCACTCTATGAGAGGCTGAGCCACGATGACGAACAACAAGGAGAATCCAACTCCATTTCAAACCAAGAATCGAACCTGCAAAGTTTTTGCATATTTCTGATCTGCACATTTCGCTTTGTGCCTGATTTTGCGAGTTTTGTGAAAATATTCGTGTATTTTAGTGCGAAAATACAAGATTATTTCATTGATTTTTACATGATTATCCGCTATACTATTTACAACATCTTTTAAAGGAGGAAAGCGAAGGAAACT
>CAZPXF010000117.1:0-4841 GCA_964590945.1 uncultured Lachnospiraceae bacterium | reverse complement strand
CGCAGGCGCTAATGCATTGCAAATCCAAATAAAAATGTGTTAAAATAACCAAGACTATGCAGAATATGGAATTTATATAAAGGAGAAGTGGGATGAAGAAAATATTAGATTGCCTTTCCGGAGAGCTGGCAAAGGCATTTACAGAAGCCGGATATGATGAAAAGCTTGCGAAGGTAACTGTCTCCAATCGTCCGGATCTCTGTGAATATCAGTGTAATGGCGCAATGGCAGGGGCAAAGGCATATCACAAGGCTCCGTTTATGATTGCGGACGATGTTGTGGCAAGGCTTCAGGACAGTGAGATGATCTCGAAGATTGAATCCGTAAAACCGGGATTTATTAATATCAATCTTTCCGAGGAGTATCTTGCAGGATATATGAACCGGATGGCAGGGGATGAGAGACTCGGCTGTGATACAGTGGAGAAGCCCCAGACGATCATTATGGATTACGGTGGTCCAAATGTTGCGAAGCCTCTTCATGTCGGACATCTCCGCTCGGCGGTTATCGGCGAGAGCCTTAAAAGGATCTGCCGTTATATGGGGCATAATGTGATCGGTGATGTACACCTGGGAGACTGGGGACTTCAGATGGGACTTATTATCACGGAGCTGAAGAAAAGAAAGCCGGAGCTGGTATATTTTGACGAGAGCTATGAAGGGGAATATCCGGAGGAAGCCCCGTTTACAATCAGCGAGCTGGAAGAGATCTATCCGACGGCAAGCGCATATTCGAAAGAACATCCGGAATATAAAGATGAGGCGATGGAGGCGACGAAGCTTCTGCAGAACGGGCATCGCGGATATCAGGGAATCCTGAAGCATATCCTGAACGTTTCTGTAAATGATCTGAAAGAGAACTATAAGAAACTGAACGTTACATTTGACCTTTGGAAAGGAGAATCCGATGCACAGCCGTTTATTCCGGCAATGGTGGAGGAAATGAAAGAAAAAGGGTTCGCCCGCTATGATCAGGGGGCGCTTGTTGTGGATGTGAAGGAAGAGACAGATACAAAAGAGATTCCGCCATGCATGATCCTGAAATCGGACGGGGCGGCGCTCTATGATACGACAGATCTGGCGACAATGGTCGACCGGATGCAGAGTTATCATCCGGATGCGATGATCTATCTTGCAGATAAGCGTCAGGAACTGCATTTTGTGCAATGCTTCCGCTGCGCTAAGAAGACGGGAATCGTGGATGAAGATACGAGACTGGTATTTATCGGATTCGGCACTATGAATGGAAAGGACGGGAAGCCGTTTAAGACAAGACAGGGCGGAGTTATGCGTCTTGAAAATCTCATCGATGAGATCTGTGAGACCATGCTTGAGAAGATCATGGACAATCGTACCGTTTCCGGGGAGGAGGGCAGGAAGATCGCGCGTATCGTCGGAATTTCCGCATTGAAATACGGCGACCTTTCCAATCAGGCGTCCAAGGACTATATATTTGACATCGATCGTTTTACTTCCTTTGAAGGAAATACAGGGCCTTATATTCTGTATACGATCGTACGTATCAAATCGATCCTGAATAAATATATGGAAAATGCAGATGCAGTTCAGGACGCCAGGATTCTTCCGGCTGCAAATGAAAGTGAAAAGAATCTGATGATGGAGCTTGCAAGGTTCAACGCAACGATAGAGACTGCAATGGACGAGCTCGCGCCGCACAAGATCTGCGCGTATATTTACGATGTATCCAACTCCTTCAATAAGTTCTACCATGAGAACCGTATTCTTGGCGAGGAGGATAAGGACAGACAGGCGGGATGGATCACGCTTTTGAAACTGACTAAGAGCGTGTTGGAGCAGTGCATCGATCTTCTCGGATTTGAGGCTCCGGACCGTATGTAAGAGAGAACTATATTAAAATAGAGCATAAAACGGGCGTTGAGCTATTACGGCAGATCAACGCCCGTTTCCATCAGATCCTTATTTTCATGGAATCTGCATCGATGTTAAATAAAAATTTTTCCAGATCCTTGTACATGATAAATACGGTAGCTGTATTATCGCATGGATGGACTCCAAGCGGTTTTGATGACCGGGTAAGATCCTTATCAAAAAACATTTCCACAGCGTGATCCTTATCATTGATCAGTCCAAACGGGGTAACCGCCCCCTGCCTGAGGCCGAGGTATTTATCCAGACGCTCTGCGGAAGCAAAGCTTAAGGATGTACTTCCGATCGTCCTGGCAAGCTTCTTGAGATCCACCTGCTTCTCCTCCGGGAGCGTAATGAGAAAATGGCGCTTGCCCCTGGCGTCACGGAGGAAGAGATTCTTACAGAGCAGCCCCCTGGCTGAAAGTCCAAGACGATCCATGTCCTCCATCGTATAGACAGGCTCATGTTCTACAGCCTCATATTTCAGTTTCATCTTATCAAGTGCATCATAGATTTGTTGTTTCTGACTCATTAACAATCCTCCTTAATTTGGATATTGTACCACAATATTTGCCTTGAGCATCCTGTCCCCGGAATTGATGTATATATAATCATCAAAAGCGTTATAGGAAGCAGAATCCCCTTCCGTCAGCATAAAGGTGCCGGAAGAGAGCTGCAGGGTCAGCTCGCCCTCAAATATTGTGATAAATTCGCGTGTACCTGCAATCTGACGGTTACCCTGCAGGCGTCCGCCAACATCAAATTCGAAATAGAAAATCTCAAAATTCTGTCCATCCTGAAATGGAAAGACCGGATAGAGCCGATAACGCCCGCTGTCATCGGACAAGGGTTCCAGATCATCCTTGGAAATCTGAAAAAAAGGCGCTGCCTCCGCTTTGGTAAAAGCAGTGACCGGTACCTTAAGACCAAGGGAAAGCTTATATACGGTAGAAATCGTAGGATTGACTTCGCCGCGTTCCAGCTGGCTTAACATACTTTTGCTGATTCCCGTAAGCTGGGAAGTCTGCTCTAAATTTAAAGATTTGCCCTTTCGTATCTTTTTAAGATTTGAGGCCAGAATTGCATTTAGATTATCCAATTGTTGCCCTCCTTTGTTCCTGTATACAGGATTTTTATACATTATATTGCAAAATAATGGCGTTGTAAACAGTTTATATTTTTTTTAGTTGCATGTTTTGCATCACGGAAGTATGATTAAATTAGTTTATTTTGGAGGAAAAAAGATGGGCAGAATGAAAATAAAAAGACCAGTCTGGTATTTGATCGTACCATTTCTTATACATGCGGTGATTGCATATATTGTACAATTCTTTTTCAGCGCGGCGTTACTTGGACGTATGGGTATGCCGGAGGATCTTGTATATGGATCGGATGAAATGATGGATATCATTTCGAAGCTGAGTGAAAAGATCATGGCGTACAGCACGCAGATCACATCTGTGACCGCGCTTATCATGATCCCGATCCTTGCTATATTATACCGCAGGGATTGGAACAAAAGAAAGGTAATAGGCCTTGAAAGGCCGAAGAGCGTGGCTGTTTCGAGATATGTACTCCTGTTTCCACTTGGGATCGTTGTCTGCGTTGTATCCAATAATATCATCAATATGAGTGAGCTGGCGCTTTACAGTGATGCGTATCAGGAGGTGAGCGCTTCCCTGTATGCGGCAAGCGTTCCGGTGATGCTGGCGGGACTGGGACTGCTTGTACCGGTTGCGGAGGAATTTATGTTCCGGGGATTGCTTTATAACAGGCTGAAGGATATGACGAGCCAGAAAAAGGCGTGGATCGCGTGCGCTCTGTTTTTCGGACTCTATCACGGCAACCTTGTACAGGGAATTTATGGTTTTTTAGTCGGACTGCTGCTTGTGCTCATATATGAAAAATACGGCTCCATGGCGGCGCCTGTTTTTATGCATATGATACTCAACCTGACGTCCGTGATCCTAAGTGAAACAGGGCTTTTCGACTGGATGTTCGACGATATGCTCCGGGTATGTATCATTACGGTTATCGGCGGTCTTTTGTTAGGTATCTGTCTGATGATTTTAAACGGAATGAGCCGGGAATCCGGCGGCGCTTCGGCAAATGCAGAATAAAACTTGAAAAATAATCTGAAAGAGAGTATACTGACCGTGTATAAGTAATTTAGAATTTTTTTAACAGAGGATGATTATAGATTATGAACAAATTTGGTAGAATCATTTTGAGTGTAGTACTTTCGGTGTCTATGGTTTCATCATCTGCATTTGCAGCGCCGAGCTCATCTGAGATTAAGAAAGAAAAGGAGGCCGCACAGCAGAAGGCTTCCGAGCTGGAACAGCAGAAGAATTCTGCGGCAGGACAGGTTACAGCTTTGGAGGAGGAATTATCAAAGAAGATTCTGGAGATTACGAATCTGGAAGATGATATCACGGATAAGCAGGCTGAGGTGGATGAGCTTACGGGCGCATACAATGATGCGCAGGCGCATGAACAGCAGCAGTATGAGGATATGAAGCTTCGTATCTGTTACATGTACGAAGAAGGAGATACTTCCTTTTTAAATAAGATTGTAGCTTCCGAGAGTATTACGGATCTTTTGAATCAGGCGGATTATGTACAGAATGTGCATTCCTATGACAGACAGAAGCTGAATGAATATGTTGAAACAAAGGAAGCTGTGGCGGAGCTTAAGACATCGGTAGAGGACGAGGTCAAGACACTTCAGAAGTCTCAGGAAAAGTGCGAGGAAGCAAAGAAGGATCTTGAGGCTACGATCGAAGTGAAGCAGGCTGAGGTCGAGAACTTTTCGGAGCAGTTAGAAAATGCACAGGCGCTGGCAGCGCAGAAGGCGGAGGAACAGAAGCAGGCTGAGCGCGAAGAGGCGGCGGCAGCGGCAGCGGCTGCAGAAGCAGCGGCGCAGGAGGCGGCCGAGAAGGCAGCTGCAGA
>CAZPXF010000116.1:0-5167 GCA_964590945.1 uncultured Lachnospiraceae bacterium | reverse complement strand
GTCCGACGCCAATATCCGAGATTGAATGGTAAAATGAATGATAATGTGCTACAATACATAATAGCAAAAAACGATATAAGTTGGAGGTATGAGAGAAATGGGCGTTTTATCTGATTTAGAACCGAAGGAAGTATTTTATTACTTTGAAGAGCTTAGTAAAGTTCCAAGAGCAACATTTGACATGGATAGAGTCAGCGATTTCTGTGTTGCTTTTGCCAAAGAGCATGGTCTGGAATATATTCAGGATGAGGTTAAAAATGTCATGATTAAAAAACCGGGAACACCTGGCTATGAGGATAGCGATCCGGTAATCATTCAGGGTCATTTGGACATGGTTGCAGTTAAGACTGATGATAGCGATCATGACTTTACAAAAGATCCGCTGGATCTTTTTGTGGATGGCAATCTGATCGGCGCGAAAGGCACATCGCTGGGAGGCGACGATGGTATTGCGGTCGCTTATGCTATGGCGATTCTTGCAAGTGATGATATTCCGCATCCGCCGATCGAAGCGCTGTTTACAATTGATGAAGAGATTGGAATGGGCGGAGCAACAGGCGTCGATATGTCTCAGTTGAAGGGCAAGTACCTTTTAAACCTCGATTCCGAGGTGGAAGGAATTATGACCGTCGGTTGTGCCGGAGGATACATATGGAATACATATATACCGTTTGAGAGAACCGAGGAGACGGGCGCTAAGATCACGATCAGTGTCAAGGGACTGAACGGCGGACATTCCGGGATGGAGATCACAAAGCAGAATGGAAATGCGCATAAGATCATGGGAAGGATCCTGTTTGCCCTCTCTAAAGAATATGATTTTAATCTGATTTCCATCGACGGCGGAACGGCGGCAAATGTCATCGCCCAGTTTGATACTGCAAAGATTATCGCAGAGCCGTCACAGGCGGAAGCGATTGTGAAAGCTGTCGAGGCGCTCGGCGCAGATATCGTTGATGAGTTTCTCGGACAGGAACCGGCGATATCGATCACGGCAGCAGTGGAAGGAGAAGGGACAGAAGCGGCGATGGATGCAGAGGCAACCGGCAATGTGATTTCATATTTATATGGAGCGCCTGACGGAGTTCAGTGCTATGACCGCACATTCCCGGGAGAGCCGGAGACTTCCCTCAACACAGGTATCGTGGCAACGGAAGAGAACCATGTCATGATAAGATATCAGATTCGAAGCGCGATGAAGACAAAGCTTAAAGATATGGAAAATAAGATGACGATGTGGTGCGATATGGTTGGCGCTTCCTGTGAACTGACAAGCGCTTATCCGGCGTGGAAATTTGATCCGGATTCCAGGATCCGCCCGCTGGCGATCGAACTTTATGAAAAGATGTTTGGAAAGGAGCTGCGGACAGAGACTACGCACGGAGGCCTGGAGTGCGGTATTCTCTTTGATAAGAAGCCGGATCTGGATATTATTTCCTTCGGACCGAATCTTTTTGATGTGCATTCAGTCAAAGAACGCGTGGACATCGATTCTACAGCACGTATGTGGGAGTATCTTAAGGAGCTTTTAAAATGCTGTAAATAGTTATTCCCTGCAAAAGAATTTATTATGGCAGCCAGAATCATTTCATGTTTTGAAAAGAGTTCTGGCTGCCTTTTTTTGCTTCAGGCATGTGGACATGGCCAACTTGACAAAAACGACAGGAAAAAGTATTCTGTATCATAGAAATATTTTGAAGGAGATTAACTATGGGCAAATATTTTGGAACCGACGGATTCCGTGGTGAGGCAAATGTTGTTTTGACAGTTGAGCATGCGTATAAAGTAGGCAGATTCGTCGGCTGGTATTATGGTCAGGATCACAAGGCCAGGGTCGTTATCGGCAAAGATACAAGACGAAGCAGTTATATGTTCGAGTATTCACTGGTTGCAGGACTCACTGCATCAGGGGCGGACGTATATCTTCTGCATGTGACGACAACGCCAAGCGTTTCCTATGTGGCAAGGGTGGATGAATTTGACTGCGGAATCATGATCTCGGCAAGCCACAATCCATATTATGACAATGGCATCAAGCTTCTGAACAGCAGAGGAGAGAAGATGGATGAGGCTACGATCGAAAAGATCGAGGCGTACATCGATGGCGAAACGGAGGAGATTCCATTTGCAGTAAAAGATCAGATCGGCTGTACGATCGATTATGCGGCAGGGAGGAATCGATATATCGGTTATCTGATCTCCCTTGCGACACGATCCTACAGAAACATGAGAGTTGGTTTGGACTGTTCCAATGGAAGCGCATGGATGATCGCAAAGAGTGTATTTGAAGCGCTGGGAGCGAAGACTTATGTGATCAATGCGGAGCCGGACGGAACAAATATCAATATGAACTGCGGTTCGACACATATCGAAGTATTGCAGGAATATGTAAGGGAGAATAAGCTGGATGTAGGCTTTGCTTACGATGGAGACGCCGACCGCTGTATCTGTGTGGATGAGAACGGCGACGTGGTGAACGGCGACCTGATCCTTTACATATACGGATGTTATATGAAGGAAAGGGGAAAGCTCCTCAACAATACAGTTGTCACGACGGTAATGTCTAATTTCGGACTTTACAAAGCGTTTGACAAGGCCGGCATCGATTATGAGAAGACAGCGGTCGGGGATAAATATGTTTATGAGAATATGATGAGTCATGGACACCGGATCGGCGGCGAGCAGTCGGGGCATATTATATTCAGTAAATATGCGACAACCGGGGACGGAATCCTCACATCGATCAAGATGATGGAGGTTATTCTCGAGAAGAAGACTACGCTCAGTAAATTGTGCGCTCCGGTTAAGATCTATCCGCAGCTTTTGAAGAATGTGCGTGTGGAGGATAAGCAGACCGCACGGGAGAATCCTTCTGTGATAATGGCTGTTGAGGACGCGGCGGCGGCTCTTGGCGACGATGGGCGCATTCTTGTAAGGGAAAGCGGAACGGAGCCGGTGATCCGGGTCATGGTTGAGGCGTCGACGGATGAGCTGTGTGAAAAGTATGTGGATCAGGTCATCGATGTGATGAAGCGGGAAAATCTGGTGATTGAATAAATTTCGGGGCTGCCTTACTGATTTTTAGTGAGGCAGCCCTGTTTTTCTGCTTATTCGTTCTGTGTACCTGTATTGTCATCTGAGAGAGTACCGCCTGACGCATCGTCAGAATCATCTGCAGTACCGCTTTCATTCAGATTCTCCTCATCGTTGGAACCAGAATCGGTATCCGTTTCATCGCTTAGCGCCGACTCATCGGTTTCCAGAGACATATCAACGTCCGGATCGATGTAGCGGTAGAAATCCGTTGCAAATACAAGGTTTGATATGGAACTCATCTCAGAGAGAGAAGTGTTCATACTTTCTACCGTCTCAGAATCTATCGTTTCGGTTCCGCCTCCAAGTGAAATGCTCTGGTCTGCTTCCGAATCATAAATGTAATCCTCCGTGATGAAGCTGTATCCGTTGGATTCCGGGAACATGACAAGCTGGGAGGAAGATGCGAAAACATCTTTACCCATCATCATGCGGGAATCGTACTCCAGTCCAAGCAGGTTGGAAAGAGTAGGAAGCACGTCCAGAGAGCTGCAGTATTTATCCACATTGACCGGACTTGTCATGGAAGCAGAGTAAACAATCAGTGAGTTGGAACGAAGCGCAAGGGTGGAGGTCATATCCTGACCGGAAAGCTCTTCTAAAATGCTCTGTGTGCTTGTTCCGCTTGGGTTTGGCGCAATGACGATCAGCGTCTTGTCCGCAATACCCGCGCTCTCAAGGGAGCTGAGCAGTTCCTGCATCTGCTGGTCCAAAGCCATCTGATAAGCCAGATATGCTTTCGTTGAATCCGAATAGTCAAGCTCTTCAAGCTCGTCCGCAAAAATATTCGTACTCTCATAATCATAGGAAGAAATACCGGCATTTACCTTATAGCTTGTATAGAACTGTGAATCTCCAATATAATCTCCTGCGGTCTGCGCAACCATGCTGGCTGTAGAGGAACTGCCGGACGTCGTATTCCCGGAATCATCCGCTGTATCAGCAGTATCTGAAGTATCCGCACTATCCGTCGCATCTGTGTCTGCAGAAGAATCTGATGAAGAAGAAGTCACGTCAAATACAAAGTCATCATATTGCGTATCGTCATAAGTATTTATTTTGTAGCCAAGCCGTCCAAGCTGATCCTCCAGGGAGAAATACATGTCACGGTCAAGCGTGCTGATCTCCCCGAGAGCCTCCCGCACGGAAGAGCCGGGAACCATACTGTTTGTCAGAGCATATTCATTGCCGGTTGCATTGCTCACAAAGTTCTGGGCGTAATAATTATTAAAGACGAAACCATTGTTCAGCATCTTATATAATGTCGGCGTGCGCTCCTCTGTAACAGCATATTTGCTGAAATTCTCAGCAGTTACAAATACCACATTGTAGCCTTCAAACATACCCGTGTAATCGTTGCGCTCCGTGGAACTTGCATTCTGGAAATAATCGACAATGCTGGCGATATCATCGGCGTCGTCGCTTCCGGATGACGTCGTCAGGATAGAATCAAAGTCGACGTCCATAACATTCGGTCCGGTCTTCTGTACAGTCTCCGTACTGGAAGATGAAACAGAAGTCGTCGTTTTTTCTTTCTTTGTCTCATTGCTCTTTGATTTCCCGATGTGGCTTCCCGCAAAGGAAATGATTCCGACAATGGCAAGTATAACAAGAGCAACGATCAGCGTTGACAACTGCTTTTCCTGACGATAACGGCGGTAGCTCAAAAGCTTACGGCCATAACGGATAATAAACAGGCACGGAAGCGCCAGAAGGACGATGGAAAGAATAATTCCAAGTACTGGAAGGAAGCCTCCGAATTTGATCGTAGTAAAAATGCGGATCAGGAAGACCACCGCCAGCACGACAGTCAGCGCCTGGGTCAGAAGCCAGTTAATCCTTTTCTCAAAAAAGCTTGTGACAATTCCGAGAAGCATTCCGAGCGGAACTGCAAACAGAATCGCACAGATCAGAGAAAAGAATCCCTTGTGGCAGGCAACGATATGGAAGATCAATTCCATATAAATCAAAAGTACCTGAAAATAAAATGAGGTTTTGAAACGGGTTTGTGTATTTTTTCTTTTTGTGCTCATAATCCTCTTCTTCCTTGTTGAATTAATAGTCTGAGTTTATT
>CAZPXF010000115.1:0-5216 GCA_964590945.1 uncultured Lachnospiraceae bacterium | reverse complement strand
GAAAAGTAAACTTAAAGGGGAAGAATATGGAACAGGTAAAAATGGCGACGCTTACGCAGAATTTTAATGGAATGATAAAAGGGCCGGAGAGCTCACCAAATCGTATCATGCAGGAGATTCCCCAGACAGAAGATGGAAATATTTTTCTCGGACTGGAGGAAAATGCCAGGCTCTCGGCATGCCGTGTGGAGGATGATATTGCGGTCGTGCAGAGCGCAGGACTTTTTACGCCGGGAGTATATGATGCAGAGGTATTTGGCGCGGTTTGCGCTTCCCATGCTCTGAATGATATTTATGCAGTGAACGCAGACCCGAAGGTGGGACTGAACCTCGTAGGATTTCCCAATTGTCAGAATCCGTCCATACTGGGAGATATTCTGGCAGGCGGGGCGAATAAGGTAAAAGAGGCCGGAGCTGTCCTGGTCGGAGGGCATACGATTCAGGATGATGAATTGAAGTATGGACTGTGTGTGACCGGATTTGCAGATCCAAAAAGAATGTGGAGTAAAGATGGAGCAATGCCGGAGGATATACTTGTTCTTACAAAACCGATTGGAAGCGGATTTGTCGCATGTGCGGCGATGGGAGATATAGCCTCAGAAAATGCGATGGACGCAGCCGGTGAATCGATGGCGGTTCTGAATAAATACGCCGTAGACGTTATGCGGGAGCAGAATATAGAAGTACATGCCTGCGCGGAGGTGAGCGGCGGCGGACTTGCGGGGGCAATACTGGAAATGCTGGAGCATGATGAATTCTGCGCCGAGGTCTATCCGGAGAAAATAGCGGTACTTCCGGATGCCGGAAGCTATGCCGGGATGGGACTTGTTCCGGAATTATTTTACGAAAATAAAGCGCAGGCAGAGGCGGTCATGGATAAGCGTGATTACACAGATGATGCGGATATGCTGTACTGTCCGGAGATTTCGGGGGGATTATTATTTGCCATAAAATCATCAGAGCTCTCCAGATTCCGTAAAGAATTTGAAAACAAGCATCTTCCGGTTCCGATGAGCGTCGTCGGCAGCATTGGCGCGTGTGCAGGAAAGAAATTATATTTAAAGAGGTTGAGATAAATGGGTATTTACGATACGTTAAACGAACCGCAGCGGGAGGCGGTTCTGCATACGGATGGGCCGCTTTTGATCCTTGCCGGGGCAGGTTCAGGAAAAACAAGGGTTCTGACACACCGGATTGCATATCTTATCGGAGAGCGCGGGGTGAATCCATGGAATATTCTTGCGATCACATTTACAAATAAAGCGGCAGGGGAGATGAGACAGAGAGTGGATGCCCTGGTGGAAAGAGGCGCGGAGAGCGTATGGGTCAGCACCTTTCATTCCATGTGCGTGCGTATTTTAAGAAGATATGCGGAGTTTATCCGACTCGACCGGAATTTTACGATTTACGATACGGACGATCAGAAAACGCTGATGAAGAATATTTGCAAATATTTGGAGATCGATACAAAGATTTACCGGGAGAGGACAATCCTTGCGGAAATTTCTTCCTGCAAAAATGAGATGATCACGCCGGACGACTATGCGCGGCGGTATGAAGGCGATTTTCGCAAAAAGAAGGTGCTTGAGGCCTACCGCGAGTATGAGAAGCAGCTTGGAGATAACAATGCTTTGGATTTTGACGACCTGCTTCTGAAAACGGTACAGCTTTTCGAGACGAATCCGGAGGTTCTGGATCGTTATCAGGAGCGCTTCCACTATATTATGGTGGATGAGTATCAGGATACGAATACCGTGCAGTTTCGGCTGGTTAGCCTTTTGGCTGCAAAATACCGGAATCTGTGCGTGGTCGGCGACGACGACCAGTCCATTTACAAATTCCGCGGGGCAAATATACGGAATATTCTGAATTTTGAGCAGGAATACAAGGATGCTGCAGTGATCAAGCTGGAGCAGAATTATCGTTCAACGGGTAATATTCTGGATGCGGCAAACGCTGTGATCAGCAACAACACAGGCCGTAAATCAAAGACGCTTTGGACGGAAAACGGCGCCGGGGAAAGGCTTGGATTTGAGCAGTTTGAGAATGCGTATGACGAGGCCGAGTACGTTGCAGGGAATATCGCGCGCAAAGTCCGCACCGGACAGGCAAATTATCAGGATTTTGCAATCCTGTACCGGACAAATGCGCAGTCCCGCATGTTTGAGGAGAAATTTATCGCCGGAAATATTCCGTATAAGATCGTCGGCGGCGTAAATTTTTATGCAAGACGGGAGATCAAGGATCTGCTTGCTTATTTGAAAACGATCGACAACGGACAGGACGATCTGGCAGTGCGCCGGATCATTAATGTGCCGAAGAGGGGAATCGGCCTGACAACTGTAAATCGTGTACAGGATTACGCCCTGGAGCATGAGATCAGCTTCTACGAAGCGCTCAGGAGTGCAGATCTGATTCCGGGAATCGGACGGGGACGTGCAAAGCTGGATTCCTTTGTGGCGCTGATCGAACACCTGAAGGATCAACTGGAAACGATCAGCCTGACAGAGCTTATGAACCAGACCATTGAGATGACAGGCTACGTGGATCTTCTGCGGGAAGAGGGGACGGAAGAAGCAGAAGCCCGCATTGAGAATATTGACGAGCTTTTAAGTAAAATTGTTGATTACGAAGATTCCTGCGGCGAGGATGAAACGCCGTCGCTTTCCGGCTTTCTTGAGGAGGTGGCTCTCGTTTCAGATATTGATTCTCTGGATGAAGAACAGGATTACGTTGTCCTCATGACGTTACACAGTGCAAAAGGCCTGGAATTTCCGGAGGTCTATCTTGTGGGCATGGAGGATGGACTTTTTCCAGGCTATATGTCGATCAATACGGATGATCCTTCGGAAATCGAAGAGGAGAGACGGCTCTGTTATGTCGGAATTACCCGTGCAGAGCGCAATCTTACGCTGACCTGCGCCCGAAGGCGTATGGTGCGGGGCGAAATACAGTACAACGCGATGTCCAGATTTATGAAAGAAATACCAGGATCATTGATCGGCGGCGGGACAGTATTTGAACAGGAAAAGCCAAAGGCAAGAGAGACGTCCGCCTATGTGCAGGCAAAACGGAATTTTAAAACACAGGCATTTGGCGGAAGCAAGCCGGTACGGCAGTTTGCGGTAAAAACGGGAAAAGGGCTTGAGTACGGAGTTGGAGACCGGGTGCGGCATATGAAATTCGGCATCGGAACCGTAACGGCGATCAATGAGGGCGGACGTGATTATGAGGTTACCGTAGATTTCGATAATGTCGGCACAAAAAAGATGTTTGCAGCATTTGCAAGACTCGCAAAATTATAGTAGTATTTTTGAATTTGCGGTGATATAATAGGTACATAATACGTGGAAAGGACGGAAAAGCCCATGAACAAAGTTGATGAGATTCTTGATTTATTAAAGAAAAGAGAGATCAAAGAAGAAGAGAAGGAACTGGATAAAAAGGTCGTTATGGTGATTCTCGCAATTATCGGAGCAGTTGCGGCTGTCGCTGGTATTGCATATGCGATCTATCGTTTCCTTACGCCAGATTATCTTGATGATTTTGATGATGACTTCGAGGATGAGCTGGAAGAGGATTTCTTTGAAGTAGAAGATAAGGAAGAGCCTGAAGAGGAAGCGGAACCGGAGAAGGCGGCAGCCGGGGAAGAGCCTGCAGCAGAAGCAGCTTCTGAGGAATAGCCTTTGGCAAAGAGAATCGGATGGAAGAAAAGTTTAAGCCCTGACAGATGTGTTGGGGCTTTTTTCCTGTCGGCGGTGAAATCTATTTGATACGATAATGACAGGAGGATTTCGGGAGCACATTGTGCAGAGCCATCCGTTATCAAAGGGGTGAGTAAACCTTTTGCCCCAATATCATGACACAGAAAGCAGAGGATTATATTAGATGAAAAAAGGTCAGATTTATGAAGGCGTGATCGAGAGAATTGATTTTCCGGATAGATGCCGTGTGATCATACCGGATGAGGACAAGCCTGTTGTTGTAAAAGGCGGGATTCCGGGACAAAAGGTAAAGGTGGCGGTGAATAAAGTACGAAAGGACAAAGCAGAGGGGCGAGTGCTGGAGGTAGTTGAAAAGGCGCCGAATGAGTGCGAGCCGGCATGTCCGCATTTTGGGCAGTGCGGGGGATGCTCTTATCAAAATCTTCCGTATGAAGAACAGTTGAAGCTGAAAGAAGGTATGGTAAAATCTCTGCTCGACAGCGTTTGCGCCGATTACATTTTCGAGGGGATCAAAGGCAGTCCGATTCAGGCGGAGTACCGCAATAAGATGGAATTTACTTTCGGGGATGAGTATAAGGACGGCCCGCTGGCTCTTGGTATGCACAGGAGAGGAAGCTTTTATGATCTTGTGACCGTGCGTGAATGTACGATCGTTGACGCGGATTACCGCAGGATTCTTTCCTGCACCCTGAATCATTTCACAGAGCGGGGAGCATCCTATTACCATCGCCTGCGCCACGAAGGATTCCTTCGTCATCTGCTTGTGCGCAAAGGGGCGAAGACCGGGGAGATCCTGATCGATCTTATTACAACGCATCAGGACGAAGTGGAGTGCGGGAGCTGGAAGGACGCCCTTTTAAACCTTCATCTGGACGGGACGATCGTCGGGATCCTCCACACGTATAACAACAGCGTGGCGGACGCGGTCAGGGACGAAGGGACGGAGATTCTGTACGGCAGGGACTGCTTTTTTGAGGAAATACTGGGGCTTAGATTCCGCATTTCTCCATTTTCCTTCTTCCAGACAAACTCTTTGGGGGCGGAAGTCCTTTACAGCACCGTTCGCGATTACATTGGAGATACAAAGGGAAAGGTGATCTTTGACCTTTACAGTGGTACCGGAACAATCGCGCAGGTTCTTGCTCCGGTTGCAGAGAAGGTTGTCGGCGTTGAGATCGTCGAGGAGGCTGTGGAAACTGCCCGCGTCAATGCGAGGCTTAATGGGCTGGAACAGTGCAGTTTCATTGCCGGAGATGTGCTGAAGGTGCTTGATACGATTGAGGATAAGCCGGATCTTATCGTGCTCGATCCGCCGCGAGACGGAATCCATCCGAAGGCGCTTGGGAAGATCATCCGGTATGGAGTAGACCGGCTGATCTATATTTCGTGCAAGCCGACGAGCCTGGCAAGGGATTTGGAAAGCTTTTTGAAGTATGGGTATCGGATGGAGAAGGCGGTGGCGATCGATCAGTTCCCGGGGACGGGGCATGT
>CAZPXF010000114.1:0-5273 GCA_964590945.1 uncultured Lachnospiraceae bacterium | reverse complement strand
TTTGTACTTAGCTGCATCTGCGATATAAGCAGACGCCTCTTCATATGTCATCTGTTCCCCACCTTTATCGATTTACATATAGAAACAGTATACCACAAGAATTTTTTTACTCAAGCTTTTATATCGGCAAACTAACGATGAGATTCTAAATGCTGCCAGATTACTGCACCGTTGTTAATGCTGCGCCTTGTGTTAAGTTCATATTTTTCTCAACACAGAATATATCGCGGTTCGGGTCTGTGCACCGGATCGTTCCGCTTTGCAGTTGAGCGATACCTTGGGAAAGCATGATCAGCGGATATTGCTCACTGTTAGCATAAGACATATATGCATGTTCTCCCGTTATCTTGCTATTCTTCATCACAAACGATGCCTTATAGCCATTCACATTGACCGCCGTCTTTCCTTTTGCCACAACCGTACATCCATTCATATTTAATTTCCCAAGGACAATGAACATGCTCTGATTGCGCTCATTATTCTTCAGCTTACTGCCAAGCACAAAACTGCAATTCTTCACATCCACCGATCCGTCACTATAGATATACACCGGATTAGCGTAACCATCCGCCTTTATATCTGCATTACGGATCGACATCTTTCCTTCAACGCATTCAAACATCTTATTAGAGTTTCCATCGTACTTTCCTTTACTGTAAAAAGTACCTTTTTTAATTATAACCCGGCTGGCAGTATCGTTCGTATTTATGATTTCTCCATCTGAAGTAAAGGAACCATTATAGATTGTAATCTTTCCAGCATTTCCAATATTACTACTCTCTTTTCCGGTCGCACTGAAAGAACCCTTTTTAATCACTGTAGTACCCATATTTCCAATATTGATAAAACCAGAATAATTTTTAAACGTTCCTTTATTAATCTTCAGAGTTCCTCCCTTCTGTGTTTTCAACACTCCAACATACGTACCTCCATTGATGGTAACTTTTGCTTTTTTCTGAACCTCAATCAAGGATCTTAAATAGATATCGCTTGATTTCATCGTTCCATTGCAAATAGTGATATTTCCTTTGTCCACCATAATACCATTTTTCAGTTTCAGTGTGTGTTTGTTCAAATTGATTTTATATTTGATATTCTTTTCACACCTGATCTGCCGTTTTTCTGTAACATTCTTCAAAAGTACGATTGTCTGGTTATTCTTTACACTGCTGACCGCCTGACGGAGAGAACTGTAATTCTTTTTACCAATTCTTGCAACCGAACGACCTGCGGCTTCCGCAGGAAGAGATACCATAAATCCAAGAACGACCATTAACATTAATAAAAGGACACTTCGCATTTGTTTCTTTTTCACTTTGATTCCTCCCCTCTTATGAATCCGGATCCACATTTTTTATTTATTATAAATGCTATCTAAGATGATTTCAATTGCTTTTACAAAGAAAAGGCACCATCGGCAAAATCACCGACAGTGCCTCTCTTAGCACATAAATAATCGTATTATAATTAGAAAGTAATAGCCACTTTCAGATCGCCATATTTGCCGGAAGCGTAGTCAAAGGCCTTCTCCCACTCCTCGATCGGGAAATAGCTTGTTACAACGCCGTCTGTCTTAAGATTGCCCTTGATCATGTTATCGATCACAAATGGATAAGCATACGGACTAAGATGAGATCCGAGAATATCAAGCTCTTTTCTGTCCCCGATGATAGACCAGTCAACATCGGTTGTCTGTCCGAATACGGAGAACTCTACGAATCTTCCAAGCTTCCGGATGATCGTCAGACCCTGGATAACACTGGATGGATGTCCGGTTGCCTCGATATAGATATCGCAGCCATAATCATCTGTCAGAGCCTTGATCTCTTTGTCGATATCACATTTGCCCGGGTTAAATACAAGGTCAGCGCCAAACTCTTTCGCTTTCTCAAGACGGTTGTCCTGCATATCCAGAACGATCAGGAGCTTTGGATTCTTCATTCTTGCGTATGTGAGCATACCAAGTCCGAGTGTGCCTGCGCCGGAGATAACCACAACGTCCTCGTTTGTGATCTGCGCACGGTCTACTGCATGCTTGGAGCACCCGTAAGGCTCGATCAGAAGCGCTTTCTCAACAGGCATCTCTTCCGGTACTCTGCTGATCACGCATGTCTTTGGATATCTTACATACTCAGCCATGCCGCCGTTTGTATAAGACATGAATCCAAGCATGTCATGCGGCTGGCACATCCAGTAATGTCCATCCTTACAGAAACGGCACTTTCCGCAAGGAACGATCTGATCTGCGATGATTCTGTCGCCAAGCTTAAACTCTGTTACATTCTCACCGATCTGAACAACATGTCCGAAGAATTCGTGACCCGGAATAAACGGAGGCTGAACCCATGATGGCTGTACATCATCGCCCCAGAACATGGATGCGCCGTGGTGACATTTCACATCGCCTGCACAGATGCCGCAAGCCTCTGTCTTAATAATAATATCATCCGGGCCGCACTCCGGTGTCGGGTATTCCGGCTCAAAACGATAATCATCCTTTGAATAAGCTACCAGTGCCTTCATTGTCTTTGGAATTGTTCCAATTGCCATAGTTGTTACCACCTTTCATGAATCATTTGATAAATAGTAAAGTTTTATTTTCGAAAGGATCCCCGTGGGAATTCCTTTGAATACAGAGCCCTCTGCCGGAACTGCGGCGGACTAGATTTCAAACTGCCCCCACACCGTATCAAGCGCTGCGCTGACTGCACGATATTTCTCATATTTCTTTGCGTAGATCGCGGTCATCTCCGGATCAGGCTCTACAACGCCGGACACATGTACCATATGCTCCGCGGCCTCCTTATAGTCCTTGTAGATTCCTGCTGCGATCGCTGCCGCCATACCGCATCCAAGAGCGCCGAGCTCATTTGCATCAACCGTCTCGATCGGAAATCCGAGAACGTCTGCGAACATCTGCGTCCACACCCTGGAGTTGACAGCTCCGCCCGCCATACGGATCGCCTTCGGCGGCTTTCTGGATAACAAAAGCTTGTCAATATGTGTCTTGTGGGAATAACAAACCCCTTCATAGATCGCCCGAAGCATGGACGCTTTGTTGTGGAAGGTCGTCAGTCCTACGAATGCTGCCTTTCCAAGCGGATGTGCATTTGATCCGTAAAGGAACGGAAGAAAATAGACATCACACTGATCCGCCGGAACGGAAGCAACCATTTCATTGATCAGCTCATACTTATTCTTGCCCTCCGGAACCTCCATGTTCTCCATGCAGTTCTCCAGAAACCACTCCAGATTTCCGGACGAGGTCGCGGAACATTCCTCAACCAGATAATACCCCGGCATTGCGAACAGGGAATTCATCGCAACCGGCCCGTTTACGATCGGCTTGTCGGAAATAAATTCATTGATGCTCCATGTTCCTGCGATCGTACACATTCTCTCAGGATTGGTCAGATCGACCGCAACTGCGCATGCATCAATATCAAACATTCCTCCGGCTACCGGAGTTCCGACAGGAAGTCCAGTCAGCGCGGAAGCCTCCTCTGTGATCGTTCCGCACAGGTCAGAAGAATATTTAATCGGTGCGAGCGCATCGTACATCTCCCCGATACCAAGCTTTTCAAGGATCTCCTTGTCAAATCTCGCATTCTTCACATCCATAAGTCCGGAACCGGAAATATCAGTAGCCTCACTGTATGCCTCTCCGGTCAGACGGAAACGGATGTAATCTTTGACTGAAAATACCCACTCAATATTGTCATATACTTCTCTTTCATTGTCCTTCAGCCACGCCAGCAGACAAACCTGCTGACACGCCATGAACTGCTGGCAGATCTGCGGATAGATCTCCTCGTGGACTCCGCTCTCCTTCCATTTGATCGGATACTGCCATGCACGGCTGTCTGTAGAAACAATTCCATTGCAGGCAGGCTTTCCATCCTTGCCCCACGGATACAGTCCCTTTCCATGACCGCAAACTGCAAGTCCGATCACGTCCGCGGCGTCGATCCCTGCCTTTTCGATCGCGCGCTTGATACAATCACAATTCGCAAGCCAAAGCTCTTCCATGTCTCTTTCTGTGTATCCTGACTTTGGTGTGATCATCTTCGTCGACTTGCCGGCGGATGATAACTGCCTGCCATTCAGATCAAAAATAGCAGCCTTCGTCGATGTACCGCCGTTGTCAAGTCCAATCACGTACTGTGCCATAATTAGTCGCCTCCAATACTACTTATGCTAACCGTCAATATCTAATATAATTATAATGAAATAATATTACTTGCATCAACAAACATTCTGACATATACTATAACAAAAGCGACATTTAGGAGGCATACTATGAGATATGAACTGCGTTATCTGCATTTATCCCCAAATCAATCGGAGATATTGCCCCCGGACAATCAGGGCTTTTCGGTCTCCGCTTATCTGGCCAACCTGCAAAATTACGTCACGCATGAAGTTCCGTGGCATTGGCATAAAGATATAGAGGCTCTTGTCGTTGTTCAGGGAACAGCTCTTGCCTATCTGGGCGAGGACTGCATATCCGTCCCGTCCGGCTCCGGATTGTTCTGCAACAGCAACGTCCTCCACCGCATGGCGATCGACGGCAATGAAAACTGCATTTTTCACTCCATCGTCGTCGACCCGGCAATTATAGGCGGTAACGCAGACAGTATTTTCAGTCAGAAATATGTGTTCCCTCTGACAAAAGCGCACAATCTTCCTTATGTTATATTCTCTCCGGATAACGGCTGGCAGAGTCAGTGCCTTGAGGCTATTGAAAACGCCCACCAGGCATGCGCCAAAGAATTTGACGGATATGAATTTACGATCCGCGAGGAAATATCGCGGCTCTGGTATCTGATCGTGAAGCATCATCAGGAACAGATCTTCTCCGAGGATCACTCCTTTTCCGTCGATTCCCGCAGGACACGGATGCTTCTGGATTATATACATAAGCATTACCAGGAGCAGATATCCTTAAAGGATCTTGCCGCAACCGTAAATATCTGTCCGAGGGAGTGTCAGCGTTGCTTTAAGAAAGTGCTCCACATGTCTCCGACAACCTATATTCTCCAGTACCGGCTGGGGCTGGCTATAGATATGCTGTCGAATACGGATCTTTCCATCATGCAGATCAGTGAATCCACCGGATTTAACAGTCCAAGCTATTTCGGGAAAATGTTCCGGCGGTATTTCGGCATCAGTCCGAATGAATACCGGGTCGGGAACCGGCACGGATAAAGATGCGCAAAAAAAAAGCACGAGACGGGATTCGAACCCGCGACCCTCGCCTTGGCAAGGCGATA
>CAZPXF010000113.1:0-5356 GCA_964590945.1 uncultured Lachnospiraceae bacterium | reverse complement strand
ATTATATCACATCCCTGGAGCCTGATGGCACATGATTTGTCATCCACGCATGTTTATATGTTTCATCCGCGCATGTTCTTCCTGTGCAAAAACTCCCGTACGGTAAACTCAAAGTAAACAAATCCAGCCTAAAAGTTTACGATACTGTGATTTCCTCTTTATATAATATTTCTGTGATTACAGGAGGTACAGATAAATGAAAAAATACGTAATCCTTGCAGAGACAGGCGCAGACATACCGGCAGAGCTGGCGGAGCAGTACGGTATCTATATCGTGCCGATGCATGTAAGTTTTGGAGAGACAACGAAAGCCGACGGTTCCTTTCCGACAGATGAAGTATTCCGTTACTATAAAGCATCCGGGACGCTTCCAAGAACGAGCGGATGCAACGTCTCAGATTTTGAAAAGATATTAAAGCAGATCGATGAGGAACATCCCGAGAGTCACATTCTCTATCTGGCGTACTCTGCGTCGACCACCTGCTCCTATCAGAGCGCGGTCATCGCATCCGAGGGCAGGGATAATATCACGCTTTTCGATACGCAATTCGTCGCCGCCGGCCAATGTCTTTTTGTCATTCAGATCGCGAGGTATCTGGAACAGAACCCGGATGCAGAACTTTCTGATATCATGGAAAAGCTGGAAGAATACAGAGGCCGGTGTCGCATGGGATTTTTCCCGGGAGATCTGGATTATCTGCGCGCCGGAGGCCGCGTCAGCAACGTCGCCTATCTGGGCGCCAAGATACTTTCCCTCAATCCACTGATCGAGCTTTTGGACGGCAAGCTCATTGCAACCAGAAAATACCGCGGCAGCATGGCGAAAGTCGCCAGAAAACTGCTCGCCGAATTCACAGAGAAATATGCTCTTTCCAGAGAGATCCTGTATTTCCCTTACTCACCCGGATTGCCCGATGAGACGAGGGCGGCTCTGACGGAACAGGCAAAGGCTTTGGGATTTCAGGAGATCCGATGGATCCAGACCGGAAGCGTGGTTTCCACCCACAGCGGCCCGGGCGCTTTCGGGGTAGCCGGGATTTCCGCGCAATAAACAGAAACATAAAACCAGGATTGACACGGTTTATCAAAATATTATAAGGTAATAAGAGACATGAGCGGCAGGCGTACGCAGAACCCATCGGGTACAAGGTCTGCCGCTTTCAATATTCAAAAGGAAGTATAGAAAATGGCAACAATTCTGATCGTAGAAGATGATAGAAATATGCGTCTCTTGACCGCTGCAAGACTTGAGGATTCCTATACTGTTGTAAATACCTGCAACGGGATCGAGGCGCTGGAGCGCATCCACCGGGGCGGCATCGACCTGATCGTCGCGGATATTATGATGCCGAAGATGGACGGCTTCGAGCTCCTGCGGACGATCCGCGCAGAAGGCTATAAGACGCCGTTTCTGATGCTGACGGCCAAGGAATCTCTCGATGACAAGCAGCATGCATTTGAACTTGGCACCGATGATTACATGACGAAGCCTTTCAGCAGCGACGAATTACTTTGGCGCGTGGGCG
This sequence comes from uncultured Lachnospiraceae bacterium, assembly GCA_964590945.1. Classification (GTDB taxonomy): domain Bacteria; phylum Bacillota; class Clostridia; order Lachnospirales; family Lachnospiraceae; genus CAZPXF01. The sequence continues at coordinate 3,830 of CAZPXF010000113.1, read as the reverse complement.
CGCTGCTGCGCCGCGCAAATATTTCCCAGAGTAAAAAGATCGTCGTCGGAAATGTAACTGTAGATTCTGAAAAATACGCGGTATATTCCGATCGGGAATATATTGAATTTCCAAAGAAAGAATTTGATTTACTGTTCAAGCTGCTTTCTTACCCGGATCAGATTTTTTCAAAGGAACAGCTGCTGGACAGCATCTGGGGAATCGATTCCGGAAGCAGCGGCGATACTGTCAAAACGCACGTGAGCCGCATCCGCAGCCGTCTGTCCTCCATAGAGGCCTTCCATATCATGACGATCAAGGGACTTGGATATAAAGCCGATATTAACAGGGAGTTTGCAAATGGGAAAAAATGACATCATCCGCTCCATGCGGAAATTTTTACTTCGGATCATCATACTTGTGGCGTCCCTTGTCGTGATCATCAACGCGCTGTACATGCTTATGACATGGCTGATGGGGGAAGTCGTAAAGGTACGCGACAGCTATCTGCGGGCGGAGTTTCAGTTTCTCGGTACTCTTGTTATCGTGCTGTTTATTCTGGTCGTGGTCTTCGCCGTCATCTACAGGCGCAGGAAGCGGGAGCTTGTCACGCTTTCAGAGAGCATCGAGAAGGTGGCAAATGGTGATTACTCCGCGAAAATCAAATACAAAAAGCGGGATTCCCTCGCACATGTTTACAGGGATTTCAACAGGATGAGCGCGGAGTTGGAAAACGTACAGTTCCTGCGAAAGGACTTCATCAACAATTATTCCCACGAGTTCAAGACTCCGATCGCATCTATCAACGGTTTCGCATCCCTTTTGCTGGAAAAAGAGCTTTCCAGGGAAGAACAGACTTCATATCTTAAGATCATCCAGGAGGAATCTGACCGTCTCTCCCGGCTGACGAGCAATACGATCCTGCTATCCAAGCTGTCCTCACAGGAGGTCATTTCCGATACGGAACGCTATGATCTTGGGGAGCAGCTCCGTCAGTGTTCCATTATCCTTTCGCAGCAGTGGCTTGCGAAGCAGCAGAAATTCACCGGGGAATTGCCGCAGGTCTATTACACCGGAAACCGCGAACTTATGCAGCATCTCTGGCTGAACCTGATCGGCAACGCCGTGAAATATACCCCCGTCGGCGGCGAGATTTCTGTTGAACTTGGAAAGAATGACAATATGGCGCAGATCCGGATCGCCGATACCGGAGAGGGAATGGATCCGGAAACTCTTGAGCACTTATTTGACCCGTATTATCAGGGAAGGTCTTCCCACGTAGGGCAGGGACTTGGACTTGGACTGGCTATCGCCAGTCAGATCGTTGAGCTGTGCGAGGGCACGATCGAAGTGAAGAGCCGGAAAAATGAGGGAAGCGAATTTACCGTCCGCCTCCCTCTGTAGAGCCCGCCAATATCCATTTATCCAAGATCGATCTTCAGGTCTCCGTCCTTTATAAGTCCTTTTGCCCTCATGAATTTCCCGATCGCCCAGTTAAGAACCAACGGGAAGATAAAGCACACAAGCAGCATTCCGACCCAGTCCATAGCAGTCGCCGCATACCCCTCCGGCATATTCGCCCATCCGGTAATGATTCCGATCGGGCCTACCAGTCCGGACGTTCCCATACCGGACGAAACTGCGGCTCCATTATTCCTAAGCTGGAATATACAGGTTGCGACCGGCCCCAGGATCGCCGAAGTCAGCACAGGCGGAAGCCAGAGGATCGGCTTTTTCATTAAGTTCGGTATCTGAAGCATCGATGTTCCGATTCCCTGTGCGGCAAAACCGCCGATCCCATTTTCCGGGAAGCTGATGACCGCATATCCAAGCATATGGGAACAACAGCCGACTGTAGCTGCTCCGCCGGCAAGCGCAAGTCCGTTCCACACATCTATCGCAACGGAGCCATCCGCAAGTCCTGTCAAAACAGCGCCGCCGGAGATACCGATCGCCGCGCAGATTGCCGCCGAGCTGATCGGCAGGGTAAGGCATATACCTACGACTGTGGACACAATGATTCCCATAAAGAACGGCTGCAGATTCGTTGCCCAGCCGATAAATTCGCCAAGTGCATTGCAGATCCTCATGCAGATTGGCCCCAGAACCATCGCGCACAGAACGCCGACCGTTATTGTGACTGCCGGAGTAACTATAAGATCTATTTTGGTTTCTTTCGAAACTAATTTCCCAATTTCACATGCAATAATTGTCACAAACAACACTGCCAAAGGCCCACCGGATCCTCCCAGTGCATTTGTCGCCTGTCCAACAGCAACCAACGAGAACAATACAAGCTGCGGCGCTTTCAGCGCATATCCGATAGCCACTGCCATCGCCGCTCCCGTTACAGCTGTCGCATATCCGCCAACCTGATAGATCAGCCAGCAGAAATGCTCCCAGCCTGTAAGAGACGCAACCTGAGCGGCAAGCTCCTCTCCTGTCAATACAGATAAAGACGCCATAAGACCGGAAGCGCAGATATTTTCCGCCAGCGTTTTCAGGATCGTTCCGATCAGGAGCGACGAGAAAAGGCCGAGAGCCATCGCGCCCATCGCGTCAATTCCATAACGTTTAAAAGAAATTTCAACGTTTTTCCGCTTTAGAAAGCTTTCTTTTTTATTCATTTCATTCTCCTTCTTCATTCCGCTGCCGACAGACAATATGGCGGCGCGTATAAATAGTGTTTTTATTCTAGCACATTTCTTTCAGGCTGGAAAGAACTCTTTCCCAACATTCCCGTTTATTGTTTAATTTGAGAATAGCAGTTGAAATAATCTCATTTGCATGTTATAGTCTTCATATAACATATTGTCAGCAATTCTTTATTGTGCGATGATATCTTCTGTCAAATGAATCGGAGGAATTATGAACAAAAACGTATTTTTCCAAACTACAGAAGATAATGATACTGAAAAGGAAATACAAAAGACTGAGGGATCTCTGAACCATACAAATGATCATTCTCTTTTTGCCGGAACAACGCATGTAAGAGATGCGAACAGCCATACTATATTCAGCAACGCCGTTTTGACCAGCCAGTTTTTGAGGGAATATACGGATCTGCCGATCTTTTCAAATGTCAGACCTGAGGATATTGAAGACGTCTCCGAGCGATATCATGCTTTTCTCGGTGTTGACTTTGAGATGGACACTGTCAAGAAAGTACGGGTACGCCTGAAAGGCAATGATGAAGAAGTCTTTGTCATTCCGCTTATTGACCACAAGAGCTATGTGGATTACGATGTCGCCATGCAGCTTTTCCGTTATATGGCTGTCATCTGGTATGATTACGCAAAAGGACAGAATACTTTAAAAAATGGCATCAGCCATACAAAGGGGTTCCGATATCCGCTTATCATTCCGATCGTCTACTACGAGGGCGCGGCGCGCTGGACAGCCGATACACATTTCCGTTCCCGCATCGCCCACGCGGAACTGGCGCAGGAATATGTACCGGATTTTATCTACAAGACCGTACATATTCACAGCTACACAAATGAAGAATTGCAGGCAAAGCATGATGAACTGTCACTTGTCATGCTGATCAACAAAATACAAAGTGCGAAAGACTACAAAGATTTCCTTGCAACATCAAGGGAATTTGTTGATTCGGTATATGAAGAAGCATCGGATGACATTCAGAAAGTCATCAAAGAGATTTTATGGTCTTTATTCATGAAGATGAATGTTCCGGCTGATGAGGCACAGAAGATGATGAAGCTTTTGGAGGAAGGCAGTATGGGATATTTATTTGAAAATATGGAAAAAATGGACATACAGGCTGAACGACAGAATACCACTATCGCAAGAGAAGAAGCTGAAGCTGCCAAAGAAAGAGCTGAAGCCGC
>CAZPXF010000112.1:0-5528 GCA_964590945.1 uncultured Lachnospiraceae bacterium | reverse complement strand
TGATAAAACGGTTCTTAAAATCTACATCCTGCCACCTTAGACCGACAACCTCGCCGATACGCATCCCGGTTCCGAGAAGAACCATGAGAACCGGATACCATCCTTGAAATTCCCTGCTGTCCGTGATGAAATCAGTGAATGCCATCTGCTCGGGCACCGTCAGCGCGCGCCTCTTGGGAATATTCCAGAAGTGGCTCTTCTTGATCTCTGCCATCACATCATCTGTGGGGTTCACACGGAGAAGCCCGTCTCTTACAGCCATCCTGAACGCCGGATGCAGATTCGTATGTACATTATCCAGCGTGGCTGAGCTTAAACCCTTATCCTGAATAAGGCTGTAATAAAACTGCTTCACATCCGTGTATTTGATGTCTGTAATCTTACGCTTTCCGAAGATATTCCTGACATAATGATCGTAAGTGTACTTATACCCTGCCCTCGTTGTCGGCTTCAGATCGTACTTCGTGCTGAAATACTTGTCAAACAGCTGGTTCAGCGTGATCTTTTCCGGCTCATGCGCATCGATACCATCCTCGATATCCCGGATTATCTGCCGTTCCTTTTTCCTGAGTTCTACTAAACTCTGTGCATAGACGGTATGGCGGACACTATCCTTATCGATATAAGAATAGGAATACCTCCCGTCACTTCTCTGACACTCGCCGGTCTTTAAGATATAACCGCGACTGTCCTTCCTTGAATTTGCCATTCCTTGCGCCCTCCTTTCACAGGCGAAAGAACAGCCCTGCCGTTACCTGCCCCGGACAGCCTCCATGAAACCCTCCGTAAGCATCTGAGATATTACAGACTTTCTTTCTCGCTTTATGTGCGAACTATCCGTCTGTGATAATCATTATGTCGGGCTTCATTGAACCTGTCAACGGGGCAAATGTATTTTTTTCGGCAGAACTGTCCGACTCATGATTCCCTGATATTCTCTATGTACTCATCTAACAGCTCCGTGTTCACCAGCACGATCCGCTTCACGCGATAGATCGCTCCAGCATCTCCCGCCAACTCCTGAAATGTGTGAAGCCCCATCGAATAGAGCTTCGCTCCCTCCTCATATCTGACGAATTTCTTCTTTCCTGTCCTCATCAAGCTCCGGTACCTCTGCTCTTGTGTATGCCATTGCCATATCCTCCTTATGATCTATGTCGAGGCTCATAGCCTGATGCTTTGTCCTGCAGCAGCCCTTCCACCGTGGAATCCCAAATGTACATACTCGGCTTCCGTAGTCCTCTGTAATCCGACAGACTGCATCAGAATTTTTGCCTCTTATGTCACAGTCAAAAACTTTGCGGTAAAAATTAACCCCACCAAAAAAAGACCTCCAGAAATATCTGAAGGTCCTATGTTCAAGATCATTATGGTTTTACTGTTGTCCACTCTCTCTATAAAGGAAAATGTCTGAATCGGCTACAATCCCAATTCCTCGCTCTACCGCTTCATCATATGAAACATCCTCATACAAAAGCTTTTGGGTAATACTGTTATAATCCGGCTCATAAAAGCGGCTGCTTATGATTTCCTTCAGCATCTCCGGTATATTATGCTCAGGCTGAGCAGAAGGATTGTTCTTTGACTTCATACGATCCCTCCGAACTTTATCGATCAGCGCATCCAGCTCCGGCGTGAAATTCACCTCCGGAAGGAGCTTTGCAATATCATACAAATGTCTTGAATCCCTGTCCTGCATATCCTGTAATCTGTAATCACAGATTGCAAAAACCTTATCAATGAAAGTCCGCTGGAGTGACTGCACATTCATTTGGATCGTCCCTGCCTCAAACGGAACCGGAAGGCTGGTCCCATGTTTTTCACAGAACATTCCAACAAAGCTGTCAACCCTGTGAGCCTCCACCGGGTAAACAGATTGATAAAAGCTGGTCTCTACGATCAGCTCCAAGGGAATATCACTGAAAAGAGAGTCATATTCAAACACATATTTATTGTAGCTATGCCTTGACTGAATGTCCTCCGGATTCGTAAGTACAAGTCCCAGAGCATCCGCAATAGACAGAATCATTTTCTTTGTATTTTTCTTCTCCGCTTCCGTAGGCTTGCGGTTCATGGACAAATCTATATCCTCTGAAAACCTGTCAATCAGACCATACGCCTTCGAAAGCGAAGTTCCACCCTTAAACACAATCGGAAGCTCGCTTTTGGAAAGCTCCAGCAGAATCATGGAATGAATGGTATCCTTCTCCACCATCTGCGTTGTCCGGTGTTCCTCTGCTGCCACAGTCTCTATGATTTCCTTCCAGGAATCCTTATAATCCTTATACCAGCTCACCCATCAGTCCTCCTTCATATATATTGCGGTAGACCTTATCCGAATAAAGCGGAAGATATGCCTTTACCAGAGAAAAATCCACTTTCACCATGTCAACATATCGTCTCAGTTTTGATACAAGTTCTGATCCGGAAACCTCGCTGTATTTGTCTATCACTGACATCAGATCCAGAAACTGCAGCGAAGAGCGGTTCTTTTCCGTCACCTCTGTCACCGGCTTATAAACCACAATCGTACTCCCGTCTATGCTCTGCTTTCTCTGTTTCGTGGTTGCCTCGTTGCTGCAGATCTCATAACAGGCGGGATTCTGCGTCGTAAAACCATACTGATTGGCCAGCTGAAACCCGGTGATATAACCGGATACTTTCCCCCCGGCAGACAGATATTTCTTATCGATGTACTTGTCGATCGACATCTTTCCCTTAGTGCCAAGTATCGTAACATAGGATAGATAATACACGCCGTTATACAGACGCTCCAATCTTCCCTCATCCACAAGTTTCTTCATTTCCTGCCTCAGATAGTCCTTCGACTCCCCCGGCAGCTCACTTAAGAAGATCGGTTCGCCGTTTTTATAGTTTTCGATGATATAATCATAAACCATTACGCTCACCTCACATTTTTGAAATCTGTAATTTCATATTTATGATACACCGATTATCTCAATTTATCAAGGGAAAATTTAAAAAAGACGGTCAGCAGAGAACCAAGTCTCCACTGACCGCCATCACCTTTATTTAACCATTAAACTTTTTTCTGCAAAAAAAGCCTGCGAACATCAGGATTTTTCCCAATGTCCGCAGGCGAGGTAACGATTCGTTATTCAGTTATAATTTCTGGCAGAACTCCAACGAAATCCATCCAATCCCGCTCTTCAACCTCCCCCATCCTGCAGAGGATCCCTGACCGGCTTTCAATTCCACTATAGTATACACACCCGGAGGACAGAACTTCACCCTGCCGGAATCCGCGCCCGGACCGTTATCTCAGATGTAAGATAAAGGCCCTTATCATGTGAGTGCATTTATCCGAGGAGACATATGAAAAATCCATTAGAAATGCCCTATTTACGCCATTTTATTTCTCAAGACTCTTCATCGTCGGGAACAACAACACATCCCGGATCGCCTGTGCATCTGTAAGCAGCATCACAAGCCTGTCAATCCCATATCCGATTCCACCTGTAGGCGGCATACCGATCTCCAGCGCATTCAGGAAGTCCTCATCCGTATGCTGCGCTTCCTCATCGCCCGCCTCGGCATTTGCATCCTGCTGTGCAAAACGCTCTCTCTGATCGATCGGATCATTCAGCTCGGAGTATGCATTGCACATCTCGCGACCGTAGATGTACAGTTCAAAACGCTCCACCAGCTCCGGATTATCCGGCTTCTTCTTCGTAAGCGGAGAGATTTCAATCGGATGATCCATGACAAATGTAGGCTGAATCATCTTATCCTCACAATACTCGTCGAAGAAGAGATTGATAATGTCGCCCTTCTTGTGGCGGGGCTCATACTCAATATGGTGCTCGTCTGCAAGAGCCTTTGCCGCTTCGTCTGTGTCAACTGCTGCAAAATCAATTCCTGTATATTCTTTCACCGCATCGATCATAGTGATACGCTTAAATGGCTTCTCCATATCGATCACCGTTCCGTTATAGCTGATCACTGCGCTTCCGCAGACCTTCCCGGCAAGGTAGCGGAACATGCTTTCCGTCAGTTCCATCATACCCTCGTAATCTGTGTATGCCTGATACAGCTCCATCAGTGTGAACTCAGGATTGTGGCGTGTATCTACGCCCTCGTTGCGGAATACACGGCCGATCTCATAGACTCTCTCAAGTCCGCCGACGATCAGTCTCTTCAGATAAAGCTCAAGAGAAATTCTCAGCTTCACATCCTCATCGAGCGCATTGTAATGTGTTTCAAACGGTCTTGCCGCCGCGCCGCCTGCGTTGGATACAAGCATCGGCGTCTCAACCTCAATGAAGTTGCGTCCGTCAAGGAAATTGCGGATCTCTTTGATGATCTGGGAGCGCTTGATAAATGTCGTCTTCGCCTCCTGGTTCATGATCAGATCCACATATCTCTGGCGGTAACGGATATCCGTGTTGGTCAGTCCGTGATATTTCTCGGGGAGAATCTGCAAACTCTTTGTCAGAAGCACGATCGTCTCCACACGGACAGAGATTTCACCTGTCTTTGTGGTAAATACTTCACCCTTGATTCCTACGATATCGCCGATGTCCATCTTCTTGAATGCTTTATACTCGTCCACGCCTACAATATCTCTTGCAACGTAGCACTGGATATTGCCCTCGAGATCCTGAATGTTACAGAAAGAAGCTTTCCCCATCACACGCTTGGACATCATACGTCCCGCAATAGATACCTTCTGTCCTTCCAGTTCATCATAGTGATCCTTGATGGACTGACTGTGATGCGTCTGATCGTATTTTGTGATCAGGAACGGGTCGTTCCCTGCTTCCTGAAGTTCTGCAAGTTTCTGTCTGCGGACTTTTAAAAGCTGGTTGATATCCTGCTCCTGTCCTCCCTTATTCTGTCCTGCCACTCTATTCACCCCTTCATATTAAATAGATCTTTCGATCTTCAGTACCTTATAATCAAAGGAACCCGCCTCTGTTTCAACCGTCACAACATCTCCGACCTTTTTTCTCATCAGCGCCTTTCCAACCGGCGACTCGTTGGAAATCTTATTCTGAAGGCTGTTCGCCTCTGTGGAACCTACAAGGCGAAATTCCAGTTCCTCCTCGAAATCATAATCATATACCGTAACCGTACATCCAATGTTGATCGTCTCCAGATCCACTTCATCTTCTACAACAACTTCGACATTTTTGAGAAGCTTCTCAAGTTCTTCAATACGGGCCTCGATATCGCGCTGTTCATCCTTCGCCGCATCATACTCTGCATTCTCTGACAGGTCGCCCTGCTCTCTGGCTTCTTTGATCTTCTGTGCAATCTCATGTCTTTTTACAACTTTTAATTCCTCAAGTTCATCCTCTAACTTCTTTAATCCGGCATAAGTAAGTAATTTCTTTGTCCCTTCCATGACGATACATCCCTTTCAATTATGAAATAAAACCCACAGCAAAAACTGTACAGAGGACAGTTTTTCGCAATTACGGTATTATAACTCATTCCCAATTCACTGTCAAGACAGCAATCTTGCGTAAAGCAAGGTTTCCAGCTCCCCATAGCTCTCCACGGAA
>CAZPXF010000111.1:0-5611 GCA_964590945.1 uncultured Lachnospiraceae bacterium | reverse complement strand
GCCGATAAAACAGCCGATAAAGCGCCGATAAAACACAACTTTTTTGACGGGAAGATATTGACAAAAGTCCCAAAAACATTTAAGATATACTATGTTGCGCGGAAGTGTCGGAACTGGCAGACGAGCAAGACTAAGGATCTTGTGGCATTCGTGCCGTGTGGGTTCAAGTCCCATCTTCCGCATGAAGAAAGCCTGTATCTCATTGAGGTACAGGTTTTTTCTTGTTATAAAGGCAAAGGAAACTGGCGCAGGAAGTCCTTTCCATTTTCTGTTCTTCACAGGAATAAAATCCGCATTGAAGACTATCCTATCCTTCCCACGGACGGATCCGGTATCTTGCCCCGATCTCATCACAGAGCTTCTGACACTCTGCCTCATCCTCCTTAGAAATCGTCGTAGCTACCGTTGTCATCACAACATTCGGCACATATTTTGTGCACTCCTTTGCAAATGTGATCATCGCACCGAAGGATACGTCCCCAAATTTACTTCTCACAAGCGCATGGTACTCCTCTGCATGCGGACTGTTCAGGCTGATCGATACCGTGTCGATCAGTCCCTCCAGCATCGGCGCGATATCCTTGCCGTTCACAAGGCTGCCAAGTCCATTTGTATTGATACGTGTCTGAATCCCGAATTTCTCTTTGGCAAATTTCGCAGTCCCCAGCAGCACATCCAGCGCCTCTGTCGGCTCCCCGAAGCCGCAGAATACCAGTTCCTGATATTTTGTCATGTCAAACCTGTCAAATTCGGCCTTCACTTCTTTCAGAGACGGCTCTCTCTCCAGCCAGAGGCTTCCGGAGCTTCCCATACGGTCCGTCGTCTGGCGCAGGCAGAAGGTACAGGCGCAAGGACATTTATTTGTCAGGTTCACATACAGGTTATTATGTACTTCATATAAGATCTCCACTTCATTTCCCCCTTATAAATCAGCGGCGGCAGTCCTCACTGCCGCCGGATCATTACTTCAATTTACTTAAGAATTCCTCAAAACATACTCCGTCTGTAAGTGGAATCTCAAGTTCGATCGAGCGCTGTATACATTTCTTTATAAATCTCGACGCCTTCTTCACAGATTCCTGGAACGGCGTCCCATTCACCGCATCCGCGGAAATGATCGCGCAGAAAATATCCCCCGTTCCGGAGCGCTGCATCCCGACCTTCATCGTACGCAGGAACTTTGTCTCAAACCCCTTCTCGTAACAGCAGTTTGTGATAAATCCACCCTGCGGTATTCCGGTAATAACGATCTTCTCCGGACCCATTTCCGAGAGCCTTTCCGCAAGAGCGATCAGCTCCTTCTTACGCCATTTATCCTGATATGGAATCCCCGCAAGAATGCACGCCTCCGTAAGATTCGGTGTGATGATCTCTGCATAAGGGATCAGCTTTCGCATCTCCAGACAGGTTTCCATGGAATACGTTGCGTACATCTTGCCGTAATCGCCCATGACCGGATCAACGATGACGATCGTCTCATCCGTCTTAAATTCCCGAAGAAACTTCTCCACGATATGGATCTGTCTGCCGGATCCGAGAAATCCTGTACTGATTCCGTCAAACTGCAGATCCAGCTTCTTCCACTCTCCAAAATAATCCTCCATATGATCTGTATAATCATCAAAATAATAACTCTCAAATCCTGTATGATTGGAAAAAATAGAAGTAGGCAGCGGGCAGCACTGTATTTTCATGGCGGAAATGATCGGAAGCTCCACCGCGATCGAACATCTTCCATAACCGGATATATCATTGATAACCGCTATTTTTTTCTGTTTATTATGTGTCATAGTAATTAATCGTTCTTATTCAACCATTTTTTCAGAACTTCAACATATTTGTCGTTCTCTTCTGCAAACGCCATATGACGGCTGTACTCGAACAGCTCCCACTCAGAATTCGGAATCTCGTCGTACATCAGCTTAGCGATCCATGGCGTACACAGATCGGAAAGACCGCTTGTAACAAGCGCCGGAACCTGGATATTCTTAAGCTCATCCGTCCAGTCGAAATCCTTCAGATTGCCAAGCGGGGTAAATTCATTCGGTCCCCATCCTGTGACATATGCTTCCGTTCCGCTTCCCTTTGGTCTTGTCAGGCATTCCGGATCGTCCTTTGTCCAAACCGGTGCACAATGGCGAAGCATAAATTCATCATTCGCCTTCGCATACGCTTCCGTACTGTAATCGCCCGTGCGGTCTGCCTCTGCGATCGCATCCTGCATCTCCTGCGGCAGTTCTTTGATCATACGTCTCTGTTCCTTTCCCCAAAGCTCGGAGCAAGGGAGCGTACTTGCAAGAATGATACTGGAAATGCCCTCCGGCTTTCTTCCGCAGACATACTCAAGAAGAAGCATACCGCCCCAGGACTGTCCGAGAAGATGCATCTGCTTGATCCCCAGATGCTCTCTGAGCGCTGCAAGCTCATCCGTCCAGACGTCCCTGTTGAAAAGATCCGTACGTCCCGGAGCCTGAGATTCACCGCATCCGATCTGATCATACATGATAAGAGCACGTCCATCCTCCTCTGCCAGACGATCCAGCACTTCAAAATAATTGTGCGAAGATCCCGGGCCGCCGTGAAGAAGTACCAGCGGCTTCTTATTGCCTGTGCATTCTCCTGCGATCCTGTAATAGGTCTTGTAACCCTTGAAATCCATATAACCTTCTGTTATTTTCATTATCAAAACCTCCCTGATATGTATTTTTTCTACCATTTATCTTACTACAAATGCTGAAATATTCAAGTCAAATCATTCACATTCCTTCCAGGTATGCAAGCAATTCTTCCTCATGTGCAAATATGCCAAACAATTCCCGGCACCCCCGGTTCAGAAACCCTTCCCCCTTCGCATGATCCAGAAATTCGAACAGCCGGTCGTAGTATCCGTCCACGTTCAATACGGCGATCGGCTTCTCATGGCGCCCAAGCTGTTTCAGGGTCAGGATCTCGAAAAATTCTTCCAGGGTTCCGATCCCGCCCGGCGTCATGACAAACGCATCGGATTTTTCTTCCATCAACTGCTTACGCTCGCGCATTGTCCGGGTGTAGATCATTTCCACATCGCCCTCAACGAGTACCCCCGGCATTTTAAAAAATTCCGGCGCAACGCCAAGCATTTTCCCGCCGCCCCTTATAACGCCGCGCGCGGCGGCTCCCATAAGGCCGGTCGCCCCTCCGCCAAATACGAGGCTGTGTCCCCTCTGCGCCATTTGCAATCCCAGCGCCTCCGCCGCTTCCAGATATTTCCGATCGATTTCCTCGCTCGCCGCGCCGTAAACACAGATCCGCATTTTATTTCTCTCCCTTCAAAATCAAAAGCTGCTGCCTGAAGCTCTGTTCAGACAACAGCCCGAATAACTGTAATTAATACCCCGGATGCGCATATCCTATAATATACTGACTGTACCCCGACCAGGGCTTGTCACTTGCATAAGACATCGTATAGCTATATACCCACGAACCGCCGGATGATGTATTGGTATTTCCTTCTTTGGTTGTGATCTGCTTTGTCGATGTATTGACCGATGTAACAATGCCAATATGCGACGCCGTTCCTCCGCGCGACTTACTGTAGAAGATCAGATCGCCCTTCTTCGGCGTATATGTACCTGCTTTCACCTTTGCGTATGTATAATATCTCTTCAGTCCCTGATAATAGCTCACAAGATTCCTGCACAGATAGGAATTCGGGATCGCTGTCGTCGAAACGCCGGACTCCCTTGCGCACCATGCGACAAAATATGCGCACCATGCGGCGCCCGAATAATTATTATATTTATTACTCAGACCTACATTGGCATTCGGCTCGCTCAGCGCAACGTTCACCATCGCATTTGCCGTTCCATCTGCAACTATATTCCTTGCAGTCAGCGTACAGGTCGTCTGCCCTGTCACCTGATTGCCGGAAGCGTCCTTTGCCGTCACCTGAAGAACATAGACGCCCGCCGAAAGCGCGCTGAATTTCATCGCGGAATCCATACCGGCAAGATTATAAGACAGGGATTTTGGCGATACGGTCTTTTTATAGCCTGTCCCCACGATCTCCGCCGTCACGCTCGTAATCTTATAATTAGAAGTCACCGTTCCATAGACAAAGATCCCCGTTCCCGCCGTTGCAGTTGACGGGGAAACCTTCGGCGATACGGTAAGCTTGCTGTTGGATTTCCCGGACGAAGTAACCGAAGAAGAAGAGGTAACCGTGCAGGCAACCTTCTTGGATTTCGTTGTCCCTGAACTATCCGCCGCCGTAACCTTCAGATTATATGTACCAACATTCAGCTTGCTGAACTTCATGGCGCTGTCCACCGCTACGAGATTGAAGGATTTCGCATTCGGCTTCACCGTCTTTACATATGTCGTGCCGACGATCTGCGCCGTAACTTTGGTAATTTTGTAGTTTGATTTGACGTAACCGTAGACCAGCGTCCCTTTGCCCTTCGTGATCGTGGAAGAACCGATCTTCGGACTGACGGACATCTTACTTGCCGTCTTCACGACACGAAAGGTCTTATTGATCACCTTCTTGCTGACTCCGGAGGCGGTTGTTGCCGTCACAACGTAGCTGTATTTTCCTGTAGGAAGCTTTCCAAACTTCAATGTCGAATCGATCGGCCCTGCCAGAGAGTAAGAATAACTCTTCGGCTTCACCGTCTTCGAGAAATATGTCTTTTTATTAGAGCTTTTTACGATCTTGCCGGTTACTTTCGTAATTTTGGAATTTGATTTGATAATTCCGCGAAGCGATACGCTTTTCCCTTTCACCAGACTGCTTGCCGGAGCTTTGACATTACTGATCGTAATCTTTGTCGCAGCGTGCGAATTGGCCGGACAGGCTGCAAATCCAAGCAACAGCGCCGCAAAAAGCACAATCGATGCTCTTTTTAAGAACTTCATTTTCGAAAATCCTTTCTGAAACGTAAACAACCTCAAACTTGTCTGTAGTCTTTTAAGTATATCAGAATTTCGATTGCTTTTCAATTTACATAAAGCATTTTTGTGTTTTAATTATGTTTTTTTCGTATGTATGGCAACAAAAAAGGCATGGAATTCCATTTTGGAAAGCCATGCCATAATCAAATCGGGGTGACAGGATTTGAACCTGCGGCCTCCTGATCCCTAACCAGGCGCTCTGACCAAACTGAGCCACACCCCGATAATATCAATCACAACCGCCTGTATGGCAGGAAGAATTGAACTTGTTGAATTCATCGTAATACTTTGCACTTACTGCTGGTCACCAGCCACACGGTATAATTGATGACCAGCACACATTCGCAATTGATCTGCATAAAATCAGAATACAATCCCCGTTGCTTATGCAAGCTTAGCCTTTGCAGTCTCGGCAAGCGTTGCAAATCCAGCCGGATCATTGACAGCCATATCTGCAAGGATCTTTCTGTTCATCTCGATGCCTGCAAGCTTAAGGCCATACATAAATCTGCTGTAGGAAAGTCCGTTCATTCTGGCTGCAGCATTGATACGTGCGATCCAGAGCTGTCTCATCTGACGCTTGCGCTGTTTTCTTCCTGCGTAAGAAGAAGCGAGCGCTCTCATTACGGACTGCTTTGCTACTCTATACTGTTTGGATCTTGCTCCTCTGTAACCTTTC
>CAZPXF010000110.1:0-5802 GCA_964590945.1 uncultured Lachnospiraceae bacterium | reverse complement strand
ATATATCCAAAAGCATCCTGTACACATCACGCTTGCCGATACCACGATCCTTCGCCACCCGCTTCATCGCTTCCTTATGACTGATGCCCTGATCTTCATAATATGCCATATGTTCCGGAAGTCCCATCTCCTCCCAGCGAGCCTGCTCCTCGGCTTTCATCTGCGCGCGGCTGCGCCCCTCGATGACAAGAACGCACTCGCCCTTCGGCTCCTTTTCCGTATAATATGACGCCGCCTCCTTAATGCTCGTCCGAAATGCAGTCTCATGCTTCTTGGTCAGCTCCCGGCAGACGGTAATCCGGCGGTCACCGCCAAGCGTCTCCTGCAATTCCTCCAGCGTCCGGACAAGACGGTGCGGGGCTTCATAAATAATGATCGTCCGCGTTTCATTTACAAGTTCCGAAAGCACAGCCTGTCTCTCTTTTTTATCGGAAGGGAGGAACGCCTCAAATGCAAACCGGCGTGTCGACAGGCCGGACATCGTGAGCGCCGTAATACATGCCGCCGCCCCCGGAACGCTTGTCACAGTAACGCCCGCCTCGCAGCACATCTGCACAAGCTCCTCCCCCGGATCGGAGATCCCCGGCGTCCCCGCATCTGTGATCAGCGCTATATCATCGCCGTCCAATAACCGCTCCACAAGCTTTCTGCCTTTTTCAATCTTATTGTACTCATGATAACTGGTCATCGGCGTATGTATTTCAAAATGATTGAGAAGCTTGATACTGTTCCTCGTATCCTCCGCCGCGATCAGACTTACCTCCTTCAAAATGCGAACCGCGCGAAACGTCATATCTTCCAGATTGCCGATCGGCGTCGCACACAAATATAATATTCCTGCCATACGAATCCCCCTGTGAGCCTGCTGTTTCCCGGCGACGGCCGGATCCTTAAATCTCCGGAGAAGAACGCCTGCCCCCTCTAACAGGTGATCGGTCCGATCATCGGAGGCTCCACTGTGATGCGGGAGTTTCCGCCCCGATACCCTTCGATCAGAACCATGGTCGGCTCCTTATCTATCGATGGATGAACCAGTTTCATGCGCTTGGGTTCGATCCCGTATTGACTCATCTTCGACAGGATCTCCACAAGCCGGAACGGACGGTGAATCATATAAAACCGTCCTTTGAAGCCTAACAGCTTCGCGCTCTCCCGCAATATATCGTCTAATGTACAGAGGACTTCATGCCGGGCGATCGTTTTGGCTTCGGATGCATTCTGAAGTCCGTGCTGTCCCAGCATATACGGCGGATTTGTCACAATGACGTCAAAAGAGACACGCCCGAATATCCCGGCTGCCTCTTTGATATCTCCGGTTACAATGTCAATTCTGTCCTCCAGGCCATTGTGCCGGACGCTCCTTCTCGCCATATCTGCGCTTTCCTTTTGAATCTCAAGCCCTGTAAAATGTCCCCCCGCCGTCTTTGCTGCAAGGAGGATCGGCAGTATGCCGGTTCCGGTTCCAAGATCCAGAACCTTCTCGCCTTCCTTTACTACGGCGTAGTCAGAAAGTATGACCGCATCCACGCCGAAACAGAACCTTCCCGGATTCTGAATGATCTCATAGCCGCCCAGTTGAAGGTCGTCCAGGCGCTCCCCATCTTTCAGCTCTGTCCTGCATACGGCTGCTGCACGCTGTCCTGCCGCGTCTGCTGCTGCAGCGTGTACATTTTTCTCTTCACACATCAGTCCAGATTGCCCTCGCTCTTGTCCTTTTTCTCCAGTTTCCTGAGCTCGCGCATCTCTTCCTTCGAAAGACGCACATCGTTCTTCTTTTGGCGCGGACGGAACTTCAGTTCCTCTACGCTGTATTCACGGAGCTCCTTCTCGTCATCCTCCAGCTGCACCAGAACCTTTACCTTTTGGCGGAGTACGTCCAGACTCTGAACCTCCCCCTTCAGTCCTTCAACTGTCGTGACCGAACTTCCGTTGGACGGAAGCCTGCTGTTCAGATATTCGTACGTCTCCTCCTCGTTGGTCAGACAGCACATCAGCCTGCCGCAGACCCCGGATATCTTTGTAGGATTCAGGGAAAGATTCTGCTCCTTCGCCATTTTGATAGAAACAGGCGCAAAATCTGTCAAAAACGTATGACAGCACAGCTCGCGCCCGCAAATACCGATGCCGCCGAGGATCTTCGTCTCGTCGCGCACCCCGATCTGACGGAGTTCAATCCTGGTACGGAATACGGCCGCCAGATCCTTTACCAGCTCACGGAAATCAATTCTTCCGTCCGCCGTGAAATAGAAAAGCACCTTATTATTGTCAAATGTATACTCTGCATTGATAAGCTTCATCTCGAGTCCGTGCTTGCGGATCTTCTCAAGGCAGATCTTGAATGCTGTCTTCTCCTTTTCACGGTTATTCGCTTCCTGCTTATCGTCCTCCTTTGTAGCGATACGGATCACCGACTTGAGCGGCTGTGTGATCTGTGCATCCGGCACCTCACGCAGTCCGCTTACAACGGTTCCGTATTCCACTCCTCTGACCGTCTCAACAATCACATGATCGCCGGTCTTCACATGATGTCTGCCCGGAGAGAAGAAATAAACCTTACCCGCAGGGCGGAATCTGACGCCAATTATCTTTGCCATATATTAATTCTCCTTTATCGTCAGGAACAGCAGTTCCATTACCAGCTCAAAATTCACGTTTGCACGAAGTCTCTGCTTCGCCTTTTCGATCGCTTCGAGAATCTTCTCAATCCCTTCATAGGAACTGGAACTTGCCTGCTCCCGGATCGCTTCTGTCTCTTCCTGAAAAATGATCCCATTGACATCCTTTGTCGCCTTGTAAAGCAGGACGTCACGAAACCATACGGACAGAATGTCGAGAAAATCTGTGATCTCAAGCTTGAAGCGCGAAACCTCTTTGACTGTCGCCGCGATCTCGCTCAAATCCATCTCTTTTACGTGTTTCAAAAGCTGAACCGCTTCCGAATGGATCTCATGAAAATGCTCGGACTGAGCCAGCATAACAGCCTGACCTACATTGCCCTGGGCGAATGCGGCGCAGACGTCTGCTTTATAATCCGGAACCTTAAGGCTTTCCATCAGATATTTCTTAATCAATTTGTCTTTAATATTTTTAAGCTTCAGCATTACGCATCTGGAGCGGATCGTCGCAAGCAGCGTGTCTGCATTCTCTGCCAGAAGAAAGATAACCGCATATGCCGGAGGATCCTCGATCGTCTTCAGCAGCGCGTTCTGCGCCTGAACCGTCATCTTATCTGCTTCTGCAATGATATAGATCTTATACGGACTGCTGTAAGGCTTGATCATGATATCCCCGATGACCTGATCCCTGACGTCCTCAACGCCGATGCTGTTCGGCTTCTCATGGTGGACACGGATGATATCCGGATGGTTGGCGCTCTCCGCCTGCCGGCAGGAATGGCACTCTCCGCACGGCTCTGTTCCATGCTTTTCACACTGCAGGGTCTGAGCAAACAGATTGGCCAGCATCTTCTTTCCCGAACCTCTGGCGCCGCATAAAATATATGCATGGGACACCTGATCCGTCTTCACTGCATTCTGCATGTATTCAATAATATCCCTGTGTCCGATCACGTCTTTAAACCCTGTCATGCTCATCAACTCCTCAACTCTGAACCTTAGTTTTTAGTATAACACAATTTTCCCTCAAGATATAGTTTAATTTCCCTGATACATTTTTCCATGTCAATATTTTGAAATCTTTCTATGATCCCGGCCTCCTTAAGCTTCTCTTCCGAAAAATCCCTGCAATCCGCAAGAAATCTGCGGCACATTTCCTCATACCGGGGTTCTTTCTGTTCCTTCTCCCTCAGAAGCGCCCGCTCCAGGCGAAGCCCGTCCTCCACTTCAATATACACCGGGAGCATCGCCTCCCCGCCGAAATATTCCTTCATTTTCTGATACGACTCTAACGTACCGATCACAAGATAGCTCTTTTTTGCCAGATCGATCTGTCCGTCGTCCACAGTCAGATATTTCCAGACTCCATGTATGGTATGATACGCTCTCAGTTCGATAATCCGTCCTTCCTCAGAAAACTGCCGTACCTTTTCCCCGGAAATAAAATGATACTCCCGCCCGTCCTGCTCTCCTTCCCTTGCAGGTCTTGTCGTATAGAGCACAATATCCGAAAGTTCCGGGAATTCCTTATGAAGCCTCCGGTAGATCGTGTCTTTGCCGGAAGCGCTTTTCCCCATCAGATAAACGATCTTATTCATCCTTCCAAACCTCTGTTTTCCCTTTCTCCTTCAGTCCCCTGATCACAAAACCGGCCTCCTCATGCTGCATCAAAAGCCGGATCACCTCTTCCTCGATCCGTTCGCCCGGCACAATCAATGGAATCCCCGGAGGATACACGTAGGCAAATTCACGGGATACATACCCGGCGCTCTCTTCCAATGGAAGGGAAATACATTCCTTCCTGCTTTTTTCCGATGCTTCTGCTATCGAGCATACTGCCGTGAGCTTTGGCAGCTCCCACGACTCCTTTTCAGGCTCCTCCAACGGTTCCAGTCCTGCGTCGATCTCAATGAGGGCGTCATACAGCCGTTCAAACCCTTCTTTCGTATCTGCAGGGCTCGTCAACGCCAGAACATAGCTTCCGGCCGCCATCTCCATCTGCAAATGATATTTTTCGAGAAGGATATCATAAAGCTCCCGGCTGCTGACCGGCGCATATTTTGTCGAGATCACGATTTTGGAAGGATCATACATCGCATTCAGGCTGGAACGGCGCACCATTTTTAACACCTTCAGGTTGTCGCGCAGCCTCTCCCTGAGCCCGCTTAAATTCTTCGCATATTCCGCCATCAGCTCTTTCCCTTTTGTCTCCATCAGATCCACGCAGGCGTCGATGCTTGCCATCAGCACATAAGACGGGCTTGAGCTTTGAAGTATATCCAGATATCGGCGGATCTTTTCCGGATCCGCATACGGCCCGTTTATATGAAGAAGCGCGGTCTGGGTCAGGGACGGAAGCATCTTATGGACGCTGTGGATGACAACGTCCGCCCCCGCCGTATTGGAATTCTCCGGAAAATAATCATGAAATCCCAAATGTGCACCGTGGGCCTCGTCGACGATGAGCGGTACCCCGTACGCATGGGTCATCTCCTTGATCCTGCTGATATCCGCCACAACACCGTCATAGGTAGGCGATACGAGGATGACCGCCTTGATATCCGAATGCTCTTCCAGCATGCTTTGAATGCTGGAGGCGCGGCATGTGCCGTTGAGCTGCGACTCCTCATAATAACGCGGGTACAGGTAGATCGGCCGCAGATCGTTCAGATAGATCGCCGCATAAACGCTCTTGTGGCAGTTCCTTGCTACCAGAATCTTATCTCCGCGGTTCGTGCATCCCAGAATCGCGCTGATGATGCCGACGCTGCTTCCATTGATAAGAAAGTGCGTCTCCCCTGCATGGAAGACCCTGGCCGCACGCTCCTGCGCCTCTTTTAAGACGCTTTTCGCATGATGCAGGTCATCGAAACCGTCTATCTCCGTAATATCAAGATTCAGCGGCAGCTTCCCGTCGTAAAAATTCATATTTCTCTTATGCCCCGGCATGTGGAATCCATAGTAATCGGATTCGCCGTATTCATATAACTGATCCAATAATCTGCTCATCTGTATCACAACCTCCTTCATGTTAAAACGTATGAAGATCACTCCATTTATTGTCCATATTTGTTTTACCTTTTCGTATATATTATAAGGATATCATAAAGCATAGAACGTAACCAGTATATTCGAGTAAAATATCTTTACAACTCCCCCTCCGGCTGCTATTATAAATACACATATC
>CAZPXF010000109.1:0-5856 GCA_964590945.1 uncultured Lachnospiraceae bacterium | reverse complement strand
ATTGACATTTTATGATGTTTGAAGTATTATATATTCTGTTGCTGAACAAGTTCGACAACAGAATGTGCGATTAGCTCAGCTGGATAGAGCGTCTGGCTACGGACCAGAAGGTCGGGGGTTCGAATCCTCTATCGCACGTTTTGGAACCCTGAAACGAAGCCGTTTCAGGGTTTTTAAATGTTTTAGAAAATGATATTCAGATAGGAGGTACTGCGAATGCAGGGTAATGTTATTGTAGGACAATCAGGCGGCCCGACAGCTGCGATCAACTCCAGTCTTGCAGGAGTTTATTGTACAGCAAGGGACAGAGGCGCCAAACACGTATATGGTATGTTAAATGGTATTCAGGGACTGATGAAAGAGAAGTACATCAATCTTGGAGATCACATCACAAATAATCTGGACGTTGAGCTTTTGAAGAGAACGCCGGCAGCTTTTCTTGGTTCATGCCGTTACAAACTGCCGGATATCCATGAGAATAAAGAAGTATATGATAAGATCTTTGAGATCCTGCACAAGCTTGAGATCGAGATCTTCGTATATATCGG
The DNA here is from genome assembly GCA_964590945.1 of uncultured Lachnospiraceae bacterium. Taxonomy (GTDB): domain Bacteria; phylum Bacillota; class Clostridia; order Lachnospirales; family Lachnospiraceae; genus CAZPXF01. The sequence goes on along the minus strand of CAZPXF010000109.1, from coordinate 5,308 downwards.
CGGAAACGATTCCATGGATACGATCAAGAAGTTATCGGATTATGGTCTTCTGACAGGAAGTGAGATTCGCTTTATCGGATGTCCGAAGACGATTGATAATGATCTTGCGCTCACAGATCATACGCCGGGATTCGGCAGCGCTGCAAAATTTATTGGCACATCCGTTAAGGAAGTCATCCGTGACAGTATGTGTCTTGAGTATCCAAAGGGACTTGTCACGATCATTGAGATTATGGGAAGAAATGCAGGCTGGCTTACAGGCGCTGCCGCACTTGCAAAAGGAGAGGACTGCGAGGGCTGCGATATGATCTATCTGCCGGAGGTTCCATTTGACATCGATAAGTTTGTCGCAAAGGTTAAGAAGCTGATGGAGAAGAAGTCATCCGTTGTTGTAGCCGTATCTGAGGGTATTAAGACGGCAGAGGGTAAATATGTCTGCGAATATGGTTCCAGCGTTGACTTTGTAGACGCGTTCGGACATAAGCAGCTCACAGGAACAGCAAGCTTCCTTGCAGGACTGATCGCAGGCGAGATCGGATGCAAGACAAGGGCAGTGGAGTTCAGCACGCTTCAGAGATCCGGTTCCCATCTTGCTTCCCGTGTAGATATTCTTGAGGCATATGCCGTAGGCGGCGCCGCTGTCATGGCAGCTGACGAAGGAGATTCCGGAAAGATGGTTATTCTCGACCGTATTTCGGATGCGCCTTATCAGTGCGGAACAGCAGTAAGAGATGTACATAAGATTGCTAACGATGAGAAGATCGTTCCAAGAGAGTGGATCACAAAGGATGGTTCCGATGTAACAGCGGAATTTGTGAAGTATGTACAGCCATTGATCCAGGGAGATGTATCTCCTGTCATGGTGGATGGTATTCCGAGACATCTTTACAGAAAGAAATAAGAATTATAAAGTTTTGGGAATCGCGGAATGCGGTTCCTTTTTTTCTTGCAATTTCCGGCAAAATAAATTATGATGATATCACTATTCTAATTCAATTCAAGTTCATATCGGATTCTGATTTCATGTTTCTTATCATTTTATAAGGAGAGATGAACTATGCATGGGAACAGAAAATTTGACGTTATCCAGACGATCGAGCAGGGAGGACAGTGCCATTTGGTACTGAATCATATTTCAGGGCGGACTCTCCAGGAGGTGTGCCGCGAGGAAGGGTATATTTCCAGGGAGATCTTCTACAACTGGAGCAGCCAGATCATTGACTGTGTCGGCAATCTGCACAGATGCAGGCCGGTGAAAATCTACCAGTTTCTTACGCCGTATACGATTATCATAGGAATGGATAATAAAGTATATCTTTTAGACACGGAGCATGAGAATAACCGGGAGATAGTAAGGCAGATGTTTGACAGGCGTATCCAGTCTGCATTTTTCCCGGAGGAGAGCATCGGAAAACGGAGGCCGGGCATTTACCATGATTTATATACGATAGGAAAGACCATGCAGTATATGCTGGCGAAGACAGAAGCGTCCAGGGAGATGGGGAGGCTTGAAGAATACCGGATGGAGCGGATGCTCCGGAGGCTGACCGGCCCGGACAGTATGCGGGGAGCGCATGGGGCCGCAGATGTGAAAGCCATGCTGACGCGGTGCCGGGGGAGCATATCGAAGAAGTCTGCGGGGAAATGGAAAAAAGGCAGAGAAGGAAAGGAAGATACCGGGCAGGAACTGCATATACAGAAGTACCGCAAATATCTTGCGGCAGTTGCGGCAGTTATTGTTATGATCGCCGGGGCACAGATGATATTTTCAAAAGCTGAGGCGTCCAGCGCCGGATCGGAGACGGAAAAGATGGCAGAAGTATCGGTATCAGATGATGGACGAAGCGAAGAGCTGGCGGAGCTTCATCTAAAGCTGGGACTTCTGTATTACGAGAGGCTGGAGGATTATGAAGCATGTCTGGAGCCGTTTCAAAAGGCGGCGGAGATGTCGGAGGCGTCCTCCGGGACGTCGGAAAACGCATCGGAGAGATTATCCCAAATGCTGAAAAATGCGCCGGATTATGAAATACTGGCGAAATTCCGCTTAGAGGATTATGGAATCACTTCGGAAGATGCCGACGCCGCAGCACAGAAGATCTTAGAGACGGCGGAGACTCTTTCCGGCGTTGAAAAAACGGAGGTTCTTGTGGACGTCATAAGAATTTATGAAAAAATGGAAAAAACAGAGGAAGCTCTTTCGCTGATCACGGAACGGATCGGGACGTGGGAGGAATGGAAAGAAGGAGATGCAGACAGAAGACTCCAAAAGGAACTGTATGCAAGAGGGGCGGATATTCAGGAAGGCAAGGGAAATCTTTCTGACGCGATCGAGATGAGGAAAGTACTCTATGAAGGGGCGTCGGAGGGAGAAGAATATGATACACATATGCTGAAGCTGGCAAGTCTGTATTTGCAAAACGAGCAGTATGCAGAGGGCGAAACTGTCGGAATGGATGGAATTGAGAAATGTACGAAACGTGCAGAGGCGGCCGTTATCTGCGCAAAATGTATCTGCTCTAACGGGGCATACGATCCTGCACAGAAGGAAGAAAAGCTTACAGCCATTTTACAGAAAGCGCCGGAGATTGGGGCGGATAGCGGCTGGCAGCAGATATTGCAGGAGCAGAAATTAACTGTCGTGGAAAATCAGGTGAAATATACGGAGCAGGAGAAAACAGAATGATCAGGGACTTTTAAATATAAGCAAAAGAAAATCTGCAGGTGACTCACCTGCAGATTTTGCTCCAGAAAGGGAGGATGCCAAGTAGAGGGACTACCTGGCAAGTATTATGAAAAAGTTTTATCTGCAATAAACTACTATTTCTTTTTGATGATTCCACTATACACAAAAGAAGTGAAAAAAAAATGTTCGTGGTATGAAAGTTTATTTAATAAAATATGAACAAAATATGAACGCGGGTATAATCTGGAAGCTTCCGCACATACTATAGAAAAAGATGAGGAGTGTAGAAAAGATGGCTATTGCATTTGAGAACAGTAAAACAAAAGAAAACCTTATGAGAGCTTTTGCCGGGGAAAGCCAGGCGAGAAATCGTTACACAATGATTGCCGGTCAGGCTGAAAAGAAGGGGATGTATTCTCTGCGTGATATTCTTCTTTTTACAGCGGATCAGGAGAGGGCGCATGCAGGAAGATTTTACAGCCTTCTGAAAAGTGTGTGCGGGCGGACAATTGAGATCGATGGCGGATATCCGGTAGATCCATGCGAAGATATGACTGCAGCGTTCGAAGCAGCTGCGCACAATGAATTTGCAGAAGGAGAAGAGATTTATCCGGCTTTTGGAGATGTTGCCAGAGAAGAAGGGTTTCTTGAGGTGGCTTCGGCATTTTATCAGATTGCGGAGATTGAGAATATTCATGGAAGACGGGATGAAAAGATCGCGCAGATGCTGAAGGACAATACATTTTTCTGCAGTAAAGAGGAGATGGTGTGGATGTGTACGAACTGCGGACACATTCATACAGGGATGAAGGTTCCGGAGGTCTGCCCGGTGTGCAGAGAGGAAAAGGGATTTTTTATTCCGGTGGATCTTGCGCCGTATATGGAAGCATGTTTTATGTAGGAGGATAGTTATGGCAAGCCAGAAAGTGGAGAATCTTTTGAACCTTGCAATGGATGCCGCAGAAGAGGAAAGAGAGAAGTCGCTGGAGCTGGACGTCGGATATGACGCCGCGCTTCGGGAGTGGGATCTGATCGTCCGGTATTCGGGCAATCTGTCAGGCGTGCGTGCGTTGACGGACGAGGTCGTAGAATTGCTGAATGGTTTTGCGGTAATTACGATCCGGGAGGATCGAATTGACAGGCTGGCGGCGCTCCCGGAGGTGGAATATATTGAGAAACCGAAGCGCTTATTTTTCCAGGTTATAAATGGAAGACGGGTATCTTGTATCAATTTGGTACAAGATTCCCGTTTTTCTTTATTTGGAACAGGAATACTGGTCGGGATCATCGATTCAGGAATCGATTATGAAAATATGGATTTTCGGAATCCGGATGGAACAACACGCATCCGGGCGCTGTGGGATCAGTCGGCGGGAGCGGATGCGCAGATGCAGCGCCTGCCGCCGGAGGGATATGTTTTGGGGGCAGAGTATTCGCAGGAGCAGATCAATTCGGCCTTGCGCGCCTCGACGGATATGGAACGCCTGCAGATGGTTCCGGCAACGGATTTATCCGGTCATGGGACGGCTGTTGCAGGGATCGCCGCCGGAAGCGGCGCGCAGTTTGCCGGGGTGGCTCCTGAGAGCGAGCTTCTTGTTGTAAAGCTTGCCGCTCCGCGCCCGGATGGTTTTCCGCGGACGACGGAGCTGATACAGGCGGTAGATTATATGGTTCGGAAAGCGGCGGGACTTGGCATGCCGCTGGCGCTGAATATCAGCTTTGGGAATACATACGGATCCCATGACGGAACCTCCCTTTTGGAACGGTACATGGACGGAGCGGCGGACTATGGGAGAACCTGTATCTGTGTTGGTATGGGAAATGAAGCGCGCAGCGCCGGACACACATCCGGAATCCTGCAAACCGGAGAGGAAACACAGATTGAGCTTGCAATACAGGAATTCCAGACGGGTATGAATATCCAAATATGGAAATCCTATACGGATCAGGCACAGATATCTTTGTATACGCCATCCGGAGTACAGATCGGGCCTTTTCAGGAAACTCTGGGGACACAGCGTTTCCAGGCGGGCGGAACAGAAATACTTTTGTATTACGGTGAGCCGGGTCCATACAGCACAAATCAGGAGATCTATATTGATATGATACCGCGCGGATCGTATATCGATGCGGGAATCTGGAGGATCGGATTAAGCGGGGAGCGGGTCGTCAACGGACGGTATGATCTGTGGCTTCCAAGCGAAAATGTCCTGAATCCGGGAACGGGATTCCGCTATCCGACGCCCGTCAGTACGCTTACGATTCCTTCATCGGCATCCAGAGTTATTTCTGTCGGGGCATACGATGCGAAAACATTTGTTTATGCGGATTTTTCCGGAAGAGGGCCTCTTGCCGGAATGGAAGGGTGGGGAGGAAAGCCGGATCTTGCCGCCCCCGGCGTCGGGGTGCTCACAACGTCTGCTGGCGGCGGTTATGCGGCGGTGACGGGCACTTCATTTGCAACGCCGTTCGTCACAGGAGCGGCGGCGCTTCTGATGGAGTGGGGGATCGTGCGCGGAAATGATCCGTATCTCTATGGGGAGAAGGTGAAGGCTTACCTGCGGCGCGGGGCGCGGCCGCTTCCGGGATTTGAGTCGTATCCGAATAATCAGGTGGGGTATGGGG
>CAZPXF010000108.1:0-5998 GCA_964590945.1 uncultured Lachnospiraceae bacterium | reverse complement strand
CGCAAAAAAAGAACTCTGGACTTTTCCAAAGTTCTTTCGTTTGTATTTGCCCTGTAAAATATATCTAATCTTCCTCCACCGGGATAACGGCTCCGTCATATGTATCTTCAATATACTGTCTCGTCTCCTCGGACTGCAGCGCTTCCACCAGTTTCTGTATCGCCGGATTGTCTTTATCCTCTGCTCTTACGGCAATGATATTTGCATATGGATTGTCCTTCGCGCTTTCTGCGAAAAGCTTTGTCGATGTAATATTGGCTTCCAGCGCCTTGTTTGTATTTACAATGAAGAAATCATAGTCTGCTTTCGTTGGAATGATCTGGTCGGAATCGATTTCAATGATCTTGATATCTTTATTATACTCCTTTATATCGGCGACCGTCGCGGTAAGCGCGCCGTCCACAGAATCATCCAATGTGATAAACCCCTGTTCCGCCAGAATATTAAGTGCACGTATCTCGTTCGTTCCATTGTTTGGAATCGCCACTGTCGCCCCGTCCGGGATCTCATCCACAGACTCATATTTATCCGAGTACGCCGTGATCGGCTCCACATGAATGGCTCCCGCGCTTACAAGGTCATAGCCGTTTGTCTTGCACTCATCGATCAGATATGGCTCATGCTGGAAGAAATTGAAATCAATCTCCCCGCTGTTCAGTTTTTCATTCGTCGTAGCATCGGACGCTGTGGATACAAGCTCGATCTCAACGCCCTCTTCCTTCAGTTTATCTCTCACAAATTCGATAAGCTCCGAGTGCGGCGTCAGATCCACAATTCCTTTTAATACGACCACATCATCATCGCTATCCGTGGATTCCTCAGAAACAGACGCTTCCGCATCCGACGCATCAGAATCGGAATCAGAGCTTTGGCATCCGGTCACCGCTATGAGTACAAATACAAAAACCAAAAGAAAAGACAAAAACGTCGTTAATTTTAATGATCTGAATTTTTTCATAATCTATTACATTCCCTCCTGCTATATTAAATTCCTTTTTCGTAAAATTATCCTGGAAATCAGATTGCCAATCCCCTGAACAAGCATTACTATAACGATCAGTATATAAATACAGGCAAACAGCTTGTCATGCTGGAAACGCTGATATCCGAACCTGACTGCTATATCTCCGATCCCTCCTGCTCCAAAGTTCCCGGCCAGCGCCGTCATGGACAGGACGCTGATGATAGCCGCTGTGAAATTCCGGATCAAAGACGGCAACGTCTCCGGTATCAGAATCTCAAATATGATCTGAAGATTTGTGCTTCCGATCGACTTTGCCGCATCGATCTTTCCTTTCGTTATCTCCAGCAGACTGCTTTCCACCAGCCTTCCAAACAAAGGTATACAGCTTGCAGATATCGCTATGATACAGGAATTCATCCCATACGAATGACCAAAGATCACTCTTGCAAGCGGCAGCATCAGAATGATCATGATCATCTGCGGAAGTGAACGCAGCGCATTTACGATCCATCCGACAGTGACATACGGTATTTTTATCGGAATCAGGCCGTCCGGATTCAGCACCGTAAGCAGGATTCCAAGTAAAACCCCGCAGACAAGCATGATAACCGATGCCAGCACCGTCATATAAACAGTGGCTCCTGTTGCCGGAAGGATTTCCTTCCACACGTCCACTTTCAAAGAACCGGCCAAAACCTCCCAAATAGAATGATCCAGTAAGCTCATTTTCCATCCTCCATTTCCTGCAAATCAAATACCGCTGCCATCCTGAAGATCGATAGACTGCAATTGCAAAAAGACCTTTGCAAATAACTCGCCTGTATGGCTGTGCGGATTGTCAAATATATCTCTGACACAACCTTTTTCAATGATCTTTCCTTCTTCCAGGACCGCCATCCTCTCACAACTGTATTTGATCGCATCCAGCTCGTGCGTGATCATAAGAATTGTGACGCCGGTCTTTTCGTTAATCTCTTTCAGAAGATCCAATATCTGGATCGTAGTCTGCGGATCCAGCGCCGAGGTTGCCTCGTCGCTCAGCAATATTTCCGGATCATTGATCAGGGCGCGCGCGATGCCGACACGCTGCTTCTGTCCGCCGGAAAGCCCACCCGGATAGGCGTCCAGCTTATCCGTAAGTCCCACCAGCTCTGCCATATCCCTGACACGTCTGTCGATCTCCTTTTTGGGAACGCCGCTTATTTTCAACGGGTACGCAATATTCCTGTAGACAGTTTTAGCCTCAAACAGATTGAATGTCTGAAATATCATTCCGATGTTTTTCCGTTCTTCCAGGAGTTCTTTTTTCGTAAGGCTCAAAACATTTACGCCGTTGATCGTGATCTTCCCGTCATCCGGCGTCTCCAGTCGGTTGATACACCTTGCAAGCGTAGACTTTCCCGCTCCGCTGAATCCAATAACGCCAAATATTTCTCCTTTCCGAATAGAAAGATCGATCCCTTTCAGAACTTCAAGAGGCTTTCCATGTACATAGAAGGTCTTTTTCAGATCCTGGATCTCTATATACTCTGCCAATTTCGCCACCGCCTTTCATCCAACTATCCGGAGAACCAAAACTGCTCTCTTGTTCTCATGCTTCACCATTTGTATATTTCCTATAGGATTACTAGAAATATATCTTTTTTTATTTTCGCTGTCAATATCGGTTTTCTTATTGCAATTATAGGATTTCTTTATCAATATAAATAAAATCGTTATCCAAAATAGCTTTTTCATATATTTCCATCAAAAAAAGAGTTCTGCCGCGAACTCTTTTTTCCTTTCTGCACGCCGGAACACACTCATCCGGCGCGGCAGCGCTTTCTGTTATAAAGTTTTCCAGTTATCCCATCTCATCCGGCATCTGCTGCGGATTCGCCGCGGCGGTCCGGATCATGCTTCCTCCATATAATCCGCCGTCTGCTCCATGATCCGCTTCATATTTTCAATATCTGTCCGGACATTTCCAGTTTCCAGAGAATGATTTGCTCCTTCCGTGTAATACAGCCTTTGTCCAATCTTCCGGCATCCCTCCCGGACAGCCTCGCTGTCATCCGCCCACGGATCCTTTGTCCCATGGAACATGATCCCGTCGCCCTCTGCGAAACGAAAGGTATCCATAAGCGGAGTATAGGAAATGCTTCTGACCCGGATCTTATGCTTTCTGGCGTACGCGGCAGCTACGATCGTTCCCACACTCTTGGAAATGAAAAGAATATCTTCATAGCTTTCCCATTCGACGCCCTTTAAAATATCCTCCGCCTGCTCCAAAGCGCTGTCAAAAGCCTGCTCCATTTTCCTGCGGTTTCCCTTTACGCCGGGCGGAAAATTGCCGTAGGGCACCGGTTTTACCTTGTACCCGTATCCTGCCGCCAGCTTCCCCGAATAGTATAAAAGCGGTTTGTCACACGTATACCCGATCCCCGGAAATAATACTGCTATCTTCATGACTTTCCTCTAACTGACCTTATGGCCTGATGCCGCTTCAAAGTGGTATTTTACAATTCCAAGGTCGACCTTTGTATAAAAGCCATGCCCCGCTATCCTGATCGACGGTTTCCCGTCAACCATTCCTATCCGGAACTTCTGCTGATTCGTCGCTGTCGGTGCAAGAAGCGCCGCCTCCGCACCCTTGCGGAACCACTCCGGCATATTTCCCCTGGTAGCGACGACAGATTCCAGCGTCTTACTCTTGCGAAGCACTCCCTGATTTTCACCATATCCAAGTGCAATGATCATGCAGAGCTTTTCTCCCTCCTCTACAAGACGTTTTACCATTTTTTTATTGTAGGTCAGCGCCGTCCAGCATGTATTTAGTCCAAGCTGCTGCGCCTTCAGTACGATCTTTTCCCCGTAGTACCCGCATTTTTCATCGAAATCCTCACAATCTTTGCCCGCAAGGACAATGAAATTATTTACATTGGAAAATTTGCCGTAATGAGCAAGCTTTGCATCGAATCCGCTCGGATCATCGTAGCGGACCTTAATGTTCAATCCACTCTCCTCGTTGCACTTCGCCACAAAAGAATCCAGCTCTCCGCAAATCTCCTCTTCAATCTTACTATCCTTATACTGTCTGACAGAATGTCTCTTCTCAATCGCTTCTGTGATCTCCATTATCTTTTCCTCCAATCTCCTGTTATTTTATTATAAGATTATATCAAATCATCTTCAAACTGTATACTATATTTTCCTGTTGCATCAAATCGCTCTACCGCGGATAATAAAAATATGAGATAATACATAATAAATAATTTTCCAATCAGTAAATATCCTTATTTTCATTCGGATATTCCATGACAGGAGGGAGACATCATGAAAAAAAACAGTCCACGTCAATATCAGAAACGGGCAATTACTTTTATCCTGCTTCTGTTTCTCATACTGTTCCTGCCAATCCTCCCGGCAGATGCAGCAGAAGAGACCGCTTCTTCCCGAACGGTCGATCTTGTGGCCGTAGGCGATGACCTCATCCATACGTCCGTCTACCGGGCATGCAAGACAAAAAGCGGCTATAATTTTGATTCGCTTTTTAAACATATAAAAAAGGATGTGAAAGCCGCCGATCTCGCCGTGATCAATCAGGAGACGATCCTCGTTGACCGCAATTATTCCGGTTATCCATCCTTCGGAAGTCCTAAGGCTGTTGCGGACGCTATAGCAAAGGCGGGATTCAGCGTTGTCACCCATGCAACCAACCATACACTTGACCGCGGAACCGGCGCAATTACCGGAACGCTGAAATACTGGAATAAAAAATATCCCGAAATTAAGGTGCTTGGTATTCACAAAAATAAAACGGCGGCCAGTAAGATCACTGTTGTAAATAAAAACGGGATCAAAATCGCTATGCTGAATTACACCTATGGACTGAACGGATACCGTCTTCCATCCGGCAAAAGCTATATGATCGATCTTCTCACCTCTCAGAACAAAAAGAAGATTAAGAATGACATTAAAAAAGCCAAAAAGAAAAGTGATTTTGTCATTGTTTTTGCACATTGGGGAACAGAGTACCGCTATACTCCTGATTCATCCCAGAAGAAATGGGCGGAATTTTTCGCAGACAATGGCGTCGACCTGCTCATCGGCGCGCATCCCCATGTGCTGGAGCCATATAAGATGCTGAAGGGCAGGAACGGCAATAAAATGCTCGTTTACTACTCGCTCGGCAACTTTGTATCCTCACAAAACCGGGTTCCACGGCTGCTTGGCGGCATGGCCAGGGTCACCATTGTAAAAGATGCAAAAGGAACACGGATCAAAAAATATTCCATGGATCCGCTGGTTACGCATATCGGGAAAAACTGCAAATCCTACACCGTTTATAAATTAAAGGATTACACCGATAAGCTTGCGAAGGCAAATGATATCCACAGATTATCTCCATCAGAGACTTTTAATGTAAAAAGTCTGAAAAAACTGTACAAAAAGATTACAGGAAAAACGGACTGGTGATTCACGCACCGGTCCGCGATTTGCATTTAGTACGAAGAAAGCCGATACTCCCCCGTTATTTTGAAGCGCTCGAGCTCCGGAAGACACCGTTCGATTCCGGAGAGACGATGATATTCCCTGAGATACTCAAAAAACGGCTTGCACACCGGACTCAGCTTCCTCTTCTCATCATAGGTAAGAAATACCCTTCTCCGGCAAAAGGAGTCCTCGATCAGGATTCCCTCGCAGCTCCCTACCATATGTCTCGGCTTAAAACTCCGGTATGTACTTTCCGGCATGAAAATGCACCCCATATTCCTCTGAACCTGGATAACCGGATCATACACCTCCACGACCCTTGACGGGGCGGCTCCCGCATTTGCAAAGAACTCAAGGAACAACGCTTTCAGGCTCTCCGCATTCTGGTAGATCGTAAGAATTTCCCCATCTTTTACAGGATAACCTCTATTTCATCAAAACCCGCGAGGAATCCATGAAGGATAAATCCATCCGCGAGATCACACGCATGATCTGTGATCTGTTTGATATTGTTTATTTCTCCGGGAGAAAATTTGGATTTGCAAGAGGCGGCGGCCT
>CAZPXF010000107.1:0-6043 GCA_964590945.1 uncultured Lachnospiraceae bacterium | reverse complement strand
ATCAGGCAACTCTTTCTGAGCCACAGTATGCAGGTACAACTTCTGACGGTGGTTCCAAGGCGGCAGATGCTCTGATGTCAGCAGACAGCACGATCGATGCACTGATCCCGGCAGGCGGCGGCGGAGACCCGCTGCAGGGCGCTATCGCAGCAGTTGAGCGTGCAGGCAAAGTTGACGACATCGATGTTGTATCAACCGACTTCCTGACAGACCTTGGCGAGCGTCTTGAGAACGGTTCCATGGCTGGCGAGTCCGGCGGACATTACTGCGATCCATTGTTTGCTTTCATGATGGTTTACAATGCAATCAAGGGTAATTACACAGGATTTGAAGGAAACTTCGTCAACATTGAGTTCCCGTATCTGTACGTATCTTCTTCGGAGGATTACGCAGATTATGAGAAGTACTTTGTAGATCAGCTTCCATATACTTCAGATGAACTTGTAGAGATTTCAGAGGAAAGTCTGGAGGATCTTCAGGTTACAGCTCAGTCACTTTCGATCGAGGATGCGGCAGCCCGTGCAGGCGGAACATCAGAATAATAATTTAGCTGGATGGGGAATTAGTTAAATCAGAACTTTTCGGGAGCCGGCATCGCACGGCGATGCCGACTCCCGTTGTGAAAACAGCATAGTACAACTTTTTTGAAAAAGTGAGGTATACGAAATGAGTTCATCTACAAAAACAGCAGGAACAAAAAAGTTGTCCGGAAAAGCGAAAGGATATCTGATATTAGTTGTTTTGCTTATCCTGTCCTGGGCAATCTTTAAAATCATAACGCCAGGCAATTTCGGCTCGCCGAGTCAGTTACTCCAGTACTTTCAGGCAGGTCTTCTTGCAGCGACAGGCGCCGTAGGCTTTTATTTCGTAATGGTCATGGGAATGTTCGACTTTTCCATCGGCGCCAACATTATTTTATCATCGATCGTCGGATGCGTCATGGCGACAAGATTTAATCTGGGTTATGCCGGATTCGTTGTCGGCAGTATCGTCTGCGGAGCGATCGTCGGAGTGTTAAACGGTCTTTTCTACGTAAAGCTTAGAATCCCGTCCATGATCGTTACTACAGGACTGGCGCTGATCTATGAATCCATTGCGAACTACATTGCAGGCGGAGTAGTTCAGACGCTTCCTTCCGATATGCGTCTGTTCGGTTCTATTCAGGGGAGTATTATTCTCTCAGTGATCGCCTTTATTGTAGCTTACATATTCCTGAACTATACAAAGGTCGGAACATACACATATGCAATCGGTTCGAACGAATTTGTAGCTAAGAATATGGGTATCAATGTAAACAAATATAAGGTACTGGCATTTATCATCAGCGGCGCTTTCTTCGGCGTTGAGGCAATCCTTTCCATCAGTTATGGTTCTTCCATGGTAGCAGTAACAGGTATGTCTTCCATGAGCCGTAACTTTACGCCGACGATGGGCTGCTTCTTCGGTATGGCATTCAGAAAATACGGGATTCCGATCCAGGCGATCGTTATCGGTGAGTTCGTGATCAATATCATTTTCTACGGATTTATCGCACTGGGAGCGCCTACCGCGATCCAGGACGTTATTACCGGTCTGGCACTGCTGATCGTTATCACCCTGACAACCAAGGTTGACAAGGGCGAGATCGTTAAATAATCGAAGGAGGGACATACAATGAGTAGTGAAGTAAGATTACAGGTTCAGAATGTATGCAAGTCCTTTGGAATTACGAAGGCAGTACAGAACGTATCATTTAATATTAATAAGGGTGAGGTTCACGCGCTGATCGGTGAGAATGGATCCGGGAAATCCACATTGACAAATATGCTGACAGGTATTTATACGATCGACAGCGGAACATTTATCCTGGATGGCGAAGAGATTCACCCGAAGAATCAGGTAGAAGCAAACAACCAGGGAGTATCCATTATCGTACAGGAATTAGGAACGCTGTCCGGACTGACGGTTGCGGAAAATATTTTCCTTGGTCATGAAGAACGTTTTGTTAAATGCGGAATCAAAAATACAAACGCCATGAATAAAGAGGCGGATGCGCTGCTCCAGAAATACGGCTTTGAGCGTATTAAGGCATCGCGTATGATCGACGAATATAATTTCGAGGACAGAAAACTGGTTGAGATCGTAAAAGCTACCTATTTCCAGCCGAAGATCGTGGTTATTGATGAGACGACCACAGCGCTTTCCCAGGAAGGCCGTGAGGAGCTCTACAAGCATATGAACCGCATCCGTTCCGAAGGGAATACGGTCATCTTTATTTCCCATGACCTTCCGGAAGTTCTGGATAAGTCCGATTCGATCACGATCCTGCGGGACGGCATCTATATTGACACAGTTAAGAGTGAAGATATGACGGAGGACAGCCTCAAGAAGCTGATGGTAGGGCGTGAAGTAACGGGAGATTATTACCGTGCTGACTACGGTGAGAAGATCTCGGATGAAGTTGTTCTTTCCGTAAAGAACGTGACGGTTCCCGGAATTATCAGTGACGTAAGCTTTGATCTTCATAAAGGCGAGATCCTTGGTTTCGGCGGTCTTTCTGAATCCGGTATGCATGAAGTAGGGAAAGCGGTATTCGGCGGTTCCTTTGACAGAGAAGGTTCTGTTACGCTTGCTGACGGGACATCGATCAACGATATTCCTACAGCGATCAGCCACAGTATTGCCTATACATCCAAAGACCGTGACAATGAGTCTGTTGTCCTGAATCAGAGTATCGGAGACAATATCTGTCTGCCGTCTTTGAACAGACTTGGCTCCGGCCCGCTGAAGCTCCTGAGCGACAAGAAGCTGCGTGAATTTGCAGACAAATATGCAAAACAGATTTCCGTTAAGATGGTCAATACAGATCAGTTTGTATCCGAGCTGTCCGGCGGTAACAAGCAGAAGGTCGTTCTGGCACGCTGGATCGGAAGAGATTCTGATATCATTGTCCTGGATTCACCGACGCGAGGAATTGATATCGGCGTGAAGCAGGATATTTACCAGTTAATGGATCATATGCGTAAAAACGGCAAGTCCATCATCATGATCTCGGAAGAGCTGATGGAACTGATTGGAATGTGCGACAGGATTATTATTATGAAAGACGGCAAACTCAGCGGCGAACTTATGCGAGACCCGGAGATGGATGAGAACAGCCTGATTTCGAAGATGGTATAAGGAGGAAAGTCATGGCTAATACAAATACAAAAAAAGTAAGTAAAGATGAAGAGCTAAAGAAGTTCTCAACAATGACAATGCTCCGCCGTGTGCTTCCGATTGTAGGTCTGGTAGTTGTCTTTATACTATTTAATATTCTGACGGACGGCAGGATGCAGTCGAATATGAACCTGGTTCTTTCCCAGGTATATGTAACAATGATCTCTGCTATGGGAGTATTTTTCATAATGTCTATGGGAGGTCTGGACTTTTCACAGGGTTCCATCCTTGGGTTGGCGTCTATTGTAGTCTGCATGCTTTCCAAGACGAATCTGGTTCTTGCGATCGTTGGCGGTATCGTTACAGGCGCGGCTATTGGCGCGATCAACGGGTTCTTCTATGTAAATCGAAAAATTAAATCTTTCATAGTAACAATTTGTACAATGTTCCTGTTCCGTGGTATAATAAAATATCTGACAACGGATGCCCCGGTTGGCGGCTCTGCGACATTGATCAACTATGATACAACGGCATTGAAATTAGCATGTACGCTTGTTATTCTGATCGTAGGATTTATTGCATTCCGGTATACAAAGTTCGGCACGCATTTAAAGGCGATCGGAGCAGGCGAGAAAGCGGCGAAATTCGCCGGTATCCGCACAGACAGAATGAAATTCCTGATCTATGTTCTGGCAGGAGCGATCACTGGATTTGCAGCGTTCATTAATGTTATCAAGGTTGGTTCCGTTACATCATCGGGCGGCAATCAGCTTGAGACGCAGATATTGATTGCACTGGTACTTGGAGGTATGCCGATCTCCGGCGGAGCGAACGTACGGTTTGGAAATATTGTTGTTGGATCGCTGCTGTACATCGTACTGAACAGTGGACTTACCATGATGGGAATCTCCACACAGATGCTGCAGTTGATCGAAGGCATCATATTCCTGGTATTCGTTGCAGTATTTGCAGACAGGAAATCATTGCAGGTTATTAAATAAAACTGCAGGAATATGGAGAAGACGGATATGGCAGTGCAGGAACCAAAATATCAGAAAGTAACGGACTGGATCACAGAGGAAATAGCCTCGGGGCGGCTGCGCTCCGGCGACAGGCTGACAGCAGAAGAGAAAATGAGCAAAAGCTTTGGACTCAGCCGTCAGACCATCCGGCGGGCGACGCAGGTTCTGGTCGAACAGGGAATCTTAACGCGTGTACAGGGAAGCGGAACTTATGTTGGAGGTATTGCTCCGGGAACAAGAAAGAAGAAATACATGAATGTTGCCGTTGTCAGTACCTTCTATGAGAGCTATATTTTCCCGCCGACGCTCAGAGGGATTGAGAAAACGCTTGCTAAGGCCGGATACGCTATGATGGTTTCTTTCACAGATAATAAAGTTACAAATGAGTCCAGGATATTGAAGATGCTTCTGAAAAAGGACAAAATAGACGGACTGATCGTGGAAGCGTCAAAGGGCGCGCTGCCGAACCGTAATTTAAAATATTATCAGGAGTTTTTGGATAAAAAAATCCCGGTCATATTTTTTAACGACATATATCCGGATTTGAAGGCTCCGTGCGTGAGACTTGATGATAAGGCTGTCGCAGCGGGTGCGGCGCAGCTTTTGATCGATGCAGGTCATAAAAACATTGCCGGTATATTCAAACTGGACGACGGTCAGGGATATCGCCGATACAGCGGATTTGTCGAATCGGTCATTAAGGCTGATCTGAAGATCGATTCCAGACAGATATTCTGGATCGATACGGAAGCGCAGATGGAATTAAAGGAGCAGGAGGAGTATCTGTTTAAGAGGATTGCAGGATGTACGGGAATCGTTTGCTATAACGATGAAGTCGCAGTACAGGTGATCGATCTCGCATTAAAGCGGGGGATCCGCGTACCGGAGGATTTATCGGTCGTGAGCATTGATGATTCGGATCTTTCTGAAATCTGTAAGGTACCATTTACATCTTTCCCGCACCCAAAAGAAAAGCTGGGCGAGAAAACAGCAGAAAATCTTTTAAAGATGATCGAGAATCCGGTGTTTGACGGTAATTATATATTTGGCGCTGAACCTGTTCTCCGCAATTCTGTCCATAAAATAGAATAGGAACGGATGAAATACAAAAGTGAAGGCAGGGGATACTTGAATCGGCTGTATCTTCTGCCTTTCGTCTTTCCGGGTTTTCTGCAGACGGCGATATATTGGATATGTTGACATATTTTTAATTATTAAAACAGGAGGAACAAAAATGTTACAGGCAAAAAATTATCAGTTTTGGTTTTGTACTGGTTCACAGGACTTATATGGAGATGAGTGCTTGGCACATGTAGCCCAGCATTCCAGACAGATTGTGGATGCGCTGAACGCTTCCGGGAATCTTCCTTACGAAGTCGTGTGGAAGCCGACCCTGATCACAAATGAGCTGATCAGGAAGACTTTTAACGAGGCAAATATGGATGAGAACTGTGCCGGCGTCATCACATGGATGCACACATTTTCACCTGCAAAATCCTGGATCTTAGGACTTCAGGAATACAGAAAACCTTTGCTTCACCTTCATACACAGTTTAACCGCGAGATCCCGTATGATACGATTGATATGGACTTCATGAACGAGAATCAGGCTGCTCACGGCGACAGAGAGTACGGACACATTTTCAGCCGTCTGAAAATGGAGCGTAAGATCATTGCAGGCTACTGGGAGGACGAGGACGTTCAGAAGAAGATCGGCTCCTGGATGTGTACGGCAGTTGGTATTATCGAGAGCAGCCATGTTCGTGTAATGCGTATCGCTGACAACATGAGAAACGTAGCTGTAACAGAGGGCGATAAGGTTGAAGCGCAGATCAAATTCGGCTGGGAAGTAGACGCTTATCCGGTAAATGAGATCGCAGAAG
>CAZPXF010000106.1:0-6077 GCA_964590945.1 uncultured Lachnospiraceae bacterium | reverse complement strand
ATCACACAATATGAGAAACACGGGCTTCTTCAGGATATGGTGTTGTAATGTTGAAAAAAGCACACTGTTTGAAAGATGAGATGACGCCCTGGGAGCGGCGGCGTGCGATCGAGGGCGGCAAGGAATATGACCGCATTCCGTGTATGCCTTTTATGGGAGAATTGAAATGCATGCTTACGGGAATCCGATTCCGGGATTTCTGGTATGATGCAGGGAAGATGGCGGCGACGGAGATCGCAGCGTATAACCGATTTGGCTATGACCGGATCGTGATCGGGCCTAATACAAGAGGAATCACGGAGGCTTTGGGCGGTATGGTCGTATATCCCGAAAATGGACTTCCTTATGCAGATACCCCGCTTATAGGGGATTACAGTATTCTGGATAGGATGGAACCGGTTGTTGCAGATCAAAGTCCCCGCCTTCGGGTTTTTTTGGAGCTTGCCGCAAGGCTTGGCGAAGCGGCGGGAGATATTGTGCCGTTGGAAGCGAGCATCGGAGGGCCGTTTACGATCGCATCACAGCTTCGTGGTGTAGAAAAGCTTCTTCGGGATTGCAGAAGGAAGCCGGATGAAATACACAGACTGCTCAGGATCGTAGTTGATACACAGAAAAGCTGCATTGATGCAGCTGCCCGGAACGGACTTGGGATTGCAATGGCGGATCCTGTTGCTAATCCGGCGCTGATCGGACCAAAAATGTACGAAGCTTTTGTATTTCCTTATACAAAGGAGCTGACCGATTATGCAAAGATGCGGACAGGCCGCAAGGTTTCCCTGCATATGTGCGGAAATACATATTCTATTTGGAAATATTTCCGGCAGTATGAGCTTCAGGAATTGAGCCTTGATAACATTGTGGATCTGGAATGCGCAGTAAAGGAATTGGGCGAGGACATTCCGATTGCCGGAAATGTTGATCCGGTTGCAATTGTAATGAATGGAACCGCTGAGGAAATCCGCAGGGCGGTATTTTCCTGTATAGATACAGGACTTGGGGCGAAACGTGGATTTACGATTGCAACCGGGTGCGATATCCCGGAAAAAACAAATCCGGAGCAGGTGGATTGCTTTATGGAGGCCGTCAGAGAGTATAGATATAGATGATATCTATAAAGGTATTTATTTTATCAATTTGATTGCGTCTTTGGGATTATGATAGAATTTATACGTATATATCATAGTTCTAAGGAGGAAACAGACATTATGAAAAAAAGAATTTTGAGCGTTCTTTTGTCTGCTGCAATGGTTACGGCTATGCTCGCCGGATGTGGCAATAACGGGGCAAGCGACAGCAGCGGCAGCAGTGAAAGCACAGCATCAGAGAGTGGTTCCGGAGATTATTCCAAAACCCTGGAGGTTTGGGTACCGCCGCTGGATGACGACACACAGAATAACTGGGGTGAGCTTCTCACTGACTGGGAAGAGGAAAATGACTGCAAGGTTAATATCACTCTTGTTCCGTGGGATTCATACGAAGAGACATATACGACGGCGTTGAATTCAGATCAGGGGCCGGATGTTGGCTATATGTACAATGAGATGTTCCCGACCTACATCGATGCGGGGGCGGTCGCGGATATGTCAGGGTATGTGACAGAGGAAGATGAAGCAGAGTACAAATACCTCAGCAACGGTTATATGATGGATGGCCAGTATGGATGGCCGCTTGTTACAGGCGTTCCATTTGTACTTTATTATAATCAGGACATTCTGGATTCCCTCGACGAGACAGTACCTGAAACATGGGATGATTTCGTACGGATCTGCGAGAAAGCGACGCAGGATACGGATGGCGACGGCGAGATTGACCAGTACGGCTATGCGGCAGGACTGAACACAAGCGATGTAGGCGCAATGCAGGTGCTGAATGCATACTATTATTCCGCTCTGTGGCAGAATGAGGGACAGATTTACAATGATGATCTGAAATCCGTAGCATTTGCAGATGAAGCGGGAACAGAGGCTATGACATGGCTGAAGGATCTGACACAGTACATGAATCCTGATTATATGTCATTGAGCTGGACAGACGCATTTGCAACTGTATTTGGCGAAGGCAAGGCAGCATTTGGCGTTTACAGATCATCGCAGACAGATGGGACAACATTTGCGGAGGAATATCCGGATCTGAATTGGGATTTTGTTACTTCTCTTACAAATAAAGCTTACGGGACATTCGGCGCAACAGACTGTCTGACATTAATGTCTGCAGCGGAGGATCAGGATCTTGCAATGAATTTCATCAAGTATGTAACCAGCTCTGAATTTATGGAGCAATATCATGCGAAATGCCCGGGCGCTGCTCTGACGGAGAGCGAGCCGTATGTCGGCGATGAAAAGATGGAAAAGATCTATAACGAAGACAAGGATAAATGGCATGGACTTCAGGTTGGACCTTGCGGAACAGAAATTCTGACACAGATTTCTGCTGATTTCCAGGGCATCATGTCCGGAGAGATGACCGTTGAGGAAGGATTAAAAGAGGCCGAGGATTATGCAAATGGATTACTGGATGATTACTGGGCTGACAAAGAATAAACTACATTGAGATAAAAGGCCAGCGTACGGCATTTAGATGCTTGCGCTGGCTTTTTTAGAAGGAATGGTATAAATGAATAAAGGAAACAGATTTTCAAATAAGATTTCACCATATTGTTATATAGCTCCGATAACTGCAATTCTGGTTGTTTTTGTCATATGTTCCGTCATCATATCCATTGTTTTGAGCTTTACAAAATATAATATCATGACGCCTCCGTCATATATTGGACTCAGGAATTATACACGGCTTTTAACGGATACAAAGTTTTTGAAAGCTTTGAAAAACACATTTAAGATCATGATCATGATCGTACCGCTGCAGATGATTATTTCCCTGGTTGTTTCCGTGTTTCTTGTATCAAAGAGAAAGACGCTTCTCGGAAGGATTGCAAATTGCGTCGTTTTTATTCCGGTATTATGTTCAAACGCAGTTGTCGGCGTTGTATGGAGGGAGCTTTTAAATGGGAAGATCACGGTTATTGAAAAGGTTTTTGGAATTTTCGGAATCAATCCTTCTATGCTGATCGGCGACGAAAAGTCGGCGCTGGCGGTGGTAGCGATGGTTGCGATCTGGAAATCGGTCGGTTATTACGCCGTTATTTATTCATCGGGTTTATTGAGCATTTCCGATACATACTATGAGGCGGCAAAGGTAGACGGCGCAGGAACCGTACAGCGGTTTTTCCGGATCACGCTTCCGCTTCTGAAACCAACGATGATTTTGACGTTGTTTTTGTCGCTGACAAGCTCGCTTCAGTATTATGATCTGATATCGAATCTGACAGGCGGCGGACCGAACAATGCTTCGACGACACTGGTTGTATATGCATACTCTTTATGCTTTGGCTCAAGCAACGCCGGATATGCGATGACGGTGTCCAATATCTTATTTGTCATTGTATTGATCGTTGCTCTGCTGCAAAGCAGAATGCTCCGGAGAGAAGCTTCAGAAATATAGGAGGGAAAGAAGAAAAAGATGAAACGTATCACACAGATTACAAAAGATGGAATTTCCGCGGTTGTTCTTATTGGGATTATCGTTATTAATATTTTTCCCCTGCTGTATATGGTGCTGATGTCGTTCAAATCCACGATCAATGCGCATAATTTCAGTATTTCGCTGGATGAAATGACAACTCTTCAGTATGAAAAGATATTTGCGATGAATGACTTTGAGCGGTATATTTTTAACAGTATTTTCGTCGCTGCGGCAGGAGTCCTGCTGACGGTGACGGTGTGTTCTTTGGCCGGGTATGCATTTGCAAAAATGAATTTCCGGGGAAATGATAAAATATTTTTATTTTTAATCCTGACCCTTGTTGTGCCGTCAGAAGTCATACTTGTGCCGCTGTTCCTGATTACGAAATCTCTCGGATTATTGAACAGCTATCGGGCGCTGATCCTGCCGCTTCCAACTGCCTTTGGAATTTTTATCATGCGCCAGGCGATTCTGGATATTCCGAAAGACCTGATAGATGCGGCGAAGATTGATGGATGCAGCAATTTAAAGATTTATTTTAAGGTGGTTCTTCCGCTGGTCAAATCCTCAATACTTGCGCTCGCGATCTTTACGTTTATCGGCGCATGGAACAATTACACGTGGCCGCTGGTTGCCAGCACAAAGACGGAGATGAAGACGCTGCCTTTGGCGCTCAGCATGATGAAGACGCAATATAACGCTGATGTGGGGCTTACAATGGCGTGCGCAGTAATCAATTTCCTGCCGCCGTTTATTTTCTATATGCTGATGCAGAAGCAGTTTAAAGAAGGAATTACTATGAGCGGTATGAAAGGGTAAAGACGATGATAAGACAGGAAAAAGTTTCTTACGAAATGAAAGCGCTTAGCTCGCTGGAAAAAGTATTTCCGGATGAGACGCCCGTTTACCGTCCGGAGTGCATGGTTCTGAGCGGACTTTGGGGAGAAACGATTTCATTTCAAATGGCATATAAAGGGGACTGCTTCATGAGGGAGAGGCTGGATCTGCGGGTAATTTCTCCGCTGGAAAAATGGATCCGTGTACGTACAGTGGAGCTCGTTCCGGTAGAGCGCGCGACGAATGGTATCGTGGATGATAACTATCTGCGTACGACTCCCGGCCTGTACCCGGATCTTTTAAAAGATATAAAAGATGGAAAGGTGATTGTACGATCCAACCAGTGGAGCAGTCTTTGGGTAGACGTGGAGCTGACCGATGAGATTCCGGCCGGAAAATATGAGATTAAGGTGCAGTTGGCCAAAGAAGGCGCGGCAGTCTGCGAGTCGCAGGCGTCGGTGACGGTCATTGGCGCAGAGCTTCCAAAGCAGAAGATCATGCACACGGAATGGCTGCATGCGGACTGCATTGCGGACTACTATCATGTAGATGTTTTCTCAGAGGAGCACTGGAAGCTGGTGGAGAATTTCATCGCGGTTGCGGTAAAGCGCGGCTGCAACATGATGATCGTGCCGCTGTTCACCTCGCCTCTTGATACGGCGACAGGCCTGGAGAGGACGACAACGCAGCTTGTCGAGATCCGGGTGACGGATGAAGGATATGTCATCGGGTTCGATCAGGTAGAACGTTGGATCAACCTGTGTAAAAGCTGCGGTATCGAGTATTTTGAGATGTCTCATTTATTTTCCCAGTGGGGAGCAAAATATGCGCCGAAGATAGTTGCGGATGTGAACGGAAAAGAGGAAAAGATTTTCGGGTGGCATACGCCTGCTGTCGGCGAATATACGCGGTTTCTTGAGACATTTCTTCCGCAGCTCACAGAGAAGCTGCGGGAATGGGGAATTGCACAGAGAACCTATTTCCACATCTCGGATGAGCCGAGGGAGGAGCATCTGGAGTCTTACCGCAGGGCAAAGGAATCATTGGGTAATATGCTGGATGGCTTCCACACCTTTGACGCGCTGTCAAGCTATGAATTTTACCGTCACGGACTGATCGACAAGCCGGTTCCGGGCAATAACGAGATTGAGGAGTTTCTGGCGCACGGACTTACGGATATGTGGACTTATTACTGCACCGGACAGTTTTACGAGGTGAGCAACCGCTTTATGTCGATGCCATCTGCACGTAACCGTATTTACGGAGTGCAGCTCTATAAGTACAGGATCATAGGGATCCTGCACTGGGGCTACAATTTCTACAACAGCCAGTTTTCGATAGAGCATATTGATCCGTATCAGGTGACGGATGCAGGCGCGGCTTTCCCTGCGGGCGATCCGTTTTTGGTTTATCCGGGCGAGGATGGGACGCCGGAAGAATCCATCCGCATGATGGTGCACTATGAAGCGTTGACGGATCTGCGGGCTTTGGAATATCTGGAAACTCTGACAAGCAGAGAATTTGTGATGGAGCTGGTCGAGGGAGAGCTTGCGGAACCGCTGACCTTCAAAAGATATCCGAAATCGGATATGTACCTGATCATGCTTCGGAACAGAGTAAATAAAGAGATCGAAAAGAGTCTTTAACACAAAATATCTGAATTGAGACAAATCCCCTGTATACATTTTGGGCAATGTATACAGGGGATTCACATTTCT
>CAZPXF010000105.1:0-6080 GCA_964590945.1 uncultured Lachnospiraceae bacterium | reverse complement strand
ACAAGGCTTCATTCGAATAAAACTCTATATGGATTCATATGAAGTTTTATCACTCTGACATTGAAATATGGGAATGATTTTAGTATACTTATTATAAATAATTGCTTTACGACAGTATAGATTAAGGAGTGATGGAAATGGACTGGAAAAATTTTGACAAACTGGAGTCATATGGGAAACTGGGCAGTGTGCAGCCGGTAGATGTTAAGAGCGTTATGGCTGGCGAAAATGGCGCTAAACGTGTAGCAGAGTACGAAGTGCCGATGGCGAGCGGAATGGTTTACAATTTTGCTGCGAAGGCGGTGGATGAGAAGGTTCTCGAAGTGCTTCAGGGACTTGCTGATGAGGCAGAGCTGACAGAAAAGTATACCGAGCTTTACAACGGCGCTATGATCAATACCGGTGAGAAGAGACTGGTTCTTCATCAGCTGACACGTGGGCAGCTTGGCAAGGATGTGATCGCTGATGGTGTGAATAAGAGAGAATTCTACACAGAGCAGCAGTCAAGAGCAGCGGAATTTGCCAATAAAGTACATGCCGGCGAGATCGTGAATGAGGCAGGAGAGAAATTTACAACAGCAGTGCAGATCGGTATCGGCGGAAGCGACCTTGGCCCTCGTGCATTATACTTAAGCCTTGAGAATTGGGCAAAGGTGAATGATACACTCAAGATGGACGCTAAATTTATCAGCAATGTAGATCCGGATGACGCGTCAGCGGTTCTTGACGGAATTGATGTTGCACATACGATTTTCGTTTTGGTATCCAAATCAGGAACGACATTGGAGACTTTGACAAATGAATCCTTTGTAAAGGATGCTCTTAAAAACGCGGGACTGAATCCTTCGAAACACATGGTTGCAGTTACAAGCGAGACTTCACCGCTTGCAAATAATCCGGAATATCTGGATTCCTTCTACATGGATGATTATATTGGAGGAAGGTATTCTTCCACATCAGCGGTTGGCGGCGTAATTCTTTCTCTTGCGTTTGGGCCGGATGTATTCGCACGTATCCTGAAGGGCGCAGCGGAAGAGGATCTTCTTGCAAAGAATACGGATATTATGCAGAATCCGGCAATGCTGGATGCTCTGATCGGTGTGTATGAGCGCAATTTCCTTGGATATCAGTCAACAGCAGTATTGCCATATTCTCAGGGGCTGAGCCGTTTTCCGGCACACCTGCAGCAGCTTGATATGGAATCCAATGGCAAGAGCGTGAACCGTTTCGGGGAGAAAGTCAATTATGAGACAGGCCCGGTTATTTTCGGAGAGCCAGGAACCAATGGACAGCATTCCTTCTACCAGCTGCTGCATCAGGGAACGACGATCATTCCGTTGCAGTTTGTTGGCTTTAAGAACAACCAGATGGAAAATGATGTTGTGATCCAGGGAAGCACAAGCCAGCAGAAGCTCTGTGCGAATGTCGCTGCACAGATCGTAGCATTTGCGTGCGGTAAGGACGATGAGAATCCGAACAAATATTTTGCAGGAGGAAGACCATCCAGTATTATCGTTGGGGAACAGCTTACGCCGGAATCATTAGGTACGCTTCTTGCTCACTTTGAGAATAAGGTTATGTTCCAGGGATTTGTATGGAACCTGAACAGCTTTGATCAGGAGGGCGTACAGTTAGGTAAGCTTCTTGCGAAGAAGGTTCTTGCAAAGGATACGGAAGGCGCGCTTACAGAATATAGTAAGCTGCTTGGAATTTTCTAAAATATGAAGGATACATAGTATGAAAGGCAAAGGCTCTAAGGAGGGTTTTTGCCTTTTTCTTTGTCTATTTTTTAATTAATGCCAATATTGTAGATTTTCCACAGTTCACTATGGTAAAATAGAAGAAATCTATTAAATATGTTTTTGTTTTACATGAATATCAGGGGCTTTGAGGGGGAATAAAAAGGAGAAGGGTAAAAGACTATGAAGATTTCGGAGATGCATAATCGCAAGAAGAATGTTCTTTCTTTTGAAATTTTTCCACCAAAGAAAGACAGTGAACTGAAGAATATTGATGAGACTTTAGGTATTCTGTGTGAATTGAAGCCTGATTTTATCAGTGTAACATTTGGAGCGGGTGGAAGTTCCAACAATAACAAGACGATTGAACTGGCCAGGAAGATCAAGGAAGAGTATCATGTTGAGCCGGTTGTTCACCTGACATGTCTGAGCTATGATCAGGATGATATTGATGAGTTTTCTAAGATTCTGACCAACGAAGGTATTCAGAACATCCTTGCACTTAGGGGCGACCATAACCCGGATGTACCGGAAAAGAATGAATTCCGGCATGCCTCTGAGCTTATTACATACTTGAAGGGGAAAGGCGATTTTTGCATTGCCGGAGCATGTTACCCGGAATGCCATCCGGATTCCGCCAATCGCATTACGGAGATGCAGAATCTCCGCGAGAAGGTAGATTCAGGAGCGGAGGTATTGCTTTCACAGCTCTTTTTTGATAATAATTATTTTTATGATTTTGTGGAGGATTGCAGGATCGCGGGTATCGATATCCCAATCACGCCGGGGATCATGCCAGTGGCGAATGCATCGCAGATCCGCCGCATGGTGACTATGTGCGGCGCTTCTCTTCCGCCACGTTTTGAACGGATCATTCATAAATACGAGGACAACAAGCAGGCGCTTTTTGATGCCGGGATGTCCTATGCGATCAGTCAGATCATCGATCTTTTGGCAAATGATGTGGACGGCATTCACCTCTACACAATGAATAATCCGGTAGCGGCAAGAAGAATCTGCGAGGGAATCAGACATATTATTTAACGGATGGATAAGGATATGACGCTTTGAAGAGATTCAGGGCGTCATTTTTGAGGAATATTGATGCATATATGAAGGCGGCAAGGCAGTGCGCCAAATATCCGGTGCAGCCTTCTAACTGGGGATAAGATGACAGAGCAGTATGGAAACAAAATGACAGAGCAATATTTACAGGGACTGAAAATAAAAAAGGATGAGCTGACTCCGATCGAGCGGGGGCGCTTGATCGGAGCAGGAAAGGAAGCTGACCGGATCCAGTGCTGTCTGGACGGCGGGGAGACAATGGCCCCGATGCTTGGATTTTCGATAAAGGATTACTACCACTCGGCGGAGAAGATGTGTGCAGTTGAGGAATATATGTATGAGACCTTTGGAACGGATGGAGTGGGCATTTCCACGACATTGCGCGGGATGGCGGAGGCTATGGGAGCAAAGATCCGATACACGGATAACAACGTGGCGCAGCTTGAGAAACCGGCTTTAGATTTGGAGGATGCGGAAGATGCGAGGGTGGTAGATATTGAAAAGGATGGACGCCTGCCAATTATCCTGGAGGCTGTGAAACTGGTAAAGAAAAAAGTGGGAGAACGGGTTCCGGTCAGCGCAACGGTGACCGGGCCGTTTACCGTAGCGGCGATGGCGGCAGGGACAGAGAATCTTTTGATCGGAACGGTGCGGAAACCGGAAAAGGTCCGGCAGCTTTTAGACATAATTGTGGAAAATAATAACCGCTATATCCGGCGCCTTTTGGATTTGGAGGTGGGGATCGGATTTGCAGACCCGTTGAGTTCCACATCTGTGATCAGCAAAAAGCAGTACCGGGAATTTTCCCTTCCCTATTTTCAAAAAAATGTAGATTTTATCAGGGAAAACGGCGGAGGCTGCGGCCTCCATATTTGCGGGAAAAGTAAAGGATTGTGGGAATATCTGAACAAGACCGGAATCGGGGCGTTTGGACTTGATAATGTGGAAGATCTGGAGGAAGCGAAAGGAATTTTAGGGCCGCATATGT
This sequence comes from uncultured Lachnospiraceae bacterium, assembly GCA_964590945.1. Classification (GTDB taxonomy): domain Bacteria; phylum Bacillota; class Clostridia; order Lachnospirales; family Lachnospiraceae; genus CAZPXF01. Next base: position 2,288 of record CAZPXF010000105.1, on the reverse strand, counting down.
GCATCCAGGGGAATGTTCCGCCTGTGGAGATTATGAGATTCGGAACGCCGCAGGATGTGCTGGGATCTGCCAGAGAATGTATTCGGAAAGGAATAGATTCTTCGAAAGGTTATGTTCTGACGTCCGGGTGTCAGATGCCGATCGGTACGCCGAAAGCCAATATGCACGCTCTTATGGATGCGGCGCGTATTTTCGGACGGTATCCGATTGATAAGGAACTCCTGATTGATGGGCGGGATGCAAACGCATTATAGAAAAATGAGTTGTTTCTGTCTCCAAAGTGTATTATACTGATAAAAGGAAATTCACGCGCATTTGTAAGATAAAGAATATATGGGAGAACATCATGGAGAATTTGAATCAGTTAAGCACAGAATGGGGGAGAAATCTGGATAAGGAGGCGGTTCTGCAGGAATATCCGCGCCCAACCCTCAGAAGAGAAAGCTATATGAATCTGAATGGGGAATGGGATTATGCGATTTCCGAAAAGGACGATTTTCCGAATGAATATGATGGAAAGATACTGGTTCCGTTTTCACCGGAAGCGCCATTATCCGGAGTGGAACGTCAGCTGAAGCCGGAGGAGTACCTGTACTACAGAAAGAATATTGACATTACGGAAGAATTCTGTGATGGTCTTGCGCAGAGGAAGGGGCATCTCCTTCTTCATTTTGGCGCGGTGGATCAGGAATGTCTGATCTATGTAAATAATAATTTTGCGGGCGCACATGTCGGCGGCTATCTCCCATTTACACTGAATATTACCCGGTTTGTTTCAATCGGGGAAAATGAGATTCAGGTTGTTGTCAAGGATAAGACGGATGAGTCGTTTCACTCCCGCGGCAAGCAGAAGCTGGATGCGGGCGGTATGTTTTACACGGCGCAGAGCGGAATCTGGCAGACGGTATGGATGGAATATGTGCCGAAGCTCTATATCCGCGATCTGAAGATCCAGCCTTTGTACGATGAAAAGAAGATACGGATTAAGATATTTACAAATGAAAAAAAGACAAAAAAGAAATCCATCGAGGTGCAGGAGATCAAGACGGTCAACATCCGTATTTTGAAGGATGGAGAGGTTATACAGGAAGACACAGGCTTTGTCAATCAGAACTTTGAACTGGATTTCCCGGAATTTGAAAGCTGGACGCCGGAAAACCCGGTATTATATCAAATGGAGCTGCAGCTCCTTGACGATAAGGTCGAGAGTTATTTTGCCATGAGAAAAATCTCGATCGATAAGGACAACAATGGAGCTAAGCGCGTTTACCTGAATAATGAGCTGTATTTTCAGAATGGCGTCCTTGACCAGGGGTACTGGCCGGAGGGTCTTTACACGGCTCCGTCGGATGAAGCGATGATCCGGGATATTACATGGATGAAAGAGCTTGGATTTAATATGCTCCGCAAGCATGTAAAAGTCGAGCCGGAGCGATGGTATTACCATTGCGACCGTCTGGGTATGCTTGTATGGCAGGACATGGTAAATGGCGGCGGGAAATACAAGATGACATACGTGTGCCGCATCCCGAATCTGTTCCCGATGATGCGCAGGCAGAAGGATTCTAATTACGGAATGCTTGCGCGCAAGGATGAGGAGGGACAGAAGGAATATATCAAGGAACTGAGGGACACCGTACGTTTCCTGTATAATCATCCGTGTATCGTTACATGGGTTCCGTTTAATGAAGGATGGGGACAGTTTGAGGCGGAGGCAGTTACCAGGCTCCTTCGGAAAATGGATTCCACAAGGCTGATCGATCAGGCAAGCGGCTGGTTTGACCAGGGCGGCGGAGATTATTACAGCATTCACAATTATTTTAAGAAATTGAAGGTGAAGCCGCAGGAGCGTGTCGTTGCCCTGACAGAATATGGCGGATATAGCTGCCTTCTCCCGGAGCATAGCATCGAGAGCATTGAGAAATCAAAGATATACGGATATAAGAAATTTGATAATACATGGGAAATGACGGATGCGATGGAGCGCCTCATCGAGGAGCAGATCCTTCCGGCGATTCCGCTGGGACTAAGCGCGGCAGTCTTTACCCAGCTTTCCGATATTGAGGAAGAGGTGAATGGACTTCTGACTTATGACCGCGCGCGGATAAAGCCGGACGCCGAGCGTGTCAAAAACTGGAATAAGAGGATCTTCGAGGTATTTGCGAATCCGGATATACTGAATGAAGCAGACGAGGAAGAAACGGAAGAACAGAGCGAAGAACAGTCTGCGGCTGCTGAAGGCGCAGAGGAAGCGGCGGCAGCCGAGACAGCCGAGGCAGTCGGAGCCG
>CAZPXF010000104.1:0-6151 GCA_964590945.1 uncultured Lachnospiraceae bacterium | reverse complement strand
AAAGAAATCATCACAGTTGAGTAGTTTTCCAAATATGACTTGAAATAAGAGTTCCCGGGATTTCCCCGAGGACTCTTTTTTGACTGCACAGAAAATGCTTTTGCAGTCCGCCGGACTATCCACATGAAAATAAAAACGATCAGTATTTCGATTACTTGATTCCAAGTAATGCCTGCAATGAACAATTCAGTACCTTTGAAAAAAATAACAGTTCAAAGTCCGGCACAACCCGGTCCCCTGTCTCAATCCTGCTTACCGCCTTCTGATTGATATTCAGTCCGGACAGTTGGAGTCTTGCCGCAAGCTGTTCCTGGGATAAATCGAAAGACTCACGCAATTGACGTATATTATTTCCCGAAGCATTGCATTTACCATTATCGTACTTGTATAGTTTCATGATCAGTCCTCTTATCTTTACGTTTCCTCCATGTTGTGAGGGATTTTCCTCAGGCTAGTAAATAAATATCCTAAAGATGAGTAAATTTTTATTGACAATATCATGCATATATGATTATAATTATCCCAAAGATGACTAAAACCTATGTTTTTATAAATAGTTTAGAATTTATAGGATGTTATGTTAACTCAAGTGAGGTGCTTTTATGTTTCACAAGTTTGTGGACATTCATAGCCATATTCTTCCAGGCGTCGATGACGGTTCGCCGAACATGGATGTTTCTATGGAGATGCTTAATATAGCATACAGCGAGGGGATCCGGCATTTATTTTTGACGCCTCATTATATCCGTGGTGAGAATCAATATAAGCCGGGAGATTTGAAAGAGATTTTCGAGGCGCTGCAGAAGAAGTCGCTGCAGGAATTCCCAAGACTGCATCTGCATTTGGGAAATGAAGTGTATTATACGCCGGGTATATCGGAAGACATACGTGAGAATAGAATTTATACGATGAGGGGGACGAGATATGTTCTTGTGGAATTTGCTGTTACCGCCACCTGTAAAGAGATCTATCAGGCGATGAAGGAACTGACCCGGATGCGTTTATTTCCGATCATTGCCCATGTCGAGCGTTACCGAAATCTTGTGCGTAAACCGGAGCTTCTCCGTGAATTAAGAGAGATGGGCGTGTATTTCCAGTTGAATGCAGACGGAGTGCTCGGAAGCCGGTTCGATGCGAATACAAGATGGCGGCGGGAATTGATTGAAGATGAATGGATCACTTTTCTCGGTACAGACGCCCATGATTTGAAGCATCGGGCGCCGCTGATCCAGAAAGCAGGTGCGTGGATGAGCGCCCGGATTTCCGTCGAATATCAGAAGGATCTCTTCTGGGCTAATGCACGGTCACTTGTAAGGAATGAATATATTTGAAATGTGAAATATGATATGAATGAGAGTAGATGAGACCAATGAATACAAACCAAAACACAGTAACTGAAATTGATTTGCTTGAGCTGTTTTTTGTGCTTCTGCACAGAATCAAGCTCATTATTTTTGTGACGATTGTGGGCGCAGCCGTCGCCTTTCTTGTGACGAAAATGTTTATCACACCGATATACAGCTCTTCCAGTATGATCTATATCGTGGGCGATTCCCTGGATGTGTCTTCCCTTGTGAATATGCAGGTGGGTACTGCGCTTACAGCGGACTATCAGGTGATTGCGACCAGCCGACCGGTCGTGGAGCAGGTGATCGAGAACCTGGACCTGGACATGACATACAATGAGCTCAAGGAAGCGATCGAGGTATCAAATACGACGGATACGCATATCATCGAGCTGAAGGTCTCAGATCCGAGCGCTAAACGTGCTAAGGAGATTGTAGATGAGCTTACCGATGTAGTGATCGACGAATCGTCGGATATTATGGATTCCGGCAAGCCGAATATTATTCAGAACGGATATGTCAATAAATATCCGGACAGCCCAAGTGTCGTGAAGAATACGATCCTTGGCGCTATTCTTGGATTTATTCTCGTGTGCGGAGTCGTGATCTTTATGTTTATGCTGAATGATACGATCACAACGGAAGAGGATGTTGAAAAATATCTTGGGTTAAATACACTTGGAGCGATCCCGAGCGAAGGGAAAAAGGCACACTCAAAAAGCAGTTCATCATCCTCCAGAAAGATGAAGAAGAAAAAACGTTAAAGATGGAGGCGTCAATATGCGTGTTACATTAGAAAAAATTAAAAAGATGGATTTTGTGACAAACGAGGCGTACAAGACACTTCGTACAAATATTACTTTCTGCGGCGAGGACGTGCAGGCGATCGCAGTGACAAGCTCCACACCGGATGAAGGAAAATCTACGGTAGTATTTTCCCTTGCAAGGGCATTTGCCGAAGATGGAAAGCGTGTCCTTTTGCTCGATGCGGATAACCGGAAGTCCGTACTGGAATCCAGATATGGAGTGGACCGCGAGGTCAAGGGGCTGAGCCATTTACTGGCTGGAAATGCAGAGCTTCGCGATGTACTGTGCCAGACGAATATCCCCAATTTGCACATTGTTTTTCCGGGGGCGGTAGCGCCAAATCCGAGCGAACTTCTTGGAAATGATAAATTCAGCATGCTTCTGGAAGGCGCAAGAAAGGTCTATGATTATATCCTTGTAGACTGTCCACCGATCGGAAGTGTTATCGATGCCGCTATTGTTGCGAAGCAATGCGACGGAGCTATCTATGTCATTGAAAGCGGCGCTACCAGCTACCATCTTGCCAAACATGGCAAAGAGCAGCTTGAGAAGAGCGGATGCCGTATTCTCGGAGCTGTTCTGAATAAAGTCGATATGAAGAGTAAAGGCTATGGTTATGGAAAGTATTACGGCAAATACTATGGAAAGTATTAAAGAAAACAGCAGGGAGCATAAGGAATGAAAATGAAGAAAAGCACTCTGATCATAACAGCAGTGGTTATCGTTGTGATGGCTGTTATTGTGATTGGCTGTATTGTAGCGATACGCCATGAGGCGGATAAAAAAGGCGTCATATCGGAGGAAGACGATTACTCCGTCGGGGAAGAGAGAACCGATGAGCCGGAGGAAGCGGAAGGAACGGATATGTTCGCAATCTTCGGCGTAGACAGCCGTTCCGGACAGCTTGGCGAAGGAACGCGTTCAGATTCCATCATGATCATAAGTCTGGATCACGGGGCAAAGACCGTTCGTGTGGCTTCTATCTATCGTGACTGTATGGTGCACATTGAAGGGCATAATTACGAGAAGATCACGCACGCACATTCCTATGGCGGGCCGGAGCTTGCGATGGAAACGATCAATGAGAATTTCGACCTGAATATTGAGAACTATGTGACGGTGAATTTTGAGAGCGTTGCTGAGCTGGTTGATAAGATTGGCGGCGTAGATATCGATATTACGGAAGAAGAAGCCGATATTCTGAAATCGGATTATCCGGATATTTCGGAGGCCGGGGTATATACACTGGATGGCGAGGAGGCAGTATCGTACAGCCGTATCCGCCATGCCGAGGGCGGCGATTACAGAAGATCGGAGCGCCAGAGGACGGTTTTGTTTGAGATTTTTGACAAAACGAAAGAGATGGAGACCGATGAGCGCCTTGAGATCATGAATGACATGATGGGCGAGATCAATACAAATTACAGCTCGACTAAGATCGCGGGACTTCTGTATTATATGTCCCAATATTCGGAGCAGGATACTACTGCATTCCCGGAGGTATTCTATGGAGGAACCGTGGACGGCGCATGGGTAGAAGTTCCGGTAACTTTAACAGATATGGCAAAGTCCATACATGAGTTCTTTTACAAAGAAAGCGACTATGAGCCGTCTGAGACGGTGAAAGAGTATAGCGATGCTTTAAGCGCAAAGGCATCGACTGCAAATACAGATTTGCGGGAATAAATACTGTGACAAAAAGGGGAAATACGAATGAATAAGCAAAATACTGCAAGCTCAGGCAGGCGCAAAGGGCGGGGCCTTTTCTGGCTGGAGCACTGGCAGGTAATTGCGATATATTTAGCTATATATGACATTATCGCTATAAATCTGGCATATTTTATAGCGCTGTGGTTTCGGTTTGACTGCCGTTTTTCAATGATACCGGAAGAATATCTTTATTCTTGGATGATATTTTCACCGTTGTACGCGCTGTTCTGCATTCTTGTATTCTGGTATTTACGATTATACAAGAGCCTCTGGAGATTCGCAGGATACACGGAACTGTCGAGGATTGTTTGCTCGACTGTGATCACGGCAATCTTTCATATTGTTTTTACAACACTGTTTATTAAGAGAATGCCGGCATTGTATTATTGCTTTGGGGCAATTCTTCAATTCCTTTTGATAGCCGGGATCCGTTTTTCTTATCGTTTTGTCCTGCTGGAGAGAGGAAAGCGGGATATGCTTCAAAAGGAACCGGGGATCAGCCGCGTCATGCTGATCGGCGCGGGCCAGGCCGGACAGATGATCATGCGGGATCTGAACGGAACATCAGAAATAAGAGAAAAAGTATTCTGTATCATCGATGACAATCCAAATAAATGGGGAAGATTCATCGATGAGATTCCGATCGTCGGCGGCAGAGATGATATTTTAGATAATGCGAAAAAATTTCATATCGATAAAATACTGGTTGCGATCCCAAGCGCTTCGGAAATGCAGCGAAGCGAAATATTGAATATCTGCAAGGAGACGAGATGTGAACTGAAAACTCTTCCGGGAACATATCAGCTTCTGAATGAAAAGGTATCCGTTGGCTCAATGAAGGAGGTAGATATCGAGGATCTGCTCGGACGGGAGCCAATCACAATCGATAATGAGGACGTCTTTCGTCAGCTGAGCGGGAAGGTGATCCTTGTAACCGGAGGCGGAGGCTCTATAGGAAGCGAGCTTTGCAGACAGATTGCCGCACATGCGCCAAGGCAGCTGATCATCTTTGATGTGTATGAAAATAATGCGTACGACATAGAGCAGGAGCTGAAGGATCAATATCCAAGGCTGAATCTGAAAGTGCTGATCGGCTCTGTCAGGGACAGCCGAAAGATCAATCAGGTATTTGCAGAATATCAGCCGGATATAGTATATCATGCGGCCGCACACAAGCATGTCCCGCTGATGGAGGACAGTCCGTGCGAGGCAATCAAAAACAACGTGATCGGTACGTACAAGACTGCATATGCCGCTATGACAAACGGGTGCGGGAGATTTGTACTGATCAGCACAGATAAGGCAGTAAATCCAACCAATATCATGGGAGCCAGCAAACGCCTGTGTGAAATGGTCATTCAGTGTTTCGACCGGATGATAAAGGAAGGACGTCAGAATGACCTTCCGGCGCTTCACTGTCATTCGGATGATGAAATGGGAAGTATGGGTATTCTCCCGGAACCAGAAAAAAGCGTACAGACGGAATTTGTAGCTGTCCGTTTTGGAAATGTTCTGGGAAGCAACGGTTCTGTGATTCCGCTTTTTAAGAAGCAGATAAAAAAGGGAGGACCGGTTACTGTAACGCATCCGGATATCATCCGTTATTTTATGACGATAGCGGAAGCTGTATCGCTTGTAATTCAGGCCGGAACCTATGCCAAAGGCGGAGAGATCTTTGTCCTTGATATGGGTTCTCCGATGAAGATCGATGTGCTGGCACGAAACCTGATCAAGCTCTCCGGTTACAGGCCGGATGTAGACATTAAGATCGAGTATACAGGACTTCGTCCCGGCGAAAAGCTATTTGAAGAAAGGCTGATGGATGAGGAGGGCTTGAAAACCACTCCGAATAAACTGATACATATTGGAAGTCCGATTCCACTTGATACGAAGCAATTTCTAAAGCAGCTGGATGTGCTGATGAGAGCATGTTATGAAAATGATAAGAATATCCGTGAACTTGTTAAGGATATGGTACCTACTTATGATCCCGATGGCAATAATAGCAGGAATAATATGAGTGCCGCCGATACAGTTCCGTTAAAAGAAGCGATTTAGATCGCTTTTTTGCAGAGAACAGGATATGCCGTGCTGGCTGGGATCAATTATGATAAGAAGACACAGGGGGAGAAGAAATATGTTTATACCTGAGAATCATAATTTAGAGCCATCGGCTCAAAAAATTTCTTGCCATCGCGGTAACAGGAACAGATGTTTTTGGAGCGAAAATGGGTGAAAAAGTGGAAAATGAGGGTTTCGGATGAAGTTTTGTTCCTATTGGAAAAAAC
>CAZPXF010000103.1:0-6207 GCA_964590945.1 uncultured Lachnospiraceae bacterium | reverse complement strand
ATAAAAGAGAAAAAGATGGCTAACCACCATCTCTTCTCCGTTACATGTTATAATGTAATCATGTGAAAATTTCTATTCAAACCTTCTCTTTTTCAATTCCCCGACTTCCTCTTTTCCCGGCATCGCGCGGATCGCGCCCTTTCGGGTCGTCACGATTGCCGCTGCCGTGTTCGCAAACTGCAGGATATCCAAAAGTACCTCCTCTGTCAGATGCTCCATCCCATGATCCAGTACAGCGTTGATGACGCTTCCGCAGAACGTATCGCCGGCACCGGTTGTCTCAATGGAATCACAGGACAATGCCCCGCACTCTACCTGGAGATCCCGGTAATATACCCGGCTTCCGCTGCTTCCCATCGTCAGGAAGATAAGCGGAATCCTATATTTTTCCTTTAAATATCGAATACCCTCCTCATAGTCTTCCTTTCCTGTGACAAACTGAATCTCATTATCTGAAATTTTCAGGATATCGCAAAACTGAAATCCATACTCCATCTGATCCTTTGCAAGGTCCATAGAGTTCCACAGCGGTGGTCGCAGATTCGGGTCAAAGGAAATCAGAAGTCCATGTTCTCTGGCAGCCTTCAGCGCTTTTACTGTCGCTTTTCTCACATCATCATGGGTCATAGACAATGTTCCAAAATGAAAGAGCCTTGCCTGCCCGATAAACTCTGCATCGACGTCCGACTCCTGAAGCATCATATCCGCTCCCGGATTCCGATAGAAGGAGAAATCACGTTCCCCGTTTTCCCCGGTATGCACAAACGCAAGTGTTGTGTGCACCTCCGGATCCGTAAGCAGATGACTGTGATCGATCCCACTCTCATCCAGCACATGTCTCAGAGTACTTCCGAACTGGTCATCCCCGACCTTTCCGATAAATGCGGTCTTCTTCCCCAATTTGTTCAACATGGCAAGTACATTGCACGGTGCCCCGCCCGGACAAGCCTCAAACAGTGTATTACCCTGTTCGCTCTGACCGGCCACGGCAAAATCTACAAGCAGTTCTCCCATGGCAATTACATCAAATTTCTTTTCCATCTGTCTTTTCAACCTTACCTTTTATTTCCCGGATACCTTTCCCTGCGCAAGCACGCTGGCAATTGCACATACAAAATATCCTGCTGTCCATACGATCTCCGCCGTCTTCATTGTCTCCACTGCCATCATACCTGTCAGAAATACAATTCCGGTAATGACCATCACTGCCAGGAACGCATAGCTGATATAAGTAAATACTTTCACAGCCATTGGCGCTTTCCCGGCTTCGCTCTCCAGCGCCTGCTGGTCCACATACTCCTGCAAAGCTTTCTCATATTCAAGTTCTTCCTTTTCCTCCTCTGGATATGCTTTCTTTGCGCCCATAGCTCCTGCCAGTATAATGTAGCTTACAAAAGCAACAAGAAATGTTGGAATAAACCAGAAATTCTGGTGGATTGGCTGTACAACAAAGAGGATTGCGAACAGGATCAGGCTGAGTCCCCACGAAATAAGCGCTGCCCAGTTTGTGTCCTGCTTTTTGTAAAGGTTCCAGTATCTTGTGTATCCGATCCTCGGGAACAGGAAATGCTCCGCAATACAAATTGCACCGATCCCAACTACAAGAATCCCCTGATAAGTCAGAATATCCGCCGCTCTCTGTACGATCGGGAAGCAGGCAGCCACTGTGATGACGCTTCCGATCATATATGTCATCTTCTTATATGTAAATTTTGGAAATACTGAATTAAAAGAAAGTGTTACCCGGTAGATCAGCGGATTTGCCGTTGTCCATCCGGCTACGACAACTCCGAGAAGTCCTGCATATCCCAGCACAGTAAAGGTTACTTCTCCGGAATCCAAAAGTCCCAGATCCGTATTCAGTATAACCGATGCCGTTGCTCCCATGATACCTGCACTGATCCATGCAAAATAATGTCCGACAAACATCCCTACCGCTGAGATAAATCCGTATTTTGAAGATTTTGCATACCGCAGTACGGACATATCGTTCAGTCCCAGATGCAGAACTACATTACAGGTCCACGCAAAACCAATTACATGGATAATTCCAAGCTTCTTTCCGGAAGCCGGAACCTGCTCCACCCACACATGGTTATTGAACAGATTGAAAATATCTCCCAGAGAATGGATCTTTCCAAACCCGGTCGCATCCGCAAGCTGTGGAAGCACACAGAAAAATCCGAGCAGGAACAGAATGATCATCCACGGCACACATTTGGATGCAAATTTCGATACCCCCTCAAATCCATTTGCCGCAACGGAAATGATCACCGTTCCGAGGATCAGAACAATCATAATAAATCTGATACTGGTCGGATACCATTCATGCTGGATCGGCACATTCAGAACCCGTCTGACCGCACTGGCCGACACACATATTCCTGTCGCCGCCAATCCCGCAAATGCTACTCCACAGACAATATTATAAAGCTTCTGCATCTTTACTCCTACGACCCTGTACAGATAGGAGTACAATGACAGTCTGCTGTCCGTTGCAATCGGTGCACACAGAAGCGCAAAGCTCAATGTTGCAAGAAGATTTCCGATCGCCAACCCGATCAATATATCCAAAGCAGAGCAACCGTACTGTACCAGCGTCGCGCCAATAATAAACTCTGTCGCTGCTATGTGTTCTCCACCATATAATCCAAAAAATTTTCCCGGACCGGACAGATCTCTTGTCGCCACCGGCCAGTCACATTTCGGAGTGTTTTTCACCCTCTGCATTACATCCATAAATAACCTCCATATCTTCTCTATCTATTGACAAACAAAGTTACAATTCATATACTTATGGAGTGATTCATGCATAAATGTAGCTGCTTTTTCTCTGTATCCCGCCAGGATACAACACAAGCTTATACTCCACCCATGCATGTTTCACCCTGGAAGAAATCAATTCAGGAATTTCAGATCACTGCCAGGTTTTCCGATTCCGAATGATTTTCTTCTTTTGCTACCGGCATATACCTCCTCCCTTTGGAAGTAGGTATATGCCTTTTATTTCTCCAGCATATAGCGCTGAAAACGAAGTGCCTCCTTTACATCCCGGTCGAGAGCTTCCTCCGTGGTATCCTCTACAAGATTTCTCCACACCCGGATATCTTTTCCGACCGTTCCGCCCGGAATAACAAACGGCTCCATAACAACTGCACCGTCGTATTTCACATCCTGCAGGGCATCATGGATCTCCCGCCACGGAGTTCTTCCCTGCCCCGGAACCATACGGTTGCACTCTCCTGTATGGAAATGCCCCAGAAGGTCGCCTGCTGTACGGATCGCATTGCCGATACTCTGCTCCTCAATATTCATATGGAAAGTATCCAGCATTACTTTTACATTTGTTGCTTTTGACTCCAGCTCACGCACCGCTCTGACAAATTCCGTCCCCTCTCTGGACGTATTCAGTACATGGTTCTCAAAACGGTTCAGAACCTCCATGCCGATCGTCTCGATCCCATAATCACGTCCGATCCGGCCTAATTTTGCGATTCCTTCAACGCCTCTCTCCCAGTCGCCTTTCTTGTCCACCGGTTTGCTGTAGTCGATCGGCCAGCAGGAATAGATCGCTCCTCCGATCAGTGTGGCGTTGATCTTCTCCATTCTCTGGAACAGATCCTTGTAGAATTCCAGTGCATGCTCCCGAACCTTCGGGTCCGCAGAGGAAATATTGTTCTCTGGCGCCGGTCCATATCCAACTGTCAGACGGATGCCATATTCCCCGGCACACGCGCTCAGATCTGCCAGCTCCTGATCCGTATAATCCGGAAGCGATCCCGCTGCAATCTCCAGAATATCAAATCCAAGCTCAGCTACCTTGCGAATATAACGCTTGTAATCACCGCCCCATTCTTTTTCCCAATACGCATAATAAATACCATGCTGCATTTCCATACTCTCCTTTCCTACCGAACTTTTTTAGAAGCAGGTATATGCTCCATCAACAGAAATATCTGCGCCCGTTGTGAAGGAACTTGCATCGCCTGCCAGATATACATATGTTGCCTGCAGCTCTTCCGGCCTGCCCATACGGTGCATTGGTGACAGTGCGTTCCATTTCTCGATCATCGGCTGAAGCTTCGGATCATTCAGTGTCAGTTCTGTGCCGATGTATCCAGGGCTTACACTGTTGACACGTACATTTTTATCCGCCCACTCAACAGCCATGGATTTTACAAGCTGGATCACGCCTGCCTTGGAAGCGTTATAAGCACACTGCGGCTGCGGAACATTGACAATATGTCCGGACATAGATGCTGTCGCGATGATGGAACCGCCGCCCTGCTCGATCATAACCTTTCCTGCTGCCTGTGCAGTGAGGAATACGCCTGTCAGGTTGACATTAATCACTCTCTGCCAATCCTCCAAAGACATCTCTTCCGCTGGGATATTGACACCGATACCTGCATTACATACTGCCGCGTCGATACGTCCGTATGTATCCAGCATCGTCTGAATCATGGCGTCTACTTCTTCCTTCTTTGCCACATTTGTCTTAATGGCAATGACCTTTGCACCTGTCGCCGCCGCGATCACCTCTGCTGTATTCTGCGCTTCCTCCAGATTCATGTCCACAAGCGCCAAATCAGCCCCTGCCTCTGCAAATGCTGTCGCTACACTTCTGCCGATTCCCTTTGCACCTCCTGTCACAAAAATCTTCTTTCCATCCAGTCTCATTTTTTCAATAATTCCCATTTTTTTCCTTCCTTTCTTTTGGGTATTTATTTTTAATGCCTGATGCAGCATTAAATTCTTTTTAAAAAGTCTCTCGGATCAACGACGCATCCATAAGAATATTCTGTATTTTTTTCTCCGGAAATGCGATCCGGCTGATCAAAAGCTCTGCCGCCTGCTTGCCCATCTCGTAAGAATCCCGCAAAATATAGTTATTCGGTATCCTGAGAATATCCAGCATCTCGATCCGATCCAGACCGATATGCGTATAGGCATCTGCCTTATCCGCCTCGTGCACGGCCTGCAAATATCCTTTTCCAAGACTGTTGTTGCAGGTGATGACTGCGGTAAAAGTACTCTTCTTCTCCATCAGATCCTTCATGGCCAGATATGCATACGACTTCTGATATTCTCCCTGATAGACCAGCGCTTCATCCTCCGGGATTCCGGCCTCCATAAGTCCCTCACGATATCCCTCATATCGTTCGGTCGCCAGAATGTTTTTCTTCTCATTGCCATTGATAAATGCAATCCGCTGATGGCCTGCCTTGACCAGAGACTGCACCGCTGCCTTGACCGCTTTCCGGTCATTGAAATGGATCGTATCCATGTGAAGATGAATATCACGGTCAATGCAGACTGCCGGGCATCCCAGGCTTTCCAGCTTCTTTTGAACTTTATTCAGCATACCGGCTACCGGATAGTTCATTGCCGGAACATACAGAACGCCCTTGACACGCTGTGTCTTCATCATATCCAGTGCTTCAAAATCCTTCTGGATCTTATCCTCATTGCTGCAATAAAGAAGCGATAAATTGTTCTTATTGATAATCTCCTCGATCCCCATGAAAAGATCACCGAAAAAGGCATTGCCGATCTCCGGAACGATCACACCAATCGTAGAAGATGCCTGCTTTGATAGATTCCGTGCTGTCGCTGATGGGGTATATTGCGCTGCCTTCATGATCTGCTCGATTTTCTTTCGGGTTCCTTCTTCCACCTTTTCCGGGGAGTTCAGCACCCGGGATACGGTTGCCTTTGATACGCCTGCTCTCTGTGCAATATCTGATATTGTTATATTCTTCATCCTTCCTTCGCCTCTCTTTTTGATGTAACCGGTTTCATTAATTAGATTATATCCCTCCGTTGTCTGATTTGTCAACAATTTCTTTCTATTTCATGTATTATGCACAATTTTTCGTTGCCATTTTCATCCTTTTCACTTCCATTTTTGTGTATAATGTATAAGTTCAAATGATACCGGTTTCATCATCTGCAGTGCCGTGATAAAATGTAACCGCCAATAAAGTGTGAGCCAAGGATAATACAGGAAAGAGACGGCATACTGCATTTGTCATACCGCCCCTTTCAGGCATCTCTTTATTCCGGCCCAAAATGATGTTCACTCATTCATCCCTTCTTTCCTCGTCGTATGTACAAGCTCGGCTCCCAGAGCTTTCATCAGGATCTTCAGGATCTGTTTCTCAATCGAAAACTTTTCCGGTACAACTATAAAGCTCCAGCTTCGCA
>CAZPXF010000102.1:0-6540 GCA_964590945.1 uncultured Lachnospiraceae bacterium | reverse complement strand
ATATCAGGTTAAATATATGAAGAAATGGATAAAGAAGAAGCTTCCGGCGCTGACGAGACATTTAGAACGAAAGATCGATGAGCAGTATCAGGAGACAGAGGCACAATTAAAGAAGATTGATCTAAAAGAATATCGTAATGGTAAAGCAATCAAGGCAATCCATGAGACAGTAAAGGAAGAGTTCCGCAGAAGAGATATCTGGGCGCTCAGAGCCGCGGAGGTAAAAAGGCTGGCGGGCGGCAGAAAGATCTGGGTCATCAAGTGCCCGGCGCCGGACAGTGAATATAAAAACCGGTGGGGAGACTATTCTTTTGCTGTGACGCTTAAAAGATATCTGGAAAGACAGAACTTCTATGTAGTCATCGACTGTTATGAGGACTGGTATTGTGATGTAAATGCAGATGTGGTACTTGTGATCCGGGGACTTCATGCTTATCATCCGGACCGTAGAAATGCGAAGTGCAAATATATGCTTTGGGAAGTCAGTCATCCGGATCTTGTGCAGGAGGAAGAGTATGAACTGTACGATCTGGTGTACGTGAATTCTGTTCCGTATGCAGAAGAACTGAGAAAAAAGGTTCATGTTCCGGTAAAACCATTACTGTTGTGCGCGGATACGGAGCTGTTTTATCCGTCGGAAGAAGAAAAAAAATATGGCAGGGTATTCGTTGGTAATCCCCGCGGCGTGCGAAGAAAGGCAGTAGCCTGGTGTGATGATAACGGGATAGAATTGGATGTCTGGGGAAGCGACTGGAATTCGCTTTTCAGTGAAAGCAAAAGCGTTCATTTCCATGATCAGATTGCAAATGATAAGCTTCCGGATCTTTACCGTGCATCCCGTGTGATCCTGAATGACCATTGGGACGATATGAAGGAATATGGATTTGTCAATAACCGCATTATAGAGGCTCTCTGCTGCGGTGTTCCTGTGCTTTCTGACTGGGGAGAGGCTTACGGGGAGCTGTTTGGAGATGTTCTTGTATTTTACGAAGACGAAGAAGATTTTAAGGTAAAGCTTTGTGAGATAGATAGGGATGAAGAAGAAATTCGCAGAAAGATCCGCGGATTCTGGCCGACGCTGCAGAAATATTATTCTTTTGAAGCGCGTGCAAAGGAGATGAGACAGGATTTTGGAAAGCTTTGCATGATGCCGGAGGAAGTAGATGAATGATTCAGGACAGATAACATTTTCGGTAATTATTCCGGTGTACAACGCGGCGGAATATTTGGAAGAGATGCTGGACTCCATAACGGGACAGACCTTGCGGGAGGTCGAGATCATCTGTGTGGATGATGGATCTGCAGATGATTCCGTAAGGATTCTCAAGAAGTATCAGGAGAAGGATCCACGTATACAATTATATATGCAGGCGCATTTGGGAACAGCATCTGCGAGAAATTCTGGAATAAAGAAGGCGAACGGAGAATATCTGATCTTCCTTGATGCTGACGATTTTTTTGATAAAAAGCTGCTGGAAAAGGTATACCGGAAAGGAATCCGGACATCTGCGGATGTGGTTCTTTTTGGCGCGAAAAGATACGATAACAGAACCGGGGAAGTTAAGAACGCGCCTCGTTATCTTTGGAGAAAGCTTTTGCCGGAGCAGGAAGTTTTCTCGCGAAGAGATATGGATGGAGCTCTGTTCTGCCTTACGACGCCGTCCCCGTGGACGAAAGCATTCCGGCGTGATTTTATTTTAAAAGAGGATATTACATTTCAGAATCTTCCAAACAGCAATGATGTCAGATTTGTCCTGACAGCTTTGGCAGCGGCGGAGCGGATTGCTGCTGTGAGGGAGGATCTTGTCTATTACAGGGTGTTTCGCGAGGGGAGTCTGCAGGATCAGAAGTATCGCGATCCTCTTTGCTTTCTCACAGCATATGAGGCGGTATATGATGAGCTCAACAGAAGGGGCGTATACCCGGAGGTTGAGAGGGGATTTGCAAGCATGGTTCTCTCCGGCTGTGTCTATAATCTGCGGAGCGTTCGGAATGAGAACGCCAGATGGGAGATGATACGGGCGCTTTGCAGCGAGCGTTTTGTCCGTATGGGTCTTCTGGAGCATCCGGAAGAGTATTATGATATGCCGGAATACCGTGATCAGGTCAAGGGACTTCCGTATGCGCTTCAGATCAGGGAAGATCAGGAGGCGGGACGGCATACGGAGGAGGACGTCTCTTTTTTGGAAGAAAAAAGAAACGCCCGCGCCGGAAAAGACAATATTTGCAGCGAAGAGATCAAGGTATCGGTGATCGTTGCCGTTTATAACATGGAGCGCTATCTTGAGGAGTGTCTGGACAGCTTACTGGCTCAGACGCTGAGAGAGACAGAGATCATTTGCATCAATGACGGTTCTGCGGATTCTTCTGCGCGTATTTTAGAAGAATACGCAAAAAAGGATTCGCGTATTGCGATCTATGGACAGAAAAATGCCGGACTTTCTGTGACGCGCAACAGAGGAATTCTGCTTGCCACCGGAGAATATATTTATTTTATGGACAGCGATGATATGCTGCATCCGGATGCGCTGGAGAAACTATATAATAAAAGCGCTGAGCAGAAGCTGGACGTGCTGTATTTCAACGGGAAAGCATTTTATGAAAATAAAACCCTGCAGGAGAAATATCCTGGATTTGAAGGGTATTATGACAGAAAGGGAAATTATCCGGAGCTCTGCACCGGGCCGGAGATGTTCCGGCAGATGAGAGAACTGGATGAATACCGGACGAATGTCGGGATCCAATTCTTTCGCAGAACATATCTGCTTGAGCAGAATCTGACGTTCCAGCCGGGGATACTGCATGAGGATAATGCATTCACATTTCAGGCGATGCTTCTGGCGGAGCGGGCCGGGTATATGAACCGCACTTTTTTTGACCGCAGGGTGCGGGAAAATTCCATTATGACCGCGGAGGCAAAATTCGCCCACACATATGGGTATTTTAAAAGCTTTTTATGTATGCAGTCTTTTGTCCTTGCACATGAATTCCCGGAGGAAACAGGAGATGCCCTTTTCCAGACATTCAACGGTGTGATCGAGAACGCAAGAACACAGTATAACCGGCTGGGAAAAGACGAGAGGTATGCATCATGGGGACTTCACGAGCCGGAGCGGACGCTTTATCGTATCCTGGTGGAAGGGGAGGCTTCTTCCCATGAGAAGCTTCAGAAAGCTTACAGGGAGAAATCGGAGATTAACCGGAAGCTTCAGATCACCTATGATGAGAAATTCGAGCGCGGGATAGAGATCAAAAGGCTGAAGAAAGAACTGACCCGGATAAAGAGGTCGCGCAGCTATCGTCTTGCGCGCATAATCGGGACGCCGGTTCGTCTGGTCAGAAAGATAAAAAAGAAGTTGCAGGGGAGATAGCATGGCTAAGGTTTCGATCATCATTCCGGTATACAATGTAGAAAAATATCTTTGCGAGTGTATGGACAGCGTTGTGGGGCAGACGCTTGAAGATATTGAGATCATCTGTGTCAACGATGGCTCAACGGATCGTTCTCCCGGTATGCTTCGGGATTATGCGAAGAGGGATGCCCGTATAGTTCTGATCGATCAGGAAAATGGCGGGTACGGAAAGGCTATGAACTGTGGACTTGAGCGTTCATCCGGAGAATATATAGGGATCGTGGAGCCGGATGATTTCGTTCCGGCCTGTATGTACGAAGAATTGTATGAGAAGGCAATTCTGTACGATCTGGATTTTGTGAAGGCCGATTTCTACCGTTTCAGAACAAAGGATAATGGAGAAAGAGAGCTTATATATCATGCGCTTTCTCCGAATCAAAAAGACTATAATAAAGTATTGGATCCCAGTATGACGCCGGAGGCTATCCGGTTTAAAATGAATACGTGGAGCGGAATCTACAGGAGGAGTTTTCTTGAGAAATACGGAATCCGGCATAATGAGACGCCGGGCGCAGCTTTTCAGGACAATGGTTTCTGGTTCCAGACATTTATATACGCAAAAAGAGCCATGCTGATAGATAAGCCGTATTATATGAACCGGCGGGATAATCCGGATTCTTCTGTGAACAGCAGGGAGAAGGTATATTGCATCAATCAGGAATACGATCATATACGTGATATTTTAGCCGCCGATCCGGTTTTATGGGAAAGATTCCGGTACATGTACTGGTTTAAGAAATATCACAACTATATGGGAACCGTATGGCGCATTGCGGAGGAGTACAGGCATGATTATATTCTGCGCTTTGCGGCGGAATATTCGCGCGCGATGAGCAGAGGGGAGCTGGATTCGGAAGTATTTTCAAAAAGCGCGTGGGCCAATATCGAGGCTCTTACGAAAGATCCGGAGGAATATTATCTCAGGAGGGTCTGTCCTGCATCCATCGATCCGGAGCTGTGCGAATGGATCGGCAGGCTTGCAACTGAAAATCAAATGCTTAAAGATGAAGTGAAAAGGATCAGGAAATCGTGGACTTTCCGGATCGGAAAAAGTATCATGTTTCTTCCGGGAAATCTGAAGAAGCTGATCCGAAAGCGCAGGAGAAGATGAATATGGATTGTAAAGTATCGGTCATTCTTCCGGTCTATAATGGAGAGGCCTGTTTAAGACAATGTCTGGAAAGTATCGTGAGCCAGACTTTAAAGGAGATTGAGATCATCTGTGTAAATGATGGATCGACCGACGGCACACGGAATATTCTTGCGGAGTATGCCGGAAAGGATTCCCGCATACACATAGTGGATCAGGAAAATGCAGGCGCAGGGGCCGCGCGAAATCATGGTCTGAGACGAGCTGTCGGGGAATATCTTTCCTTTTTGGACGCCGATGATTTCTTTGAACCGGATATGCTTGAGAGCGCTTATTGGAAAGCAAAATCGGGGAACGCTCAGATGGTTGTCTTCGGTTCAGACCAGTATCGGGAAGATGAGGATTGCTTTAGGGAGGTTCCCTGGGTGATCCGGAAACATGCGCTCCCTCCATATCGTCCGATGAACCACAGGACTTTCACGGAGAACGTTTTCAAGGTATTTGTTGGATGGGCCTGGGATAAGCTGTTCGAACGACAGTTTGTGATGGAGCATGAGCTTCGGTTTCAGGAGCAAAGGACGTCCAACGATATGCTGTTTGTCTTTTCTGCAATGGTTCTTGCAGAGAGGATCGAGGTTGAGGAAAAGATACTTGCCCATCAGAGGCGGGACAATGCATCCTCTCTTTCCAACACAAGAGAACAGTCCTGGGAGTGTTTTTACCGGGCGCTTCTGGCGCTTCGGGAGAACCTGATCCGGTTTGGTCTTTATGGGGAACTGGAACAGGATTTTGTGAATTATGCGCTTCATTTTTCTTTGTGGAATCTTGAGACGCTGGGCGGGGAGACGCAGAAAGCCCTGTACCGGAAATTGAAATACAACTGGTTTCGTGAACTGGGGATTTCCCGGCATAAGAAGAACTATTTTTATGATCAAAAGGAATACAGGAAATACCGGATGATCCGGAAATGCGGATTAGCGAAATACAAGGAGCATCTGGCGATTTCGTAGGGGGATAACGTGAATTTAAACACAGTACACAAAAATGATATACTGGTCTCGGTCATTGTTCCGGTCTATCATGCTGAGGATTATCTGAAAGAAACTCTCAGTGACATTCAAAAACAGACTTTGAATCATTTCGAGGTGGTCTGTATCAACGATGGGTCAGAGGATCGGTCGGAAGAGATCATTTGCAGATTTGTAAAAAAAGACGGACGATTCCGGTATTTTTCACAGGAACATCAAAACGCCGGCGCGGCCCGGAATATGGGGCTTCGCTATGCGAGGGGCGATTATGTGATTTTCTGGGATGCGGACGACCGGTTTGAGGCGGATGCGCTGGAAAAGCTGTACAGGCAGGCCAGGAAGCAGAAAGCGGATATCTGTGTATGCGGGGCGACGAGGTTCGATGCGGATGGGAAACTGGGGGAGACGGACTCTTATCTTCGGGCGGAATTGCTGCCGCCAAAAGATCCATTTAATAAATTTGACATACCAGACTATCTGTATAACTTTACGACGAATGTTCCGTGGAATAAGCTGTACAGAAGGGAGTTCCTTATAGAGTCGGGGATTCATTTTCAGAGTATACAGCAGGCGAATGACGTTTATTTTACAATGATTGCATTATATGAGGCAGAACGGATCACTGCTGTCAATGAAAAAATGATCCTGTATCGCGTTTATAATAAGAACAGTCTGACAGGACAGGTTTCGGAGACAAATCTGTGCGGGTATCATGCATTCTGCTGCACATGGAAGGAGCTTAGAAGGAAGAAATACTTTGAACTGATTAAACGGAGCTGCCAGAACCGCGTGCTGGAAGGCTTGTTCTATAATCTGAATATTCAGACGGAATACCCGGCTTACAAGCAGGTTTATGAATTGATTCAGACAGAAGGACTGGCATTATTCGGGCTGGATGTATGCAGGGAAAAGGATATTTACACCGCGTGGCAGTATCGTGATCTGGAACGGCTTCGCACAATGCCGCCGGAAGAATTCCTCCATGTGAAAGCCTTTGAGCGGCGTATCG
>CAZPXF010000101.1:0-6545 GCA_964590945.1 uncultured Lachnospiraceae bacterium | reverse complement strand
GATGAAGCACGCAAGATGATGAACCTTTTGGAGGAAAGCAGTATGGGATATTTGTTTGAAAATATGGAGAAGATGGACATACAGGCGGAACGCCAGAATACCAAAAATGCAAAAGAAGAAACGAAAGCGGTGCGTAAGGAGCTGGAGACAGCTAAAAAAGATATGGAAATCGTCAGACGGAATATTCTTGCCATCCATCAGGAATTGGAAGCAGCCTCAAAAAGATTAATCCTAAAATCCCAAAAACAGGGACTCACAAAGGAAGAAACTCTGTCTGAGCTTCAGGATATTATGAGCCTTGATAACGCACAGGCATGGGAAAAGATAGAAGCTTATTGGAAATAATACAAAGAACGGACAGGAGAATGCTGATATTATGACATGCAGATACCCCCGCAAGGATTCCAGGCTCCTAAAGCATGGTTCCCGCGGGGGTATTCTTTATTTCTTATTTAAGAGCGGCGCAATCCGCCGACTTTTTCTTATAATTTAATTTTCTCAAGCTTCCAGATATCATCCACATACTCCTGGATCGTTCTGTCAGATGAGAACTTGCCGCAGCTTGCTGTCTGAAGGAGCGCCATTCTCGCCCATCCTTCTTTGTCTCTGTATGCAGTATCGATTCTCTTCTGCGCATCTGCGTAAGAGCGGAAGTCTTTCAGGATGAAGTAAGTATCTGCGCGGTCGCTGCTGTGTGTATTGAGCAGTGAATCGTAGATCTCGCGGAACATCTCATGATCCCCGCCCGAGAATGTGCCGTCCATCAGGTGGTCGAGCACCCTTCTGATATCCCAGTCTGTGTTGTAGATATCCATGGGATCATATCCGCCGTTGTTCTCATAATTGATAACTTCGTCTGAGCTGAGACCGAAGATAAATGCATTCTCTGCGCCGACCTCTTCAACGATCTCTACATTAGCGCCATCCATAGTTCCAAGTGTGACAGCTCCGTTCAGCATGAACTTCATATTGCCTGTTCCGGAAGCTTCCTTCGAAGCTGTGGAGATCTGCTCGCTGACATCTGCGCCTGCAAAGAGCAGCTCTGCATTAGATACGCGATAATCCTCAATGAAGACAACCTTGATCTTGCCATTGATGCTTCTGTCGTTGTTGACTACATCTGCAACGGAGTTGATCAGCTTGATCGTCTGCTTTGCACGGCGGTATCCGGCAGCAGCCTTAGCGCCGAAGATAAATGTTCTTGGATAGAAAGGCTTCTCCGGGTGAAGCTTGATCTCATCATACAGATAGATCACATGCAGGATATTCAGAAGCTGACGTTTATACTCATGGAGACGCTTAACCTGTACGTCGAAAATGGAGTTCGGGTCAACGTCGATACCGTTGTGCTTTTTGATATATTCCGCAACACGTATCTTATTCTGATACTTGATCTGCATAAATTCGTCTCTTGCCTTCTTGTCATCGGCAAGCGGTTTCAATTTGGACATCTGGGACAGATCTGTGATCCAGCCGTCTCCGATGTGGTCTGTTACCCAGTCGGCAAGGAGCTGATTTCCATGAAGCAGGAAACGCCTCTGTGTAATACCATTTGTCTTGTTGTTGAATTTCTCCGGCATCAGCTCGTAGAAATCCTTCAGCTCCTGATTCTTCAGGATCTCCGTGTGAAGCTGCGCAACGCCGTTTACAGAGTAGCCTGCAGCGATTGCAAGGTGCGCCATCTTCACCTGTCCATCATAAAGGATCGCCATCTTGCGAACCTTCTCCTCATTTCCAGGATATGTTGCGCGGATCTTATCTACGAAACGGCGGTTGATCTCCTCGATGATCTGATATACACGCGGAAGCAGTCTCTTGAAGAGGTCGATCGGCCATTTCTCAAGCGCTTCTGCCATAATCGTATGGTTTGTGTAAGCAACCGTCTTTGTTGTGATATCCCATGCCTTATCCCAGTCAAGACCTTCCTCATCGATGAGGATCCTCATAAGCTCTCCGACAGCTACTGTCGGATGGGTATCGTTCATCTGGAACGTTACCTTCTCATATAATTTCGTAACGTCTCCGCCATGTGTTTTCTTATATTTTGCAACTGCAGCCTGCACGCTTGCGGAAATGAAGAAATACTGCTGTTTCAGACGAAGCTCTTTCCCTGCCATATGGTTGTCGTTTGGATAAAGCACCTCAACGATCGTCTTCGCAAGATTCTCCTGCTCAACAGCCTTTGCGTAGTCGCCCCGGTCAAAGGAATCCAAATGGAAATCGACGATCGCCTGTGCATCCCATACACGCAGTGTATTTACAACATGGTTGTCATATCCGATGACCGGAAGATCGTAAGGGATCGCCAGAACAGACTCATAATTTTCCTGGATAAATTTGCTCTTTCCGGTCTCGGGATCTGTCTCGAAACGGATATCTCCGCCAAAGCGGATCTCCTTGGCGTACTCCGGACGGCGAAGCTCGAATGGATTGCCGTTTACAAGCCAGTTATCCGGCGTCTCGATCTGATATCCATTCTCGATCTTCTGCTTGAACATACCGTATTTATAACGGATGCCGCATCCGTATGCCGGATATCCAAGTGTTGCAAGGGAATCAAGGAAACATGCGGCAAGACGGCCCAGACCGCCATTTCCAAGTGCTGCATCCGGCTCCTCATCCTCGATCATGTTGATATCAAATCCCATCTCGTCGAGAGCTTCCTTTACAGCCTTGTATGCAGTCATATTGATCAGATTGTTTCCAAGGGCACGGCCCATAAGGAACTCCATAGACATATAATAAACAATCTTCAGATCCTGTTTTTCTGTCTCTTTCTGTGTAACGAACCAGTCATCGAGGATGACGTCCTTTACTGCATAAGATACAGCCTGAAATACCTGCTGGGGAGTCGCCTCCTCAATCGTCTTCCTGTATAATCTTTTGATGTTGTATTTTACCTGTTTTTTAAATTCTTCTTTATTAAATCTGGAATCCATAGGTAACACACTCCTTTTCTACTTGCTGGCGGCAAAAACGCCGCCGCTTTTATCTTTCAACACCCATTGTCACGCTCTCGCCGTTGATCTTCCAGTCTTTGACATAGCCTGTCGGCTCGCATTCTTTGATCTCATCGGCAAGTACGTCGCCCTTGATCGTATCTGCGAATCTGGAAACAATCGTTTCTACCTTTTCACTTCCGGTAAATGTTACCTTGATGTGGTCGGTAACCTCAAAGTCTGCTTCCTTACGCATGGTCTGGATCTTACTGATGATCTCTCTTACAAAGCCTTCCTCAAGAAGCTCCCCGGAAAGATTTGTGTCCAGCACGACTGTGATGTTGTTGTCATTTTCAGATACGTATCCCTCCATCTGGGTCATATCGATCAGCAGGTCTTCTCTCATAAGAGTGACGGTCTGATCTCCCAGATCAAGGTTCAGCGCCTCTGTACTGTTTAATTCATCCATTGCGGCATTGCCGTCAACCTCGCTGAGCGCTTTCCTGATTGCGCCAAGAAGCTTGCCGTATTTCGGTCCCACCGTTCTCATCTGCGGTTTGAATGTATAGGTTGTAAAGCTTCTGACATCATCTGTAAATGTAACCTTCTTCACGTTCAGCTCGTCCTCGATGATCTCCTGATAAAATCCCGGAAGATCTGTATCCGCCTTTACAAACATCTGACCGATCGGCTGACGGTTCTTGATATTTGCGGCATTTCTGCAGGCACGTCCCATAACGACAATCTTCAATACCTCTTCCATATTCTTTTCAAGCTCTGCGTCGATCTTCGCTTCGTCCGCCACAGGGAAATCACACAGATGGATGCTCTCAGGCGCGTTTTTATCGATGCTTCTGACGAGATTCTGGTAGATCTCCTCCGTCATAAACGGGATCATCGGCGCGGCGGCTTTGCAAATTGTCACAAGCGCTGTGTAAAGCGTCATGTAAGCATTGATCTTATCCTGTTCCATGCCCTTTGCCCAGAAACGCTCACGGCTTCTTCTGACGTACCAGTTGCTCATCTCATCGACAAAGTCCTGAAGCGCTCTTGCGCTCTCCGGGATCCGGTAATTTGCAAGGTTATCATCTACCGTCCCTACGACTGTATTCAGCCGGGATAACAGCCACTTGTCCATAACGGAAAGCTTCTCGTAATCCAGTGTATATCTGGTTGCATCGAACTTGTCGATATTTGCGTAAAGTACGAAAAATGCATACGTATTCCAGAGAGTACCCATGAACTTGCGCTGCCCCTCCATAACTGCCTTGCCGTGGAAACGGTTCGGAAGCCATGGCGCGCTGTTGACATAGAAATACCAGCGGATCGCATCTGCGCCGTATTTTTCCAGCGCCTCGAAAGGATCGACTGCATTTCCCTTGGATTTACTCATCTTCTGACCGTTCTCATCCTGTACGTGGCCAAGAACGATTACATTTTTATAAGGCGCCTTGTTGAACAGCAGCGTGGACTCGGCAAGAAGGGAATAGAACCATCCTCTTGTCTGATCGACAGCCTCGGAAATAAAATCCGCCGGGAACTGCTGCTCGAATAAGTCTTTATTTTCAAATGGATAATGATGCTGCGCAAAAGGCATCGCTCCGCTGTCGAACCAGCAGTCGATGACCTCCGGCACGCGGTGCATCTGTTTGCCGCAGCGTGGACATTTGATCGTCACCTGATCGATAAACGGACGGTGAAGCTCGATCTCTTCCGGGCAATTGTCGGACATCTCGCGCAGCTCGGCCTTGCTGCCGATGGCATGCATATGTCCGCACTCGCATTCCCAGATATTGAGCGGCGTTCCCCAATAACGGTTACGGGAAATACCCCAGTCCTGAACGTTTTCGAGCCAGTCGCCGAAACGTCCTTTGCCGATGCTCTCAGGAATCCAGTTGATCGTATTGTTGTTGCGGATCAGGTCTTCTTTCACCGCTGTCATCTTGATGAACCATGACTCTCTTGCATAATAGATCAGCGGAGTATCGCATCTCCAGCAATGCGGATAGTCATGCTCGAAATTCGGCGCGTCAAAAAGAAGTCCTCTCTCATCCAGCTCCTGAAGGATCAGCGGATCGGCCTTCTTTACGAAAATTCCGCCGTAGCCGGTAGAATCCTTCATATTTCCTTTCTCGTCGACAAGCTGTACAAACGGCAGGTCATATTTTCTTCCGACCTGCGCATCGTCCTCACCAAATGCAGGCGCAATATGAACGATACCTGTACCGTCTGTCATTGTAACGTAATTGTCACATGTGACAAAATGTGCTTTCTTGTTCTGCTTTACGGCAAGATCTGCTGCCGCCTGGAACAATGGTTCATATTCCTTGTACTCAAGGTCGGTTCCCCTGTAAGTCTCAAGAACCTCGAATGCCTGCTTACCATCCCCGGAAAGCTTTCCGAGAACGGCGTCCAGAAGAGCCTCTGCCAGATAGTAAGTATAGCCGTCTGCAGCCTTTACCTTGCAGTAGGTTTCCTCCGGATTGACACAAAGCGCCACATTGGATGGAAGCGTCCACGGCGTCGTCGTCCATGCGAGAAGATATGCATCCTCGCCGACTACCTTGAAACGTACGACCGCAGAACGCTCTTTCACAAGCTTATATCCCTGAGCTACCTCGTGGGAAGAAAGCGGAGTACCGCAGCGCGGGCAATATGGCACGATCTTGAATCCTTTGTACAGCAGCTTCTTATCCCAGATCTTCTTCAGCGCCCACCACTCTGATTCGATAAAATCATCGTGGTAAGTTACATATGGATCATCCATATCCGCCCAGAATCCAACCCGGGAAGAGAAATCCTCCCACATTCCCTTATATTTCCATACGCTTTCCTTACAATAGCCAATAAACGGCTCTAATCCGTACTCCTCAATCTGCTCTTTTCCATCCAGACCGAGCATCTTCTCAACTTCCAGCTCAACCGGAAGTCCGTGTGTATCCCAGCCTGCCTTACGAGGAACCATATACCCTTTCATAGTACGGTATCTCGGGATCATATCTTTGATGACACGCGTCAGCACATGTCCGATGTGCGGTTTTCCGTTTGCAGTCGGCGGTCCGTCATAGAATGTATAGGTTTCGCATTCTTTTCTGCTGTCCATACTCTTACGGAAAATATCATTCTCTGCCCAGAACTTTTCAATCTTTTTTTCGCGCTCTACAAAGTTTAAATCCGTATTCACTTTTTGGTACATTTTGTATTCCTCCTGTATTTATTGTAAAAAATATGAAATCTGCCCCCGACATATGGTGAACCATTCGCCTGACCGGAAGACTCCTGTCAATGAATAAAAAAAGCTTCCTCCCGTAACAGGATGAAGCCTCGTTGTCTCTCATAACCACCTCTTACTACATACAGACGCAATCTGTCTTATATGCGGTTCCCATAACGGAGGAACTAACCGTCATACACTACTCGCCGCGCTTTCGTGCTGATGCTCAGAAGTGATCTTCGTCATATCTCTACTCGTACCGGACTCGCACCGCCGCCGGCTCGCTGAAACTTTAAAGATAAGCTACTGTCTTCGTCATTGCAGTATTTCATGTGTTTTCACAGTTCCATATTATATAATGTAAATGACCTTTCGTCAAGTCTTGAAAATTC
>CAZPXF010000100.1:0-6561 GCA_964590945.1 uncultured Lachnospiraceae bacterium | reverse complement strand
AAGGAAAGAAGCAGCGCGCTGATTTGTTTGCTTCGCATAAAAAAATCCCTCCTGTATTTTAATGCTTCCATTATACAGGAGGAATCTTGAAAAAATATTGAAAAATGATTGAAAAAATATTGAAGTCATAAATAGTTTACACACAGGGAATGGATGCACGAAATTCAACAAAGCGGAAATACCACGATCACTTTAAACAGATCTCCGTCCAGATATATATCGAATTTTCCGTTCATCGTCTCCGTCAGGCTCTTCGCGATCGACAACCCAAGCCCGCTGCCTTCGGTTGTTCTGGACTCATCTCCCCGGATAAAACGTTCCGTCAGCTCATCCGCATCGATATTCAGCGACGCTTCCGAAATATTCTTCATCGTGAAGACTGCTTTTCCATCCTCTTTTTCAAGAGAAACATACACTCTTGTATTCGGCATCGCATATTTTGCGACATTCTGGTACAGGTTGCCGAATACCCGCCACACTCTTCTTCCATCTGCGAAGATCGTCACCGGAGGCTCCGGCATTGTCTTTACAAACTTCAGGTTGGATTCTGAGAGCTTCTCCGAATACTCGCCCTCAATCTGTATCAATGTCTCCACCAGATCAATCTTTGTATTTTCCAGAACGATATTTCCGGAGCTGATCCTGGACGCCTCAACGACGTCCTCCGTCAGTATTTTAAGCCGCTGCGATTTCTGATCCAGCACCTCCAGATATTCGGTAACCTTGTCCGGATCCGCCTTGCCGATCTCTGCCGTCTCACGCTTCAGAAGATCCACGTAATTGATGATGGACGTCAGCGGCGTCTTAATATCATGGGAGACATTGGTGATAAGCTCTGTTTTCATGCGCTCGCTCTTCATCTGCTTCTGAATCGCCTCCTCAAGCCCATCCTCCACATGATTCAGAAGCTCTGCCGCCTCCTTCTCCGCGCCCTTCATTTTTACCGTGTCGATCTTCTGCTCCAGCCTGCCGGAAACGATCGCGCGCAGTCCTTCTATGATCTTCTGTCTGTTGATCGTCTTCCGGATAACCATGGTAAAGACCACGATCTCCGAGATAAGCGCAATAAATACGAAGAATCCACTGTCAGCCGCCATTGCCAGCCAGTGCAGGAAGATCACTGCCAGCATTCCCAGAACGTATTTCCAGATCAGATGGATATTATGATACGCATCCTTCAAAAATCCGGCCAGCTTGCCGAAAAGTTTCGCGCACCATTTCCAGATCATATAGCAGATACTGTTTTTCCATAAGGTATGTGTCCGGATTCTTTTTATCAGGCTTCCATATCCGATCAGGAAAAGGACCGCCGACGGAATACTGATCATAGCGCCCCAGAACATATAACTCCCCAAAAGTTCTGTGTACTCTTCGATCATCCACACGCCGATTCCGAAGAAGATCCCCCATACGCCTGCGACGATGACGGCGGCAAGCTCTGTTTTCAGCCTATCGAAGATAAACAGCCTGACCGTTCTCCCGTCGGTCCCCCAAAATCCAAATCCCAAAAGGATCGCGCAGACAAGTATAACGAATATGCTGATCGCAAGTACGGCGCGGTAACTCTCCGCAGCCGATGCAGATTGTGTATAGGATCTTGCCTGATCTGCAAATACATCATCAGCCGCAAATGTCGTATCTACGGTAATGCCGATCTCCCAGTCGCTGATATCATCCAGATTATCCAGATCATCCACGTAGGAATAGACTCCTGCCGCGTCAGTAAGAGTATCCTCCCAGTCGTTTCCGTCATTGTACAGGTAAATTTCCTGCGCCTGAACCTCGTTCAGATATGCTTCATACTGTCCGGCGTCCTGCCAGTCCGGATTATTAGAATAAAGCTTCTTTGTACTCTTATTGTATAAAATATACCGGAGATTTGTTTTTTCCGTATCCTCATAGGTGTTTTTCTGCTGATACGCGGAATATTCCGAATACAGGGACTCCGCGGACGAAATAAGCATCTCGATATAATCGCTCATCAAACCGTTCAGCTCGGGATTCGTATTAAATATTTCAAGCCAGCCCCCCTCCCGCGCCGGAGTTTCCAGTATTCTCTTTGGTACGGAAAACGGCCAGCAGCTTGCGTAGACGATCGATCCGTCCTCATTGTAAACCGGTTCCGTACTATACTCATAGTCATCCAGGTCATCATTAAAATCATTGCTCCCAAGAAGCTCTTTCCATTCATCTTCTGTCAGATATGCATACAGATTTCCTTTCTTATCCGCCTTATTCTTTTTACAAACGTAAATCGTATTATAATCATACTCTACATCATTATAGACATCCCGGCCCAGCTGCAGGAAATCATCCAGCGTGTAGCTGAGCCCGCAGTCGGCCGACCCATCGATGGTGTGCTTTTCGGAATACTGCTTCACATCGACCGCCTTATCTCCATCATATTTGCCGTCCGTCTCAAAGAGCTCTCTTGCTTTGATTCCCTGAATGGCTTCGCCCGCCTCGCTCACCAATTCCTTCTGAAATCCGTTTGTCTCCGTGTAGCTTTGCTTATAATTTTCAAAAATCGCCTCTTCGCCCTGCCCGGTATCATACATATAATTCAAAAACCACTGCAGACTTCCCACCGCCGCCGCTACTCCTGCTATAAACAGGATCACGCAGATCAGCTTAACCCGAAAATCACTGCAGAATTTCATCCATTTTTCCATCTGCTCTCCTCCTACTGCTTTTCGATTTTGTAGCCGATTCCCCAGACTACCTTCAGATAGCGGGGTTCCTTCGGATTGATCTCAATTTTTTCCCGGATATGCCGGATATGTACCGCAACCGTATTGTCCGCGCCGAGCATTTCCTCGCCCCATATGTGCTCGTAGATCTGTCCGGTTGAAAATACTCTTCCCGGATTCTTTATAAGAAACAGCAGAATATTGTACTCCATCGGGGTCAGCTTCACGCTGTCGCCGTCCACCGTTACCTCCTTCGTGTCGTCATTGACCGTCAGTCCGCCTGTTCTGTAAATATTCTCCGATTCCTCCGGGACGCCGCTTCCGAACCCGGTGTACCGTCGAAGCTGGGAACGCACCCGCGCTGTCAGCTCCAATGGACTGAACGGCTTTGTCACATAGTCGTCCGCGCCGATATTCAGTCCCAGCACCTTATCCGCATCTTCCGATTTCGCCGACAGGATAATAATGGGAATCTTCGATTTCTCCCGGATCCTGAGCGTCGCCCGGATGCCGTCCAGCTTTGGCATCATAATGTCGATGATCAGAAGATCCACCGTTTCATTCTCCAACAGCTTCACCGCCTGAATCCCATCATACGCCTTCAGGATCTGATACCCCTCCTGACTTAAATAGATTTCTATCGCATCTACGATCGCTTTATCATCATCACAGACTAAAATCTGAAACATGTTCTCCACCTCCCAAATATAACGGATCCCATAAGGCCCCATTCGTTTTATAGTATACACAATATCATGCTTTTTTTAAGAGAGTCCGCATAAAATTATTAAGAATTCTTAAAGATCGAAAGGCAGATTGACAATTTCTATCAGAGGTTTACAATATGAGTATCAAGGATGGAAGGATGGAATATTTACAAATGACAAAGAAAAAGAAATGGCTGCTGATCGGAGCCGGCGCGGCTGCTGTTGTTATCATTATTATCGCGCTGTATTTTTTCCTGACTGTGAAACCTGACATAAAGATGCGCGGAACGAAAGAGATGAAAGTTCAGGTTTTCGACACCTTCAACGATCCCGGAGCCTATGCTTCCATATTAAAGAAGGATCTTACCGACGAGATTCAAATCGACAGCAACGTCAACACGGATAAGATCGGACTTTATCAGGTTACATACTCGGTTTCCTACCATGGCCGCACCTCCCGCATCTCACGTTCCGTTCAGGTTGTAGATACTGTAAAGCCAGCTATTTTTCTGGATGGAGAGACGAATCTGACCCTTTCTTCCATGGACTTTTTTGAGGAAAGCGGATTTACCGCATCGGATAATTACGACGGGGATCTGACGGAGTCGGTAAAGGTCACGACCAACGAGGATAAAGAAAATAATAAGGGACAGATCATTTACACGGTAACGGATTCCTCCGGCAACAAGGCGGAAGCCGTCCGCGACGTGACGATCAAGGATATCGTCAAGCCGGTCATCACGCTTAACGGTTCTGATTACATCACCCTCGCCTGCGGCGCGGAATATGTGGAACAGGGCGCATTTGCAGAGGATGATCTGGACGGCGATCTCACAGAAAAGATCATCACTGCCGGTTCCATCGATACCTCCAAATCCGGAACCCAGACGATAGCATATACCGTATCCGACAAAGCAGGCAACCGGAACACGGTAACCCGGACGATCCATATTCTGGATAAGGGCGAACGCAATCCGAACGCCATCTATCTGACCTTCGACGACGGACCCGGCGATGAGGTTACGCCAAAGATTTTGAAAATCCTGAAAAAGTATCATATTCCCGCCACATTTTTTATACTGAACTACAGTGACAGCGATAAGGATACGCTGCAGCAAATGATTTCCGACGGACATACGATCGGTATTCACGGTTACTCCCATGACTATGAGGAGATCTACAAATCCGAAGAAGCTTTCATGGACAATATCACAAAGCTTGGCAAGAAGCTTAAGGATGATTTCGGCTACGAGCCGTTCGTCATCCGTTTTCCGGGGGGAAGCTCCAATACGATCAGCCGCAATTATTCCAAAGGCATCATGTCGAAGCTGGTCCGGGACGTCTCAGAGGCGGAATACGTTTATCTCGACTGGAATGTGGATTCCGAGGACGCCACCGGGAATAATGTCCCCGTGGATAAGCTTGTGAACAATATCAAAAGCGGCCTGAAGGAGAACCGCAACAACGTCATCCTCATGCATGATACAAATGCTAAGGCGACAACCGTCACGGCGCTGAAAAAGATCATCAAATACGCCAGAAAAAATGGATATGACTTTTACGCTTTTGAAGAGGATACGCAGCCTGTACACCACGGTGTGAATAATTAGGAAGGGAAGCGCCGCCCCGCGGGACGGCGCCTCCTTTATGAATTGGGATTAAAAGGAAAAATCGGATTAACCGACGATCTGCAGGTCTTTTGGATATTTTGTCAGCACCTCGCAGCCGTCCTCCGTAACAATGACCAGATCTTCGATACGCACGCCGACATTATCCTTAAGATAAATCCCCGGCTCGATCGAAAAGCACATGCCCGGTTCTGCGATCAGCTCGCAGGAAGGACTTGCCTCCGGCGGCTCATGCACGGTCATACCAACCCCATGGCCGGTACGGGTAAGGAAATATTCTCCATATCCGGCGTCGGATATTACCTTGCGCGCAACCGCATCGATATCCGACATTTTGACGCCCGGCTTCACAAAATCAATCGCCGCCTGCTGCGCTTTCTTTACGATCTCATAAACCTTACGGTGTTCCTCGCTGACACTCTTATAAAATACAGTTCTTGTCATATCGCACCAATAATTGTTGATCGGAGCCCAAAGGTCGAAAAGAACTGCATCCCCTTCATGGAGCATCTCCCCGGCGACAGCCCCGTGATGCGGCTCCGCTGCATTTTTTCCATAACATACATACTGAAGCTGCATATCCTGTACTGCGCCATTCTCCTCGAAAAATTCTTCGATCATATTGGAGAGGGTAAGCTCATCCAGCTCCGGATTGATATGCCTGATCCCAAACTCTACTGCCATATCGTTGATGCTCGCCGCATGGCGAAGCGCCTCTTTTTCCGCCTCATCCTTGTGCGCCTTGCAGATATCGATCGGCTCAGAGCCCAGCTCCGGCGTGATATCGTCCCTTTCCTTCAACACGGATATGGTATGCTTGCTCGCCCAGTTTTTATCAAAGCCTACCGGCCCCGGTACAAGCTCATCCGCGATCAATTTGTATGGGTTCTCCCCATCTGCGTAATAATGCATCACCATCCCGTCAACAGGCTCGAAGCAGAAAAGATGATTCATAAACGCATGAACATCTCCATTATCCTTGATCAGGATAGCCCCGCAGCGCTCCATCGGATTGACAATACGTCCTGTGAGCCACAGGATCGAAGGATCATCCGCTACGATGATCTGTTTCAGCCCGGTTTTTTTCATCTCTTCAATTACACGGGCAAATCTTTCTTTATTCATCATGGATCTCTAACCTCCTGTCATGATTTTTAATAATAATTTTATTCAGCTGTTTTACCGGATTCACGCAATTTCGCAAGCTCCATGCGGCGCTCCTTTGTAAGTCTGCGGAATATGACCGCCGCAACAGCGGCTATGCACAGCATGGCGATAAATGTTTTAAAGATTGCTTCATAGCCTGCCAGTCCTGAGAAATGGTTCAGGCACCAGCCGTTGTACATAGGCATGATACTCTCCGCAACGCCGTAACCCAAAGGAGAAAGAATGAACGTGGTAGCTCCCATTATTTCAAGCGGATAATCCCCTTCTTCAAGGATCGCATAGTGTAATGCCTGCGCACTGTACATGAACATACACAAAATTGCAATGGAAATAATCAGCAGCCACATGAAATTCATAGACCGCGGTGTA
>CAZPXF010000099.1:5121-6623 GCA_964590945.1 uncultured Lachnospiraceae bacterium | reverse complement strand
CAAAAAAACCAATTAAACCAATTATTTATAGTATTACATCGCAAAACATTCAGCTCTTCCAACTCTCTCTTTTGCGGATTCCGCTTTGTTTTGACCGAGTTTGCCTGCATTGTTTTGATATCCGCCTGTATGCCAGCGTCTCCGCGGCATATCTGCCATCTGCCAAAGGCCTGCTGACTCCAGACGTATTTTAAAAACGGATATGCCAAACTTAGCATATCCGTAATTGTACTTCTATTTAAGGATTATACGCTTATCCCCGCTTCCTGTAACCAGTTAAGAATCTCTTCTGTCAGGATCAGATCGTCCATTTCAACAGATAACTCTTAATATGTTCGAAAATCTGCATAACGACCACGAGGACAACTACCATGAAAATAAATCCCGCCCAAACATTCTGGTACAGGCCATAATCACTGTATCGCCTTACGTAATAACCAAGTCCGAAGCTTGCACCATACATCTCGGCAAATACCAGCATGACAAATGAGCTGCGCAGTGAATTGACGAATCCTCCGATAATATTTGGACTTGCCGCCGGGAGGATCACCTTGATCATCAGCTTCCAGCCGCTTAGCTCCAATGTCTTTGCATTGTCCAGATATCTCTTATCGATCGTCTCTATTCCAGTAATTGTTGCAAATAATGTCGCCCAAACGATTCCGTAAAAGATCAGGAAAATAGAGGATTTGTAGAAATCCCCGACAATCAGGATCACGAACGGCGATATCAAAATAGACGGAATGCAGCTGAATGCATAAATGATCGGATGAAGCGCATCCCTCAAAAACTTATTCATTCCAAGAATAATGCCAAGCAGAAGCGCAACAGCCAGACTGATGGCAATCGATGGAATCAAAAGCCGGATCGAACAAATCATATTTTTGAACATGGTTTCCCTTGCATCAACAAAGGTTTTCCATATATCCCCAAGGCTCGGGAACATCATTGCACTGAACAGACCATTGTCTGCAATATATTTATAAAGGAAAACCAGTCCGGCCACACATACGACTGTCAGCCAATATTTTTTCAATATTTCGAGTCCCTTTGACATACAAGCTCCTCTCTAAAGCAGTTTATTTGTACTTCTCAAACAATTCAACCTGTGCATCCCAGAAATCCGGATCGTCGTCATGATATTTTTCTACACAAGCATCCAGAGCAGCCTCATAAAGATTCTCATAGATAGCATCCTCGATCACGCTCTCATCGACGTCATCTTCGATCAGGCCAACCTCTTTCTGATAATTCCAGGTATCAAGAACTACAGATTTTACCGTATCGACATTGATCTCATAGTGCTCTTCTTCGCCCATATATGCCTCTACATACTCATAATCTGTATCGAGCTGGTCTGCCATGATCTGGATGCAGTCCTCTCTGTTTGCCTCAAAATAGCACTGCGCTCTTAAAAGCGCCTCGTCCAAAAGTTTTACAGTTGTAGGATTCTCTTCAACCCATGACTTACGTGCAACCATACGGCAGCAGGAATACTCCGG
>CAZPXF010000099.1:0-5021 GCA_964590945.1 uncultured Lachnospiraceae bacterium | reverse complement strand
CCGTCCACTACGCCCTGAAGCTGTCCGTCATCAAGCGGTACCTCATTGACTGTAAGACCAACCTCCTCGAAATAGCCCTCCTGCTGAGCGATCGTAACCAGAATATTCCCGGAAAGTCCCTGCGCCCACGTGATCGTATCTGTTTCAGGAACCTCCGCCTCCTCAGAAGCTGTCGATCCTTCTGATGCGGTACTCTCATCCGTGCTGCTGCCCGAATCACTGCTTCCGCAAGCTGCAAGACCAAATGTCATCGCCGCAGCCATCATGACTGCTAAAATTCTTTTCTTCATATTTTCCTCCTGTAAATATAATTAATAGTTTCTATGCAAAATGGGATAAAACCCCTCATTGCCCATTTCAGGAAACATATCTTAAATGTGCTCCGATACATCCTTGTTGATCTGGTTTACCAGTTCATTTCTCAGCCTTTGCAGCTTCACATCATTAAAGATCGCCTCTCTTGTGATCTTCTGATCCTGCGGAACCTCCATATCATAGATAATGCTGCTTGGAGACTGTCCCAGCACAACGACCCTTGTCGCAAGAAGAATCGCTTCATCCACATCATGCGTTACAAAGAAAACGGTTTTTTTATCTTCTTCTTTATCCCACAGACTCTTTAAAAGATCCTGAAGCTTTGCACGCGTTACGGCATCCAGAGCGCCGAAAGGCTCGTCCATCAAAAGCACGGGCGCATCAATACTCAGGGATCTTGCGATCGCACACCGCTGCTTCATGCCTCCCGACAACTCTTTCGGGAGCTTTTTATAGACACTCTCATCAAGTCCTACCTCTTTCAGCATGTCCATAACAACTTTTTTCAGTTCCTTCTTGTTTCTTTTCGGATATTTCTGCTTCAATGCAAGAAGAATATTATCCCCTGCCGTAAACCACGGAAATAAACCATAATCCTGAAAAACGACGCTGCGATCCATACTGGCGCCCTTTACCTGTTCGCCGTGAACGATCACTTCCCCCGTCGTCGGCATGTTCAATCCCGCAAGGAGCCGCAAAAATGTACTTTTCCCACATCCGGACTGTCCCAACAGACAGATAAATTCCCCCTGGTCCGCTTCAATTTCTACATCTTTCAAAATCAGCTTGTCCGGTGCGTCCGGATATGCGAAAGAAAGATTTGTAATCCTTGTATCTTTCATAAACCTTCCTCGTCTCTTATAAAACAGCAAATGCCTGCTCGAAATCTGCGATAAGATCCTCAACATTTTCCAATCCAACGGAAAGACGGATAAGATCATCCTGAATGCCTGCTTTCAGGCGGTCTTCCTTTGAAACATTTGCATGGGTCATGCTTGCCGGATGCTGGATCAGGGTTCCCGGATCGCCAAGGCTTACTGCGATGGAGGCAATCTTAAGCTGATTAACAACCTTTTTGCATGCGGTAAAACTGTCCATGCCGTTGATACCATCCTTCAGCTCGAAGGAAAGAATTCCTCCAAAATTTCCACCCATCATTCTGCATGCAAGCTCATACTGAGGATTGCTCTCAAGTCCCGGATAATATACTTTTTTCACATATGGAACGCTCTCGAGATATTTCGCAACAGCCAAACCATTTTTGCAATGCCGTTCCATACGAAGCTCCATCGTCTGAATTCCACGCAGAACAAGGAACGCATTGAATGGACTCATTGTTGCCCCGCAGATCTTGGTCACCGCGTTCCTGCGGATATTTGTAATGTCATCCAGGGAACCGACAACCGCACCGGCGATCACGTCGCCATGTCCGTTGATATATTTTGTACAGCTGTGAAGTACAATGTCTGCGCCCATTTTCAGCGGGAACAATTCCGGCGGCGGCGCAAATGTGTTATCGACCACAACCCTGATCCCTCTGGAATGAGCCAGTGCGCAGATCGCTTCAATATCCGTAAGCTGCATCGTTGGATTTGTGACAGATTCAAAATAAATGAGCTTTGTATTCTTCTTAATCGCTTTTTCAACAGCTTCCGGATCTGTTGTATCGATAAAATCCATCTCAACGCCAAATTTTGAAAGATTTTGCCTGAGGACCACATCCGTACATCCATAGACGCACGCCCCGCAGATCACATGGTCACCCGCTGAAAGAAGTCCCATCAAAACGCCGCCGATGGCTCCCATACCGGATGCCGTGCACACACAGGCCTCTCCGCCCTCCAGCGCCGCAATCTTCCTCTCAAGCGCGGCTACCGTTGGATTTCCACCTCTGGAGTAGCAGAATCCCGGCTTTTCACCACAGAATCTTGCACTTCCATCCTCAACGCTCTCAAAGCAGAACGTAGATGTCTGATAGATCGGAGTCGCAAGCGCTCCGTACAATGCATCCGGTTCCTGCCCGGCATGAATCGATAAAGTTCCAAAACCGACTTCATCAAAATTAATCTTGTCCATTGTTACCTCCTCAAATGAATGAGCTCTGCCAGCTTGCCGAATGCCGGCAAAGATCTTTTGATTTTATCGTAAGAGACACAAAATGAAATCCTGGCATAGCCGGAATATCCAAATGCGCTCCCTCCTACCAGTAGAATATTACATTCATGTGCGGCTTCCAAAAGCCTGCACTCGTCTCCATCCGGAGCCTTCACAAATATATAAAATGCACCTTCCGGTGATACGGCGTCAAATCCCAGATTTACCAGCGAATCATATAAGAGATCCCTGTTTTTTCTGTACGCGGTAATATCCGCCGTCTCGTCAATGCACATGCCGACAACCTTCTGAAACATCGCCGGGGCATTGACATATCCCAGAATTCCTGCCGCTGCCCGAACTGCCCGGATCACTTGTTCACTGTCCTGCATCTCATCGGGGATCACCAGATAACCAATCCTCTCTCCCGGTATGGAAAGCGTCTTACTGAAAGAATACGCAACTGCCGTATTTGCATAATATTTTGTCCAAAAAGGGACCTCATTGCCTGAATAGACCAGCTCCCGGTACGGCTCGTCTGACAGAAGACAGATGCCATGCCCATATTCCTGCTGCTTTCTTTCCAGAATTTCGGCAATTCTTTTTACGGTTTCCTCTGTATAAATTACCCCTGTAGGATTATTCGGCGAATTTACGATCACAAGCTTTGTACGCTCTGTGATCTTGTGCTCAAGATCCGTAAGATCCGGCTGAAAGCTGAAAGGATCCGGTTCCACTGCGACCATGCGTCCATTCCAGTTTTTGATAAAACCGCTATATCCCGGATAATACGGCTTCATCACAATGACTTCATCGCCCGGATTCATAATGGCGCACATCAGAAGATTCATCGCGCCCGCCGCCCCATTTGACATTACAATATTTTTTTCGCAAAAGCTGGTCTGAAAACGCCTGTTAAGGGAAGCAGCTATCGTTTTTCTTACATCCTCATATCCTGCATTATGCATATAGCCATGAATAGATAATGGATCCTCCTTTGCAAGATATTCTATCGCCTCCCGCACGCATTTTGGGGCAGGTATTTCCGGATTTCCAATACTATAGTCAAAAACATTCTCTGACCCATATATTTTTTCCAGTCTTTTTCCTTCTTCAAATGCTTCCCGGATCGGAGAACCCTTCTCCAGCTGAAGCTGCATTTTCTCTGAAAGCATACGACCACCCTTTATCTGATTTCCTGAAGCGCTTCCCAAACCTTCCTGCGGCTCGCTTCATCGTCCGGTACAAATCTGGACTCGCATAAGATCTGGTGGAGCTTCTCCATTGGCTCCTGCACATCCTTCAATCCGATCTCTCTTAGATTCATCGGCATATTCATTTTGTGCATATAATCTTCCAGCTTTGCGATCGCTTTCTCATTATCATTATATTTCAACTGTGCGATCAGTCCCGTGGCAACGATCTCTCCATGTAAATAATCCATACTTTCACGAAAATAATATGTACGCATACTTTCATACATACGATGTGCCAGCGCGGTCTGGTTTCTTCCTCTCATAAGCGCGCTCACAATCCCCGTCAGCGCGATCGTACAAAACACAACATTGTGAACCGTCTCTGTCAGCTTCTTATCCTGCACATCCTGATAAGCCGGTTCCCCGTATTTTTCCAAAATATTGTAAACTTCCTCTGCCATCCGGTACGCACTGTATTTCTCTATCGTGTCTGTTTCCAGCGTTATTTCCGGTCTTCCATTCGCAATCTCAATACATTTCGCCATCGCATCCATAATTCCCGCCGCCAGAAGCCTTGGGGGCTGACATGCCATGACCTGTTCATCCACAAGCACTGCGTTGACTTCATAATCGAAACGAAGATATCCCACGCATTCGCCCTCGTCGGAATATACAACGCTCAGAGGACTGTAGGAAGCGCAAGTCGCTGCTGAAGTTGGAACGAGAACAACCGGACATCCGAGTTTTGCGGCTGCGGCTTTCGATAGATCCATGATCTTTCCTCCGCCAACGCCTACAAGAACATCGCACTCATTTCCCTGTATCGCTGCTTTGAGCGCATCCATCTTGTTATAGCTGGGAAATCCGCAGTATTCTTCCCACACACTTGCAAGTCCGGATTCCGCAAAGCTTTTCTTCATTCGTTCTCCGGCTGCTAAAAGCGCATGTTTTCCGCCGATCACATACGCCTTTTTCCCAAATCTGAGAATCTCGCCGCCGCTATGATCCAGAATATCTGTCTCCTGAATATATCTTCCTGCCCCAAAGCGGTAGCTGGTATATTCCCTCATCATTTGCAATCTCCTCTGTTACAGATCATATGCTTCCTGATTCCTGCATAATCCGCGCCTTAGTAGACTATGGTCTACAATCACCATGCAAATGTTATCATAATTATCCTTCTTCCGGCAAATTGATTTTTCACATATCCCTATAGATATCACCTATATGTATTTATTCAAAACAAATATGTCGCCAGTCCGCCCCCGCGATATGGCAACAAAAAAGAGCATCGCTTTTCCAGCCTGCTCTTTCATGTAAAAATACCCGTGAGGATATCGTATCATTATCCGTTTTCTTAGCTACAGAAGAAGTCCAACCCCTCCGTAAATTCCCGCATCATTTCCAAGTTCCGCA
>CAZPXF010000098.1:0-6783 GCA_964590945.1 uncultured Lachnospiraceae bacterium | reverse complement strand
CACAAATCTTTTTTTGAACCTATTACTATTTTTTCTATTTATCTCTTGTAACATAGTTTTTGATACTATATAATGTAACACAGAGGTGATAAAATGCGAATTGATAAAGAGAACCTTCTTGAAAGTATTTTGGCGGGTTTGGACGCTCTTGATTATATTCATCCGGAGGATATTCCGAATATTGATCTGTACATGGATCAGGTGACTACGTTCATGGATACGCAGCTTGATCATTCCAAGCGCTACGCGGACGATAAGATCCTGACAAAGACGATGATCAACAATTACAGCAAGAACCATCTGCTTCCTCCGTCGAATAAGAAGAAGTATTCCAGGGAGCACATCCTTCTTCTTATTTTTATCTATTATCTGAAGAATATTTTAAGCATACGCGATATTGATACGCTGATCGATCCGTTGACGTCCAGATATTTTTCCGCAGAGGATGGTTTTTCACTGGAAAGTATTTACAATGAGATCTTTCAGCTGGAGATGCGGAACATGGATCATATGAAAGATGATATCAGACAGAAATATGAAAAGGCGTCTGAAACCTTCCGGCAGTGCGAGGAAGACAGCCGGGAGTATTTGCAGCTCTTTTCTTTCATCTGCGAGCTCTGTTTTGACGTCTGTCTGAAAAAACAGATGATCGAGAAGCTGATCGACACGCTTCCGGAACCGAATCATAAAAAGAAATCATAAGAATCCGGGGCGGATTTTTCATTTTCCGGTATCATACGGCGGCTTCCTTTTTCATACACTTTTAAAAGCAGTGCAGAAAAAGGAGGCTTGTTTTATGAATAAAAAACCAGTAATCGGGATCATGGTCTGCGGAATTGAGCGGGAAAAGCAGTTTGTCAGCTCCGCATATATACACGCGATAGAAGAATCCGGAGGGATTCCCTTTATCATACCGGTATCGCAGAGTACGGACTTTCCGCAGATCTACTTTGATATATGCAGCGGATATCTCTTCTGCGGCGGTATCGATATCTCCCCGATCTTTTTTCACGAAGAACCGCTCCCGGGTCTTGGAAAGACTTGTCTTCCGGTAGACCGTTTTCAGATTGCATTTATGAAAAAGGTGCTGGATCTGAAAGTTCCGGTGCTTGCAATCTGCCGGGGTCTTCAGGTGCTCTGCGTCTCCAGAGGCGGCAGTATTTTTCAGGATATCTGTCTGCAGCCCGGCTCCCACCTGCAGCATATGCAGATCACCCAGAACCGGGACGAGGTCAGCCACCAGGTCAACGTCTTTCCCCACAGCCACCTCGCGGATATCGTCGGCGAAAGGATCTACACGAACAGCTATCACCATCAGACGATCCGCCGTCCCGGGGATGGACTTGTTATCTCGGCACGGACTTCCGACCAGACCATAGAGGCTCTTGAGATGACCGGTCATCCTTTCTGCATCGGCGTTCAGTGGCATCCGGAATGCATGTACCGGACCGACGAGGCTGCGCGCAATCTGTTTTGTTCCTTTGTAACGGCATGCGGATAAAACTGAGGCTGTCATATGACAGCCCCGGCACGATTCCTATTCTCTTACAAGAACCTTTTCAATTTCTGATATATATACGTAATGGTAATCCTTATCCGGATAATTTGCTGCGTCCAGCTTCTTTTGAATAAAATTCTCCGGATGGATCTTTCCCATATACAGCTTCCGGCAGACAAAAATCATATTGGCCTCCTCAAAGGCTGCGGTATCTCCAACACGCATCGGCGTAAGTCCGGCGTCCCTGATCTTATCCGGATTATCTCTTCCGGACACTTTCCCCAGAAGCATCATAGCATCCCGGTATTTCTCATCCAAAAAGGAAACCGTGAATGTCTCGTTCGCATCTACAAATTCCTTTGTATAGCGCTGCGGCCTTAAATAGGTCGTAATCACCGGCTTATTGCTCCAGAAATTGCCAAGTCCTCCCCAGCTTGCTGTCATTGTATTACAGTCAGACTGCGTTCCGGCTGTGATCAGCATCCACTCTTTGTTGATCTTATCAAATACATTGAATGACAGCTCATGAATGTCTTTCTCCACAAATCCCATTGTATACTCCTCCTATTTGCAAACCACTCTGCGGAAATTCTTCTTTCCTTTTCTGAGTACGATACCTTCCCCGTCAAACACCGTCTTTTCAAACGCCGCATGGATGTCGCCGACCTTATCGCCGTCGGCAGTGACTCCGCCCTGCTGAACCGCACGGCGCGCTTCTGATTTGGAAGCCACCAGACCGCTCTTTACAAGCATATCCAGAATCTCAATGCTCCCGTCGGCAAAATCCTCCTCTGCAAGCTCCGCCGTCGGCATATTCGCCGCCGCCCCGCTGCTGAACAGCGCCCTTGCGCTCTCCTGAGCCTTCTCGGCTTCCTCCTTCCCATGCACAAGCTCGGTCAGCTCATATGCGAGGATCTCCTTCGCCTTGTTAAGCTGGCTGCCCTCCCAGGAATCCATCTCGTCAATCTGCTCAAGCGGAAG
This sequence comes from uncultured Lachnospiraceae bacterium, assembly GCA_964590945.1. Taxonomy (GTDB): domain Bacteria; phylum Bacillota; class Clostridia; order Lachnospirales; family Lachnospiraceae; genus CAZPXF01. The sequence continues at coordinate 4,304 of CAZPXF010000098.1, read as the reverse complement.
GAATGTCAGCATACGCAGGCATTTCAGGACGTCTGCATCTCCTACATTTCTCCAATACTGGTAAAACTCAAACGGGGACGTCTTCTTCGGATCCAGCCAGATTGCGCCGGACTGGGTCTTCCCCATCTTCTTCCCTTCGGAATTTAAAAGGAGCGTGATCGTCATAGCGCTCGCATCCTTGCCAAGCTTGCGGCGGATCAGCTCCGTTCCGCCGAGCATGTTGCTCCACTGGTCGTCTCCGCCAAACTGGAGATTGCATCCATATTTCTGGAACAACGCATAGAAATCATAGCTCTGCATGATCATGTAATTAAATTCAAGGAAGCTGAGTCCTTTCTCCATTCTCTGCTTGTAGCACTCCGCCGCCAGCATACGATTGACAGAAAAATGCGCTCCAACCTCACGAAGCACCTCAATGTAGTTCAGATCCAGAAGCCAGTCCGCATTGTTCACCATCAGCGCCTTGCCCTCTGAAAAATCAATAAAGCGGCTCATCTGCTTCTTAAAGCAATCGCTGTTATGCTGGATCGTTTCCTTTGTCATCATCTGACGCATATCGGTTCTGCCCGAAGGGTCGCCGATCATAGCAGTTCCGCCGCCGATCAGCGCGATCGGCTTATTTCCTGCCATCTGAAGCCTCTTCATCAGGCAAAGGGCCATAAAGTGTCCTACATGAAGGCTGTCCGCCGTCGGGTCAAAGCCAATGTAAAATGTCGCCTTTCCGTTATTAATCAGATCTGCGATCAGCTCTTCATCTGTGACCTGAGCGATCAGGCCGCGAGCCTTCAACTCATCATAAAGTTTCATTCTTCTATACCTCTCTCTTTTTATTTGAAATAACAGATTCTGCCACGATTGTCAAGATACCTGCGAAGATAATTCCCGATATAACTGACGGATACTCTTTTTCAAAAGAGGATGCCGCTTATATGGCGCGATCTCCATCATCGGTTCCAGCACAAACTCCCGATTCTGCATATCCTCATGCGGGATCGTAAGATTTTCTGTATCCAGGACAAGGTCGTCGTAAAATAAAATATCAAGATCCAGCGTCCGGGGTCCCCAACGCATCACTCTCTCCCGATTATGGCTCTCCTCGATCTCGTGAAGGAACTCCAGAAGTTCCTCCGGGGTGAGAAGCGTCTGCATCTCCAGGCTGCCATTCAGGAAATCTTCCTGTTCCTTCACTCCATACGGTTCTGTCGTAATCAGCTCCGAGACAGCCGTCACCCTGCAGCAATCGTGGTCATCCAGTTCCTCAATAGCCTCCCGGATGTGGTTTTCCTTATCCCCCATATTCGAGCCGAGGGCAATATAAGCCGTATGCCATCCGCGGCGAATGGATACCGCCACTTCCTCCAGAGGAAGGCCGACCGGCGCCCACGGCTTCCGGATCTCAAGGTCGATCTCCCGCAAAAGCTCGATTTCCTTTAGTAAATGCTCTGCAAGAGCCTCTGCGGCTTTCTCGAGCAATTTATATGTATGCTCTCTCAGGAAAATATCAATCTCATGGCATACGTCGCCGTAGTCAATCGCATCCGTCAATTCATCCGTCATTCCGGCTTTCCTTGTATCTGTATAGAGAACCGCATCAACAACAAATTTCTGTCCGAGAACATTCTCCTCCTGAAAAACACCATGCTTCGCAAATATTTCCAGTCCCCTTATTATCACTTTGTCCATCATTTACCTTCTCCCAAGAATACATTCTGTCATCTCGATCGCGCGTTTGTTCGGCAGGATATCGTGTACCCGGATAAACGCCGCGCCCTGATTCACAGCAAGAACCGTTGTGGCAAGCGTTCCTTCCAGACGCTCCGAAACCGGGACGTCCAGCGCCAGTCCGATCACAGATTTTCTGCTTGTGCCAAGGAGAACCGGATATCCGAGACCGCGGATCTCTCCGATCCTCCGGATCGCCTCCAGATTGTTCTCATGGCTTTTGGCGAATCCGACTCCCGGATCAAGAATGATCGCACTCTTTGGGATTCCCGCATTTCTGGCGATCGCCACGGACTCTGTCAGATCTTTCAAAAGATCAGGAAAGAAATCCTCATATTCCGCTTTCTCACGATTATGCATCAGACAGCACGCGACATCTCCCTGTGCGATGACCTTTGCAATCTGGTCATCGTATTTCAGCCCCCAGATATCGTTGATCATATCCACGCCTGCCTCGATTCCTGCCTGTGCGACCGCTCCCTTATACGTGTCAAGCGAGACCGGAACATCAAAACGCGCCTTCACCGCCCTGATAAATGGAGTTACCCTCGCGATCTCTTCTTCATCCGGGATCTTCGTATACCCCGGTCTTGTGGATTCTCCTCCAATATCAATGATATCGGCTCCCTCAAAGATCATCGTCTCCACATGTGCAAGAGCCTGATCGAGCTGATTCCATTTCCCTCCATCGGAAAAAGAGTCCGGCGTCACATTCAGGATCCCCATGATATACGTTCTGCGATCTGTGTCAAATTCTCTGTTTCCTATTCGCATCTTTCTATCCTTTCAGACTGATAAAGTCAGGTTTTTCTTCTTCCTGTCCCACTCGCACTGAGCTTCCGCAGCACAGTTCCAGCACATCCGCGACTTTTTATCCGCACGGTACAATAAGCCCTTTAATCCTTCGGCATTCTGCATCAACGGATTCCCGTGCTCCGCAACGGCCTCCAGTATCTCAGCCGTCTCCGGCTCCCGGAAATCACATTCCCTCAGAATCTTTTCTATGAGGGCAAGTCCGGCGGTATGGTGACACTCCCCTGTCTGATACTGCTTTAATCTCCCAAGATCATGGACAAGAGCTGCCGCATAAATCCGTTCCCTGGAAATTCCATGTCCTTCTTCCAGATTCTCGATACAGGCAAGCCTCGCTACTGCAAGAAGATGCTCCATTCCGTGTCCGCAAAAAGGGCGGGTTTTTTCGAGCCTCTCCACCTCCCGGACACAAAAAAGAAAATCCGGATGCTTCAATATCTTATTTACACGAATCAATCTATGGTTCATCCCGGTTGCCTCTCTCTTCCTGTTTCATAAGCTGCAGCAATTCCCCCATATAGGAAAGCGTCCCAAACGCCACGATCACCCCGTCTGTTCCGGCGTATTTCCGCGCCGCAGCGACTGCTTCTGAAAGAGTCCCTGCACATTCCGCCTTTGCGCCATGCGCTTCCATACATTTCCAAAGCTCCGAAGCCGGGAGCGCGCGCCCTGCATCCGGAGGGGAAACGGTGATCACTCTCTCAAACAACAGCGCCATGCTCTCTGCGATCTGAACGTAATCCTTATCTTTAAAAACGCCCATGATCCCTATCAAGCGTTTGCCCGGGAAATACCGCCTGAGCGTTTCCGCAAGATGAACAGCGGCGTCCGGATTATGCGCGCCATCCGCGATCAGGAGCGGCCGCTCCGACAGCACATCGAACCTGCCCGGCCAGTGAGCCTTATAAAGTCCCGCCAGAACAGCCTCGCCGGATATCCTTGTCCCCCGCTTCCTAAGCGCATCCGCAGCACAAATTGCAAGAGCAGCGTTTACCGGCTGCACCGTTCCCGCCATCCGAATCCTTACCTCACCATGATCTTTATACGAAAAAACCTGTCCCCGGAACGATTCTTCCAATATCCGGATATCACTCTGATCTACCGGATATACCGCCGCACCCTTTACAGCCGCATTTCTCTCAATGACCTTATTGACCTTTGGGTTCTGCTTAAAATAAACGACATCCATTCCCGGCTTGATGATTCCGGCTTTCTCCTCCGCGATCGCTTCCAGCGTATCGCCCAGGAATTTCATATGATCCATACTGATGGAGGTAAGAATCCCGACCGGAACATTCTCCGCAACATTCGTCGCATCCAGTCTGCCGCCCATGCCGGTCTCCAAAACGACATAGTCGCATTTTTTTTCATGGAAATAAAGGAATGCCGCCGCCGTCTCAAGCTCAAACTGCGTGGGATGCTTTTCCCCCGCCAGGGTCATCCTTTCTGCGGCCTCCCTGACCTTCGTCATGATACCTGCGAATTCCTGTTCCCGGATCATTTGCCCGTTTACCTGCATCTTCTCCCGATATGTCACAACCGACGGAGAAATGTAGCATCCGACCGTATACCCTGCCTCTGTCAGGATTGCGGCCAGATAAGATAGTACGGAGCCCTTGCCATTGGTTCCGGCAATATGGATACACGATAGCTTCTCCTGCGGATCCCCAAGCTCACGAAGAAGCCGCCTCTCCGAATCCAGGCCTAATGAAATTTTGTACTTAGCTGCATCTGCGATATAAGCAGACGCCTCTTCATATGTCATCTGT
>CAZPXF010000097.1:0-6786 GCA_964590945.1 uncultured Lachnospiraceae bacterium | reverse complement strand
AGAGGGGGATTACCTTATGAAAAAGATATGGAAAATACTGGCGGGCGCAATGCTTTTCGGAGTATTGATCATGAATACGCCCGCTATGCAGAATGTGTATGCGGAAGAGAGCACGCCGCAGGAGGAACAGGAAACTGCAGCGCCTTCTGTGAAGACAGGTTTACAGACAGTTCATGGGAAGAAATATTTCTATGACGAGAATGGTGAAATTGTCAGGAACGTATTCAGGACGATCGATGGGAAGAAATATTATTTCGGATCGAATGGCGCTGCCGTAACCGGAAAGAAGAAGACGATAAACGGCAAAGTTTATTATTTCAGATCGAACGGCGCATGTTACACCGGCTGGAAAAAAATCAATGGAAAGATATGGTATTTTGCGGAATCGGGTTCATCCATGGGCGCAAGAGTTACCGGGTGGAAAACGATTGGTTCAAAGAAGTATTATCTGTATAAGACGGGCGGAAGAGCCGTCGGCTGGACAAAAATAAGCGGTAAGACATATTATTTTTCTAAGAAGGGGGCGCTCAAAGTCGGTAAGACAAATAAGGTGAGCGCCAAAGCGACGAGGCTGAATGGCCTGATCATCAATAAAAAGGGCGTTTGTACAACAGACGGAAAGAAAGCGACCAATGTGATGATTACGCTGAATAAGCAGATTGCGAAGGATCTGAAGGCGGCGAATCTTTCTTCTTCCATGAGCGACCGGAAAAAGGTAACTGCATTATTCTGGTATTTATGCAGAAAATGCTATTACCAGCATTTGGCGATCAATCCATATGCGACAACTTTCAGTACAGGCTCGGCTCTGCGGATGCTGCAGATGGGACGGGGAAACTGTTACTGCTACGGAGCAGCTTTTGCTTATCTTGTAAAGGCGGCGACCGGATATGAAACGCGTGTGTGCTATGGTATCTGCACGATCCGCCGCGGCTGGGGAAGAGGAACCTACAGCCATGGCTGGACAGAAGTTAAGATCGGCGGAAAGTGGAAGATCTTTGATGTGGAGCTGTATGACAGAGGAAGTTATTCTTCGCGTTACAGTTCAGGGAAGACATACAGCGCGATGCGTGCGGCGGGAACTTCTTATCATAGATCCGGATATGTAAATATTACATTATAAGTTCAGAAAAGAATAATTTCAGAATCTTATTGACATACTATCAGAAAAAAGGAAGTGGAAGTATGTCTGTACAGATGGGATCACAGAGCCTCCAGTTTCGGGAGGCTCCTTTTATTATCAGCCATGCGGCAGCCGCGGGGATGAAGGAAGGACAGGGACCCCTCGGAAGATATCTGGATTATATTGACGAAGATGATAAGATGGGGCAGGATACGTGGGAAGAAGCTGAGAGCGCTTTCCAGAAAAAGGCGTGCGAGATCGCGGTTACAAAGGCGGGAATCGATACGGAGGCGATCCGCTTTTTGTTCGGCGGAGATCTTCTGCGTCAGGGGATCGCGTCCTCCCACGGAGTAGAAGGGTTTCAGATCCCGTTTTTCGGATTATTCGGCGCTTGTTCGACCTCCGCAGAAGCGCTTGCGCTGGCGGCAATGACGGTAGCGGCGGACTATGCAGGCTATGCGATGGCCGTGACGTCCAGCCATTTTGGAAGCGCGGAGAAGGAATTCCGGTTTCCGCTTGCCTATGCAAATCAAAGACCGTTGTCCGCACAGTGGACGGTAACGGGCAGCGGTGCATTTATCGTGGGAAAGAAGCGGACGCATGTGAGGATCACGGGGATCACGATCGGGAAAATCGTGAATTATGGCCTGAAGGATTCCCAGAATATGGGCGCATGTATGGCTCCGGCGGCCTGCGATACGATCCTTATAAACCTGAAGGACTTCGAAAGAAGCGTAGAGGATTATGACCAGATCATTACCGGAGATCTCGGATATGTCGGGCAGACGATCCTGTTCGACCTGATCCGGCAGAAAGCGCCGGAGGTTGATATAAAAGACCGTCATATGGACTGCGGTATGAAAATCTTTGACCAGCAGTCACAGGATACACATGCGGGCGGAAGCGGCTGCGGCTGTGCGGCGGTCACGCTGGCATCCTTTATTCTTCCAAGGCTTGAAAAGGGAATCTGGAAGCGGGTGCTTTTTATTCCGACGGGAGCGCTGATGTCTACAGTCAGCTACAATGAAGGAAAGAGCGTTCCGGGGATCGCACATGCAATCGTGCTGGAGCACTGCTGACAGAGTCGGAGACCGGAATGAAAGAGAGGTAGTAAGATGGATTATATCAATGCGTTTTGGGTCGGCGGCCTGATCTGTGCGCTGGTGCAGATCCTGCTCGACCGTACGAAAATGATGCCGGGGCGCGTCATGGTGCTGCTTGTATGCAGCGGCGCGGCGCTCGGATTTCTGGGAATCTATGATAAATTTCAGGAGTGGGCGGGGGCAGGAGCCAGCGTGCCGCTTCTCGGATTTGGGAATACGCTGTGGAACGGAATAAAGAAAAGTATTGCTTCCGATGGGTTTATAGGACTTTTCAAAGGGGGATTTACGGCAAGCGCCGTCGGGATATCCGCCGCCCTGATCTTCGGTTATCTGGCGTCGCTGGTATTCGAACCTAAAATGAAAAAATAAAACCGCATATCTTGTATTTTGTGTTGCATTCAGACACTAAATGTAGTATACTATGTCTCATAAACGATTTGAGAGAGAATACGGGAGATGATGATATGAAGATTATCAAGAGAAGTGGATCAGAAGTCAGCTTTGACATTACAAAGATCATCAACGCGATCCGGGAAGCGAATGCCAGCGTGCCTGCCAGCGAGCAGATATCGGAGGAGCAGATTCAGCGCATTTCATCGAGAGTTGAGAGCATCTGCGCAGAGATGAATTATGCGCCGGGAGTTGAGGAGATTCAGGATATGGTTGAGAACCAGCTCATGGATCTCAGGGCGTTTTCTATCGCGAGAAATTATATTACGTATCGCTATAAAAGAGCGCTGGTGCGTAAGAGCAATACGACGGACGACCAGATCCTGAGCCTGATCGAGTGCAACAATGAAGAGGTCAAGCAGGAGAATTCCAACAAGAATCCGGTTATGAACAGCGTACAGCGTGATTATATGGCCGGAGAGGTCAGCAAGGATATCACGAAGCGTCTGCTCCTTCCAAAGGAGATCGTAGATGCGCATGAGGAGGGGATCATCCATTTTCATGACGCGGATTATTTTGCGCAGCATATGCATAACTGCTGTCTGGTGAATCTGGAGGATATGCTTCAGAATGGAACGGTCATCAGTGAGACGATGATCGATAAGCCGCACAGCTTTTCAACAGCTTGTAATATTGCGACGCAGAGTATTGCGCAGATTGCAAGTTCCCAGTACGGCGGACAGAGCATTTCACTGGCGCATCTGGTTCCTTTTGTGCAGATCAGCCGCGAGAAGTTCCGCAAGGAAGTGCGCGAGGAGTTTGAGGCTGTGGGACTTCCGGTCGATGAGGATAAGATCAATGAGGTTGCAGAGATCCGTGTCCGCGAGGAGATCAACCGCGGCGTTCAGGTGATCCAGTATCAGGTGATCACGCTGATGACAACCAATGGACAGGCTCCGTTCGTAACGGTATTTATGTATCTTGGAGAAGTGCCGGAGGGACAGATGCGGGACGACATGGCTCTCGTGATCGAGGAAGTACTGAATCAGAGGATTCAGGGCGTAAAGAATGAGAAGGGCGTATGGATCACACCGGCATTTCCGAAGCTGATCTATGTGCTTGAGGAAGAGAATATTCATGAGGACAGCAAATACTGGTATCTGACGAAGCTGGCGGCAAAGTGCACAGCGAAGAGACTGGTACCGGATTATATTTCCGAGAAGATCATGCGCAAGCTGAAGCAGGGCAACTGTTATACATGTATGGGGTGCCGTTCGTTCCTCACTGTATATAAGGATGAGAATGATAAATTTAAGTTCTACGGACGGTTCAACCAGGGCGTTGTTACATTAAACCTGGTCGATGTGGCATGTTCCTCCGGCGGGGATATGGACCGCTTCTGGGAGATCCTCGATGAGCGGCTGAAGCTGTGTAAGAAGGCTTTGATGTGCAGGCATGAGCGCCTGAAGGGTACGCCGTCCGATGTGGCGCCGATCCTGTGGCAGCACGGGGCTCTGGCAAGGCTTAAGAAGGGCGAGACGATCGATAAGCTTCTTTATGGCGGTTATTCAACGATATCCCTCGGGTACGCCGGACTTTGCGAGTGTACAAGATATATGACCGGCAAATCACATACGGATCCGGAGGCAACGCCGTTTGCGCTGGAGCTTATGCAGAAGCTGAATGACGCCTGCGCGCAGTGGAAGAAGGAAGAGAATATCGATTTCAGTCTCTACGGAACGCCGCTTGAGTCTACAACATATAAGTTCGCGAAATGCCTGCAGAAGAGATTCGGCGTGATCCCGGGCGTTACGGATAAGAATTATATTACGAACAGTTATCATGTGCATGTAACGGAGGATATCGACGCATTTTCAAAATTGAAATTTGAATCCCAGTTCCAGCCGTTATCGCCGGGCGGCGCGATCAGCTATGTGGAAGTACCGGATATGAAGGATAATCTGGAGGCGGTCCTGTCAGTGATGCAGTTTATTTACGACAATATCATGTATGCGGAGCTGAATACGAAGAGCGATTATTGCCAGAAATGCGGCTATGACGGAGAGATTCAGATCGTGTCGGATAAGGACGGCAAGCTCATCTGGGAGTGCCCGAACTGCGGCAATCACGATGAGAATACGATGAATGTAGCAAGAAGAACCTGCGGATACATCGGAACGCAGTTCTGGAATCAGGGGAGAACGCAGGAGATCAAGGAGAGGGTTCTGCACCTGTAGACTTCGGATATCGGGAAACTGCTGCTTTGTGAATGAGATCATGGGGCGGCGGTTTTCTTTTGCTGTTTTGGGGAAAAGGAAAAGAGAATTGAGAGGGTAGTTATGAAGAATACTGTGAAGGAGTACGCGGTGATCACATTGGGGATGGCGATGGTCGCTGCGGCAATTTATTTTTTTATGCTTCCGGGGGATATCGTGATGGGGAGCGTGGCAGGTCTGGCCTTGCTTCTGGTGAATTTTATTCCGGTGTCGGTATCGGTGATGACGCTGATACTGAATGTTTTGTGTGTTGTGATCGGATTCCTTTTGATCGGGAAAGAGTTCGGCACGAAGACGGTGTACGCATCTGTGATCATGCCGGTTCTGATGTTTTTCCTGGAGATTCTTTTTCCGGAGATGCACTCGCTGACGGATGATGTGATCCTGGATGTGCTCTGTCTGATCCTTATAATCAGTATGGGGCAGGTACTCATGTTCCAGGTCAACGCTTCCTCGGGAGGACTGGATATCATAGCCAAAGTTATGAATCAGTATTTTCACATAGATCTGGGAAATGCACTTGCGATCGCAGGAGGCGTTATCATATGCAGTTCCATATTTGTCTATGACACAAAGACACTGATCGTCGGGGCCCTGGGAACTTATTTCAACGGGATCGTGGTGGATGCATATCTCGGCGGATTTTCCAGAAAGAAGAAGGTCTGTGTGATATCAGACCGGTACGAGAAGATTCAGCAGTATATCATTCATGACATCTCGCGCGGAGCGACTTTATATCCGGCCAGAGGCGGTTATGAAAATAAGGACCGGGTGGAGCTTGTGACGATCCTGAATAAGAATGAATATGGAAACCTGATGGCTTATATCGGGAAGACGGACCCGAATGCATTTGTGACGGTGTCTGCGGTGAGCGAAGTGATCGGCATGTGGAACCGCTCCAAAAGGAAGCACTGAGCGGATATTCCGCAGATTAAGAGCCGGGAGACAATCCCGGCTTCTTTGAATCAGTTCATTCCTTCTAAAAGAACAACGGTCCCATCCTGCAGAGAAGCGGGCACGTCGATCAGGCGCTGGTTCCTCGAACCGCGGAACTTAAGCGTGATGCTTTTCTTTTCTTCGACGAATTCTCCGTCCACCAGTACATTGAGTAAGGAGAGCATCTCATCGGTCGCCTCGCAGCGGGCGCGGCCGGTTCCTTCTGCCTGTCCGGTGAGTTCTTCAAATTCATAACCGCTGTAGCACCAGATCGTTTTCTGCGGAAAAGCTTCGCGCACTTTTCTGAGAAATGGTACGAGACGTCTCTGGTTGTCCGGTTCAAATGGTTCGCCGCCAAGAAGCGTTAATCCGGCGATCCAGGACGGGGCAAGCGCATCCAGTAGTTCCTTTTCGGTATCTTCGGTAAACGGCTGTCCGTAGCAAAAGCTCCAGGTCTCAGGCTGGAAGCAGTTCTTACAGTGGTGTGTGCAGCCGGAAACAAACAGGGTTACGCGTACCCCGACGCCGTCCGCGATATCATTTTTCTTAATATTTCCATAATACATGGGCAATCACCTCGTCAATCTTCCTCAATAATGTGTATTTCCAGATAGTCAAAATCAATACTTTCCACAAAATTGTCTGCAAAAAAGCGCGTCCTCGCCCGGCGTCCGAATTCGCCGATGTTGGAATCCAGCCAGATCGGCTTGCCAAGATCAAATTCATAGCAGATTTCATCGAGCGCACGGAAGATCTTGTGCGTACGTGTATCGTCCGATTCATCGCAGATCACGGTATCCTTTATCAAATGATTATCTTTCCAGATCTTACCCCAAAGTCGAAACATCATATACCTCCTGTTTCTGAAACTGCCGCAGGGCAGGGATATTTTTCATAAGTGATTTTTAGTATAGCTGATTTCAGGCGGAAAGTAAAGATGACGTAAAACATTCAATTT
>CAZPXF010000096.1:0-6930 GCA_964590945.1 uncultured Lachnospiraceae bacterium | reverse complement strand
ATTTTAACATAACTCGCATGAAAGTTCCAGTATTATTTTCCGATCATTTTATCGAAACATGACAGGCAGCATATCCCCGCCGCATTACACGGAGAGATCCTTTCGCATGCCTGTCAACAACAAATGGGAGACCGTCTGCCTCCCACTCTCATTAATCTCTGTATTTTCTTGTGATCGTGATCGCCTTTGATCCCGGCCCGATATGGCAGGAAACGCTTAAGGACAACGGATCCTTATGGATCGGAACTCCCGGAAAGGCTTCCGCGACCTCGTTCTCCCACTCCTGTGCTTCCTCGGCACTGCATGTATATGCCAGATCCATATGGAACTCGTCGATAGAGGCTCCGTGGAAACGATTCTCAAGATCATCCTTGATCGCCTTAATCATTCCTTTTTTCGCTGCTTTCCAGCCGCGTGTTCTGGAAAATGCATCCAGCTTCTCACCGTCGATGATCAGGATCGGTTTCAGATTGAGGATCGTCCCGATCGCTGCAACCGCCGGAGTAAGGCGGCCGCCCTTTTTCAGATAGGAAAGATCGTCTACGGTAATATAGATGATCGACTCTGCTTTATCGCGCAGCAGGATTTCCTTGATCTCTTTCGCGCTCTTGCCGTTATCAGCCATCATCTTTGCATCCAGCGCTGCACGGCGCTGCGTAATGGAAATACGGTGATTGTCCACGACCTCCACCCGGCCGTCATAATCCTCAGCCAGCAGCATTGCTGTCGCGCAGGAGCTGCTGAGTCCGCTGGACATTGGAATATGGACGATCTCATCGTACTCTTTCAGAATTTCATCCCAAAAATCCGTCACACTTCCCGGAGAAGGCTGTGAAGTAGAGATCTCAGCGCCTGTTTTCAAATACTCATAAAATTCTTCCTGACTCAATGTGATATCTTCATAATATAATTTCTCATTGATAAAGAACGGCATCGGAAGCACGAAAATCCCGTACTCCTTACCCTGGCTCTGCGTGATACCACTATTGCTGTCTGTTACTATTGCAACTTTTGCCATTCGTCTACCTCTTTTCAATACTTTTCAATACCTGCGACTGTCAATCGTCCACTGGCAAAACTAATTCTTAAAGCTATGTATCGGCGCTGGTATACGCCCTTGCCTGTTTACAAATGCGGAACAGTCAAATGGATTTACCGGCATGATCGGGGCATATCCGAGAAGTCCGCCGAACTCTGCCGTCTCTCCGACGCCCTTTCCGATCACCGGGATCAGGCGTACCGCCGTCGTCTTCTGGTTGACCATGCCAAGCGCCATCTCATCCGCAATAATTCCTGCGATGGTTGTATCCGGCGTATCGCCTGGAATCGCGATCATATCAAGCCCGACCGAGCATACGCACGTCATCGCCTCAAGCTTCTCAAGGCAAAGAGCGCCGTCGTTGACTGCATCGATCATTCCCTGATCCTCGCTGACCGGGATAAAGGCGCCGCTGAGTCCGCCGACATAGGAGGAGGCCATTACGCCGCCTTTTTTCACCTGATCGTTCAACAAGGCAAGCGCTGCGGTTGTTCCGGGCGCGCCGACTCTCTCAAGGCCGATCTCCTGCAAAATCCCGGCAACACTGTCGCCGATCGCAGGCGTCGGTGCGAGAGAGAGATCTATGATCCCAAATGGAATTCCGAGACGTCTGGATGCTTCGCCGGCTACAAGCTGCCCGACGCGGGTCACCTTGAACGCGGTCTTCTTGATCGTCTCGCAAAGTTCCTCGAAGCCTTTCCCACGCACCTTTTCAATCGCGGTCTTGACAACTCCCGGGCCGCTGACTCCGACATTGATCACGCTGTCCCCCTCTGTTACGCCAAGGAAAGCGCCCGCCATAAACGGATTATCATCCGGCGCATTGCAGAAGATCACCAGCTTTGCGCATCCAAAGGAATCCTTCTCCTTTGTCGCAAGCGCCGTGTCCTTCACGATCGTTCCGCAAAGGCGGACGGCGTCCATATTGATACCCGTCTTTGTAGAACCGACATTCACTGAGCTGCATACGCGCGCAGTCACGGCCAGCGCTTCCGGAATGGAGCGGATCAGATTTTCATCGCTCTTTGTCATCGCCTTGGAGACCAGCGCGGAATAACCGCCGATAAAATGAACTCCAACTTCTTTTGCAGCCGCATCCAGTGTTCTGGCAACAGAGACAAAGTCTTCCGGACTTTTGCAGGCCGCGCTTCCGACGATACCGATCGGAGTGACCGAAATACGCTTATTGACGATCGGAATACCGAATTCATGTTCAATATCATTTCCGGTCCTGACCAGATCCTTTGCAGTCTTCGTGATCTTATCGTAAATCTTTTGGTTCATGCTGTCAAGGTCAGGATCCATACAGTCGAGAAGGCTGATACCCAGTGTGATCGTGCGGACGTCCAGATTCTCCTGCTCGATCATGTGATTTGTCTCTATAACTTCGTTAATATTGATCATTGCATCGCCTCCCGCTTACAGTCTGTGCATCTTCTCAAAAATCTCTTCATTCTGGCATTTGATAATAACGCCAAGCTCCTCGCCGATCTGCTCGAGGTCATTTGCAATGGTCAGGATAGTCTTGGAGCTCGCTCCCATATCGACGATCATCATCATATTGAAATATCCCTGGACGATCGTCTGGGAAATATCTAAAATATTGATCCCATTATTCGCCAGATATGTACAAACCTTTGCAATAATGCCTACGGTATCTTTTCCTACTACTGTAATGACACACTTTTTCATGCCCTTCCTCCTGTATAATCATATCTCTAATATCTCCGAGACCTCGCTTCTCTTTGCAACCATCAGATGCAGATCGTCCCCGGTAAACGGAACAGATCCCAGCGTTACTTCCAATTTGACCGTTTCATAAGCCAGCTCAGGGAAATTATTCTCTTTGCTGAGATGTCCCAGAATAATATGCTTTAAATTCTCGTGTAGTATATCACATAGCAGCCGCCCTGACAATTCATTTGACAAATGCCCTCTGTTTCCCATGACTCTCTGTTTCAGTGGATAAGGATACGGCCCGACCTCAAGCATCTTGATATCGTGGTTGGCCTCGAGAAGGACTGCGTCCAGCTCCTTTAAATTTGCAACCGTATAATCGTCATAGACGCCAAGATCTGTCGCAACCGCAAGTGATTTCCCTTCATGCTCCAGCCGGTATCCGGTCGGCTCATTCGCATCATGCGAAATACGAAACGGATGGATATCCACATCGCCGATCGTAAATGTTTCATCGGCCTTCACCTCGTGGCAAAGTCCCTGCGGCATATCGCCGAGATACTTGTACGCCTGTATTCCCTGCAGGGTTCCCGGCGTCGCATAGATTGGTATTTCATATTTTCTCGAAAAAACCCCAAGTCCCTGAATATGGTCTGCATGTTCATGGGTGATGAGGATTCCCGAAAGATCTTTTGGGTTGATATCCAACGCCTTTAATCCTGCCTCCACACGTTTTTTGCTGATTCCTGTGTCGATCAGCACATGCGTTTTATCACTTCCCGCATATATACAATTTCCGCTGCTCCCACTGGCAATACTGCACAGCCTCATATCATTTGTTCTCCCCTTTTATTGATTCAATTTCTCCAAAGCACGATCGATCAACGCACCCGTCTCCGCAAACGTGCCGTCATTGTAAATCACGCGATCCGCCCCGTTCCGATAATACTGTTCGGAAGACTGGCTGTTAAGAATCTCCGTGATCTTCTCATCGGACATGCCGCGGGAGGCCTTCAGGCGGTTCCTCCGGTTCTCCTCCGATGTGCAGATATACCAGATCTCATCACAGATTTCATCGTAATGATCCTCCAGAAGAAGCGCCGCCTCGATGACAAGAAGCTTTGTCCCGCGCGCCGCCTCCATCCGGATCTTTTCACGCACATAGCTTTTGACCGCCGGATGCGTCAGCGAATTGAGAAGGTGAAGCTTCTCTTCATCATGGAATACGACAGCGCCAAGCGCCTTTCGGTCAATAGAACCTTCCTCAAGCAAAATACCCTCTCCAAAGGCTTCTACGATCCCGGCATAAGCGCTCTGCCCCGGCTTCATCAACTGGTGCGCAATCGTATCCGTCTCCAAAATGACCGCTCCATATTTATCTTTCAGCCAGGCAAGCACGGTGCTCTTGCCGCATCCGATTCCGCCTGTAATTCCCAGTATTCTCATATTTATAACATTCCTTTTGTCCGGCAAAATCTACGGACGGTTTATTTTGCTTCATACCAGTTGGCGCCTGTATTTACGTCTACTTCCAGCGGAACGGAAAGCTCTGCCGCCTTCTCCATCTCTTCGGTAAGAAGCGTTTTCACCGTCTCAATCTCGTCGTTTGCCGCCTCGATCAGAAGCTCATCATGAACCTGGATCAGAAGACGGGACTTCAAGCCCTTTTCCTTCAGCGCCCTGCTGACTCCGATCATCGCAATTTTCATAATGTCCGCAGCCGTCCCCTGGATCGGCGCGTTCATGGCAACACGCTCTCCAAAGGATCTCTGCATGAAATTGCTGGATTTCAGCTCCGGCATCGGGCGTCTTCTTCCATAGAGCGTGACGGCGTATCCCTTCTCTTTTGCATCCCGCACGGCATTTTCCTGAAAGGCCTTGATCGATGGATAGGTTGCAAAATAATCTTCCATATATTGTGCCGCTTCTTTTCTTGAAATATTCAGATCCTGTCCCAGTCCAAAGGAGCTGATCCCATATATAATACCAAAATTAACAGCCTTGGCGCTTCGGCGCTGCAGCGGCGTCACCTCCTCAAATGGGATGTGGAACACCTGAGAGGCCGTGATCCGGTGGATGTCCTTGTGCTGGTGGTATGCCTCGATCAGCTTTTCATCCTTTGATAAATGCGCGAGAATGCGAAGCTCGATCTGCGAATAGTCCGCATCGACAAATGTATATCCATCCGCCGGGACAAATACCTTGCGGATCAGACGTCCCAGCTCCATCCGGACCGGAATATTCTGCAGATTCGGCTCCGTACTGCTGATACGCCCTGTCGCTGTGATCGTCTGATTGAAGGTTCCGTGAATGCGGTTATCCCCGCAGATAAATACTGCGAGCCCATCCGCATAAGTAGATTTCAGCTTCGTGAGCTGACGGTACTCCAATATCTTTGAAACTACCGGATAGTCCGGCGCAAGCTTATCCAGAACATCCGCCGCCGTCGAATAGCCGGTTTTGGTCTTCTTTCCATTCGGCAGCCCCATTTTTTCAAATAAGATCACGCCAAGCTGCTTCGGGGAATTGATGTTAAATTTCTCCCCGACAATATCATAAATCTCCTGCTCCAGTATATCGATCTTACCGGACAGCTGCCTGCCGTATTCTTCCAAAGCCTCGCCGCGAACCTCTACTCCGTTCACTTCCATCTCATTTAACACGAAAATAAGCGGACGCTCCATTTCACAGTAAAGTCTGTCCATCTCCTCTGCGCGGAGCCGTTCGAGTAAAGGATCGCATACCCGGAAAGCCGTATAGGTCTGATAACACAAACGCTTTCCGGCCTCCATACGTTCATCCGGCATCAGGTTCAAATATTCACGTGCAATACTGTCATACGCATAATCATTTTTCAGCGGGTTCAGAAGATATGCCATCAGGATCAGATCCTGACACGCATCCTCCCGAATGGCCGGATAATGCTTTAATGCAGCTTTAATATCATAACAGACGATCTCTGTTTTCTTTGCCAGAGCATTTACCTTATCTTCCAGATACTCCTTTGTCAGAAATCCTTCTGCCGCAATGCGGTAAGTTTTATCCTCGTTGTAAGAAATCCCAAGCATATACGGCAGGTTCTCCGCCGCCTTTGCCCGCTTCGCGGCCGCAGTCATCGCCGCATTCTCCGCGCTGCTGATACCATTTTCTAACCATACGATGGCGGCGCGCTTTGCTTTCTCCGCCTCTGCAAAAACACTCTCTGCCTGTCCCAGATCTGTGACCTCCTCGAAGGTATTTTCGATGGAACCGTCCTTCTTCTCTATATCGAAGTTTTTCAGAAGATTTTTAAATTCCAGCCGCTGGAACAGTTCATAGGCTTCCTCTGTAAAAATATTCCCAAGCTCAGCCTCTGAAAATTCATAATCCAGCTCCGCATCCACACAGATCGCGGCAAGCGCCTTACTCATCTGCGCCATATCATAATGCTCCGCAAGCATTTTGGACGCGCGCGGCGGCTTCAGCTCGGATACATGCGCAAAAGCATTCTCGATGCTCTTATATTCCACAATGATCTTTGTGGCCGTCTTCTCTCCGATCCCCGGCACGCCCGGAATATTATCCGAAGTATCTCCCATGAGCGCTTTCAGATCGATGAACTCCGTCGGCGTCACCTGATATTTCTCAAGGACGTCCGATGCATAATAATTCTCGACCTCTGTATGACCCTTTTTCGTCTTTGGAATACGGATCCGGATCCTGTCTGTCGCAAGCTGCAGAAGATCCCTGTCTCCGGAAAGGATCGTGACATCCATCCCTTCCTTTTCCGCTCTGCGTGAAAGCGTTCCAAGAATATCGTCCGCTTCAAGACCCGCCTTTTCCACAATACAGATGCCCATAGCCCTTAATACATCCTTGATGAGCGGCACCTGCTCGCGAAGCTCCGGCAGCATCGGCTTTCTTGTGCCCTTATAGTCCGCGTACATCTCATGGCGGAAGGTTGGTGCATGTACATCAAAAGCAACCGTCAGGTAATCGGCTTTCTCTTCATCGAGAATCTTCAGCAGGATATTTAAAAATCCATAAACTGCATTTGTATGAAGACCTTCTGCATTTGTAAGATCCGGAATCCCGTAAAAGGCACGGTTCAGAATACTGTGTCCGTCAATGAAAACAATCTTTTTTCTCATTTTATAACCTCAAAATCATATATCTTATACACCGAAACTATATAATGGTATTAGTATA
This sequence comes from uncultured Lachnospiraceae bacterium, assembly GCA_964590945.1. Lineage (GTDB taxonomy): Bacteria > Bacillota > Clostridia > Lachnospirales > Lachnospiraceae > CAZPXF01. Next base: position 26 of record CAZPXF010000096.1, on the reverse strand, counting down.
TTCGTTTTTGGCTGCGATGGCAAGTC
>CAZPXF010000095.1:0-6934 GCA_964590945.1 uncultured Lachnospiraceae bacterium | reverse complement strand
CATACCAACGATATCGCTGGAAACGATCTCATCTGTGTTGTATCCGAAGGATTCTGTAGAAGCAGCCTTCATTGCAGCATTGATATCATCTACAGATGGGGTTCCCTCAACTACTGCTGTAAGGATTGTTGTGGATCCTGTAGGCGTTGGAACACGCTGAGCAGCTCCGATCAGCTTGCCGTTAAGCTCCGGAATAACGAGACCGATAGCCTTTGCAGCGCCTGTGCTGTTAGGAACGATATTAACTGCTGCTGCACGGGATCTTCTGAGATCACCCTTTCTCTGTGGTCCGTCAAGTGTCATCTGGTCGCCTGTGTAAGCATGGATCGTACACATGATACCGGACTTGATCGGTGCAAGGTCGTTCAGAGCCTTAGCCATTGGCGCAAGACAGTTCGTTGTACAGGAAGCTGCGGAAATGATCTTATCCTCTGCCGTCAGCGTCTTGTGGTTAACATTATATACGATCGTTGGCAGGTCATTTCCAGCCGGTGCGGAAATAACTACTTTTCTTGCTCCTGCATTGATATGAGCCTGAGCTTTTGCTTTGGATGTATAGAATCCGGAGCACTCAAGAACAACATCTACGCCGATCTCTCCCCATGGGCAATTATTTGCATCCGGGAATGCATAAATCTTAATCTCTTTTCCATCAACTGTGATAGAATCCTCTCCTGCGGATACTGTGCTTGCCAAAGCGTATGTTCCCTGAGAAGAATCATATTTTAACAAATGAGCCAGCATCTTTGGACTTGTCAAATCGTTGATTGCAACTACTTCATATCCTTCTGCACCGAACATCTGTCTGAATGCAAGACGACCAATACGTCCGAATCCATTAATCGCTACTTTTACTGCCATGATTAATTCCTCCTATTAGTTCATGATTGTTTTTTATTTGAATCTTTAACATCGTTAAAGAAACATCAACGCGCAATTTCATTGTACTAAATTCAGAACAAGAAATCAAGTACAATCGCTAAAAATAATCATTTTATTCCAGTTCCAGGAATTCCGGCGTCCGGTTCCTGAATCTTGTATAATACCGGAACCCTATATCCTTCAGATGTTTTTCTATAATATCAAAATCACAGGCTATATGCTCCGGCTTATGGGCGTCCGCCCCGATCGTCAGCACCTCGCCTCCCAATTCCAGATACCTTTTGAGGATCCGGTCGTGCGGATGCGCAAACGCGAGCCCGTACTTCAGACCGGCTGAATTGACCTCCAGACCCTGTCCCCTTGAGATCAAAATCCTGAGGATCTCGTCCGTAACTTCACGAAAATCATTTTCAAGATACTCCATTTCACGCTTTTTCCCATATCGGACAATATAATCCATATGACCCAAAACATCAAAATCATCGTATTTTTTCACATTCTCAAGGGTGAGCTCAAAATAATGCCTGTATGCCTCATGATCGGAAGCGTACATCTCAAAAAATTCAGGGTAATACGGGTCTTTATAATTGATAAAGTGGACGGAGCCGATCACAAAATCAAAGTCCCATTCTTTTGGATAAGCTGTACAGTATCTCCCTTCCTCCGGCATAAGTCCAAGCTCAACGCCAAATTGTATTTCAATTTCTTTTTTATATCGTTCTTTTAAAATTTCAATTTCGTTTTTATACCGGGCCGTATCAAATGTATATTCCATGTCATCCAGATAGCAGTTCTTATCCTGATGATCCGTAAAACAAATAAATTCAAGGCCTTTTCTGACCGCCCCCTTCACCATATCTTCCATTGGCGCGTCCGAATCTGCCGAATACGCAGAATGCATATGTACATCCGAACGAATCATATTTCTCCTCCAAAATCATTCTCTGCTGTTACAAATTGTTTCGTTTGAAATCAGAATATCATTCCTGTATTTTCATGTCAAGTTATCCGGAATACACCCAAAGCTGCCGAATATATTATAAAAAAAGCAAAGGCGTAACGTCCATGTCCCGAAATGAAATCATCAAAGGAACTGCTATTCTCACCATCACCGGATGCATCACCCGCTTTATGGGGTTTTTCTACCGGATATATCTAAGCCGGACATTTGGCGAGGAAGGAGTTGGAATCTACCAGCTTGTATTCCCGGTATTTACCTTTTGTCACGCTGCGGCCGCAGCCGGAATCGAGACGGCGCTTTCCAGAGCGGTCGCCCGCAGGAAGGCCGGACACAGGCTTGAAGAGTGCCAGATCCTCTTTTGGATCGCAATTACAATCGCGATGGGAATCTCCCTTTTGTTACTCATCTTCGTCCAAAGGAATGTTGATTTCATAGCGGTAAACCTTTTAAACGAACCCCGGTGCAGCCAAATGCTGATCATCCTTTCCTATTCCGTTCCGCTCTCTTCCATTCACGGATGTATATGCGGTTATTATTATGGATTGAAAGAAACGCAGATACCCGCTTCCTCGCAGCTCCTTGAACAGGTCGTGCGCATCGGCTCCGTGTATCTTATCTCGGCATTTTCGTTATCACATTCCGGGACTGTTTCGATTACATATGCCATATTGGGTCTTGTACTGGGGGAATTTTCCGCAGCTTTATTTTCCTTCCAGTTCCTTTGGAACCGTTTTGAAAAACAACGGATATCCTGTTACCGGAAAAAGATTCTTCCATGCAGCGCTGAGCTTTTAAAAATGTCGATACCGCTTACGGCTAACCGGATGTTCCTGACTGCATTACAGAGCATTGAATCCATCTCGATCCCGGCAGAATTACAGAAATACGGCCATTCCACAGAGACCTCCCTGAGTATTTACGGTGTCCTGACCGGCATGGCTATGCCGTGTATCTTCTTTCCAACTGCAATAACGAACGCTGCCGCGGTGATGCTGCTTCCTACTGTCGCAGAGCTTCAGGCCGTTGACGCCAGAGAAAAAATGAAGGATCTGGTACGAAATGTTCTCGTATTATGCGTCGGACTCGGCTCCGTATTCTGTGTGTTTTTTCTTGTATTTGGAAATAAGATCGGGACAGCATTCTTTGACAGTCCGGTTGCGGCGCGTTTTATTCTAAATCTGTCCTTCCTTTGTCCCTTTCTATATGCCAGCGCCACCATGATCAGCATGATCAACGGACTCGGAAAGGCGACAAGCACCTTTTTTATTAATGTTACAGGAATCCTGATCCGTATTTTCTGCATTCGTTTTTTCATGAGCAGGATGGGAATCTCCGCATATTTATATGGACTGCTTATAAGCCAGATTGCAGTGTTTGTCCTTGCTGCCATTACATTAAAGCGCGCCGCTGCCTCAAAATAATCCGGCTAAGCGCACTTCTTGCTTTCCGCAGATACCGGAACCTCCACCGGAGCTTTCTTTCGCATGCCTGGCAACTAAAAAAGGCCCTTGTCTTTCTTCGACAAAGGCCTTGCATATACTATTTTGCATAATCTGTAACACGTGACTCACGGATGACATTGACTTTAATCTGTCCCGGATACTCAAGCTCAAACTCGATCTGCTTCGCAATATCTCTGGCAAGAAGTACCATTTCCGTATCATTCACCTGTTCTGGAACTACCATAACTCGAATCTCTCTACCCGCTTGAATGGCAAAAGATTTCTCAACTCCTTTGAATTGATTTGTAATATCTTCTAACTGTTTTAATCTGTTTGTGTATGTTTCAAGTGTCTCTCTTCTGGCGCCCGGTCTTGCAGCTGAGATCGTATCAGCGGCCTGCACCAGACATGCGATGAGACTGGTAGGCTCCACATCACCATGATGTGACTCTACCGCATTAATAACAACTGCAGGTTCCTTATATTTCCTACAAAGATCGGCACCAATCTGAATATGTGATCCCTCGATATCATGATCGATCGATTTACCTATATCATGCAGAAGTCCGGCCCTCTTAGCCATTCTGACGTCAAGACCAACTTCTGCTGCAAGCAGTCCTGTAAGCTGCGCAACTTCAATTGAATGCTTTAACGCATTCTGTCCATAGCTTGTCCGGAATTTCATTCGTCCAAGAAGACGCACAAGCTCCGGATGGATACCCTGAACGCCAACTTCAAGAAGCGCGGCTTCACCTTCCTCGCGGATCATTGCCTCGACTTCTTTACGTGCCTTCTCGACCATCTCTTCAATTCTCGCCGGATGAATACGACCATCAAGGATCAATTTCTCAAGAGCAATCCTTGCGATCTCTCTTCTGATCGGATCAAATCCGGAAAGTACGACCGCTTCCGGAGTGTCGTCAATAATAAGTTCAACGCCTGTCAAAGTCTCAAGTGTACGAATGTTGCGTCCTTCACGGCCAATGATCCGACCTTTCATCTCATCACTCGGAAGCTGTACAACAGAGATCGTTGTCTCAGCAACATGGTCAGCCGCACATTTCTGAATGGCTGTGACCACATAATCCTTTGCCTTTTTGGACGCCTCTTCCTTTGCCTGAGTCTCCAACTCTTTAATCAGCTTTGCAGTATCATACTTAACATCATCTTCAACAGTTTTCAGCAGATATTCTTTTGCCTGTTCGGAGGTAAGACCTGAGATTCTTTCCAGTTCCTGTACTCTTTGCTGCGTAAGCTCTTCAACCTTATTTTCCCGCTGTTTCAAGCGATCCTCACGGGATGAAAGACTGGACTCACGCTGTTCGACTGCCTCTACTCTCTTTTCAACCGCTTCTTCCTTGGACATTACTCTCTTCTCGTATCTCTGTAATTCCGAACGCCTCTCCTTTGATTCTCTCTCCAGTTCGTTCTTTGTCCGGATGGATTCCTCCTTTACTTCCAAGAGTGACTCTTTTTTCTTAGCTTCTGCTGTTTTCAACGCATCATCTATAATCTGTCTTGCCCGACTCTCTGCACTCCCCATCTTCTCTTCAATAGATTTACTATACTGAGCAACAGAGATCTTGTTTGTAATAAGAATGGCTACTATGAGAATAATTGCAAAAATTACAACATATAGTAACACGGCACAGGAGCACCTCCTTATTCAATTTTCATTGTACAAAAATACAACACTTAAATTTTATACTGTTTTCAAAAATATGTCAAGCGTCATCCTGCGATATTTGTATCTGTATCACATGACAAATATCCTGATATCGAAAGCCCTTGCGCATCAGATACTGTATGATCCTGTCCCTTTTCTTCCTGTCATCGCAGTCCGGATCAAAATGTTTCTTCCGCAGCAAAGCTTCAATCGCATCATAGTCGTTTACTTCCGTCATCATAGAATCCATCTTCCGCGAAATAACCTCCCTGGAGAATCCCTTCTGCATAAGAAGATATTCGATCTCCTTCCTGCTCTTTTTTGAAGATCTGCCGCGGATAAATACTTCCATATAACGGTCGTCGTCCAGATATCCAAACCTGCGGACATATGCAAGCGCATCCTCGATACAAAGCGTCGGATAGCCATCCTTTTCCAGTTTTTCCAGCAATTCCTTCTCTGTACGGTCTGCCTTCTCCAGAAGATTCATTGCGCGCTTACGCGCCCTGAGCTTTAATACCTTGCCGACGATCTCCTCATACACGGAATCTGAAAGAACCCCGCCTTCATGGATACCGTACTTTTTCAGTTCGCCCTTATACAGGACAAAGCTCTCTGCGCTGTCGGTTCTGACCAGATAACGGCTCTGCGACACCGGCTCGATCCCAATGATCTTCATGATTATAATTTATCCTCTGCTTCCGGCTCTTCTTCCGCTTCCGGAGCTTCCGGAACTTCCGCATATTCCCCAAGCTTATAGAATGCACGTACCTTCTGCTCGATCTCATTCATAACGTCCGGATTCTCCGTCAGGAATGTCTTGGAATTCTCGCGCCCCTGTCCCATCTTGACGCCGTTATATGCATACCACGAACCGCTCTTATTTACAATGCCTGTGTTCGCAGCCAGGTCCAGGATATCGCCTTCCCGGGAGATCCCCTTGCCGAACATGATATCAAACTCTGCTTCCTTAAACGGAGGTGCGATCTTATTCTTCACAACCTTGACGCGTACACGATTACCTACCATCTCGCCTGCCTGCTTCAGCGTCTCGATCCTGCGGACGTCCAAACGTACAGAAGCATAGAACTTCAATGCGCGTCCTCCTGTTGTGGTCTCCGGATTACCGTACATGATTCCCACTTTCTCACGGAGCTGATTGATAAAGATAACCACACAGTTGGACTTGCTGATCACAGGCGTCAGCTTACGAAGCGCCTGCGACATCAGCCGGGCCTGAAGTCCAACATGGGAATCACCCATATCTCCTTCAATCTCCTGACGCGGAACAAGGGCGGCTACAGAATCCACTACAATAATATCGATCGCGCCCGAACGCACCATCGTCTCGGTGATCTCCAGGGCCTGATCCCCGCTGTCCGGCTGCGAGACATAGAGTTCATTAATATCCACTCCGATGTTCTGCGCATACTTCGGATCCAGTGCATGCTCGGCGTCCACAAACCCTGCGATCCCGCCTCTCTTCTGCACTTCCGCGATCATATGTAATGCAACGGTCGTCTTACCGCTGGATTCCGGCCCATAGATCTCGACCACGCGTCCCTTCGGCACTCCGCCAAGTCCAAGAGCAACGTCCAGGCTAAGCGAACCTGTCGGGACAGTCTCGACATTTACACGGGCGCCTGCATCGCCCAGCTTCATCACTGTGCCCTTGCCGAAATCCTTCTCCAATTTTGCTATTGCGGCATCCAATGCCTTTAATTTATCGTCTCCTGCCATAACCTTATAACTCCTTTTCTTTCACGAACAAACGTTCGCTCTTATAGTATAATATTATAGATGCATCAAAAAGTCAATCTTTTTTTCTGGAACCGATGGCTGAAATGCCGGAAAATATGAAACATAAGAATTGCCTTGTAAATGCTCTTTTATGATAACGCATCTACAAGGCAATTTCAACCCTCAGCACACCCAAAAATGCACAGGAATTCCCTTTTAAAGTGATTTCTTCTTCGATGTTTC
>CAZPXF010000094.1:0-6973 GCA_964590945.1 uncultured Lachnospiraceae bacterium | reverse complement strand
GTGGCGGAGCGCTATGCTAAATTTGCAATAGCAGAAGCAAAGCTGCTGGAGAGCGGCATTATCCTTCCGACTACCACGCAATATGGCGATTATGCACTGGGCAGGGGCGTTTACAATTCATCCGATTATGCCCTGTGGGGAAATGACAACGTGCGTTATTACAATATGGTCGTAACCACAGAGATGATCACCAACGATGATTATACTGCTCTGAAGAAGATGTGGGAAGAATTGAAAGGTACCGGCACTTACAGAGATGAGGCGATTTCCTATCTGAAAGGAAAGGGATATGAGATCAAGGATACTTTAACATATGCATACCATGATGATCCGTCTACATGGGATGGTCTTGTAAGTTATCTTGAATCCGACAGTAATGCGATCGTGAATACCTGTGACGGTCTGCTGGAATATGACTGCGAGGGCGAACAGCAGCCTGCACTGGCTGAGTCCTATGAAGTTTCGGATGACGGGCTCACTTATACGTTCCACCTTCGCGAGGGTGTGAAATGGGTAGATTCCCAGGGACGTGAGGTCGGAGAACTGACGGCGGACGATTTCGTCGCTGGTTTGCAGCATTTGCTGGATGCAAAGGGAGGTCTCGAGTATCTGGCTACGGATGTTATCGTGAACGCAGAGGAATACTGCAACAGCGAGATCTCTGATTTCTCAGAGGTTGGCGTGAAGGCTGTAGATGATCATACCTTACAGTATACACTGAAAAACGAAGCATATTATTTCCCGATGATGCTTGGTTATTCTACTTATTTGCCGATGTGCAGAAGCTATTACGAGTCCTGCGGCGGTAAGTTCGGCGCGGAATATGATGATTCTGCTTCCGATTACACATACGCTTCCGATCCGGATCATATCGCATATTGCGGGGCGTATCTTGTGACAAACTTCACAGCAGCCAACAAGATCGTGTTCACCTTGAATGAAAGCTACTGGAACAAGGATGCGGTTCAGAACAAAAAGATCACCTGGATGTATGATGATGGAAGCGATTCCACCAAGGTTTACAACGATGTTGTTTCCGGCGACCTGGATACGGGCAATATGAACACTTCTTCGATCGAGCTTGCCAAGGGTGACGGCAACTTTGAGAAGTATGCGCACGTGCGCGATACCGATATGACAACCTTTGCAAATCAGTACAACCTGAACCGTGAGGCGTTTGCGAACTTCAACGATTCCACGAAGGCTGTTTCCACAGAGACGGATGAGGACGCGGCAAGAACGAACGCTGCGATGAACAATCAGAACTTCCGTCTGGCAATTTCCTTCGCACTGGATCGGACTTCCTATAATGCTCAGACAGTGGGAGAGGATCTGGCAGCGCTTAACCTGAGAAATTCTTATACGCCGGCCAAACTGGTATCACTTCCGGAGGAGGCTACGATATCTATCAACGGTACAGAGAAGACTTTCCCGGAGGGAACCTACTTTGGTGAAATCGTACAGGCTCAGCTGGATGCGGACGGCATACCGATCAAAGCATGGGATGCGGACGCGGACGATGGAATGGGTTCCGGCGACGGATATGACGGATGGTACAATCCGGAGAACGCGATGGAATATCTGGAGAAAGCGATCGAGGAGCTGAAGGAAGACGGCGTGGAGATCAGTTCTGACAACCCGATCCAGCTTGATATTCCTTATCCTGCCAACAGCGAGGAATACACGAACAGAAACAGCGTTTACAAACAATCCCTGGAGACTGTCCTGGAAGGCAATGTTCAGGTAAATATGGTTGCCTGTACCGATTATGATGAGTGGTATTACACAGGCTATTACATTGAGACCGCTGATCAGGCCAACTTCGATATCTGTGATGTGACCGGATGGACGCCGGACTTCGGTGATCCTGAAAACTTCCTGTCAACGTATCTTCCGGATGGCGACGGCTATCAGACTAAGAATCACGGCCTGTTCTAAAAAGACAGGTGGCGGATGCCAAAGAAACGATATAGATTGTATACGAGACATGTTACAGGAGACCGGGCGGATCCCCGTTCTCCTGTAATTCAATATTCGATAGGAGAGAAGCTGATGTGGGAAAATATTTGATCAATCGTATCATTCGGGGTCTGATATCTGTTGTTATCGTTGTAGCGATCGTTATGGTACTGATCTATTCGCTGATGGATCGCGAACTGATCTTTGCAAAAGACAGTCTCTACTCCCGACAGAATAATAATCAGAAGATATCCTACCGTTATTCGAAATGGGAGGAATACGGTTATCTGGATTATGTGACTTACGCGGAGTATCTGGAGAAGCTGGAGAAAAACGGGGAGATCGACAGTGATACGCGCTCCCTGGCTGTCGGGATCGGCAAGACGGCTGAGAATGATTCGGATCTTGTAAAAGAATACGTAGCACAATTTACAGAATATTATGAATCCCAGGGTTACACAGTCAATCGAGTGAACGCTGTTGTACAAGGGAAAAAGATAGCGGACGGCGGGCAGGCGCTTTTGTTTGCCACGAAGGATATTCCGCTGTTAAAACGGCTGGGCAGTTATTTAAAGAATTTATTTGTAATTGACAACATTCATACGGTGAAAGCGGATGTTGGAAAGCGGGGACTCACCTTTACCTGGAAAGATCCGGCGAAGGGCGGCGATACAATTTCACCCGCGATTATCGGAAACGGGACGACCCACAAGTATCTGTTTTATGTTGATGGCATCTTCCCTTATGTTCACCAGAATCTGCTGACGATCCATTTAGGAACGTCCTATTCGGTAAATAAGGGTATCGATGTGTTTAATACTATGGTGGATTCCCAGGGATCTTATGTAACATCCAATACGATCTATCCTACCGGTCTGGAGGATGTCAGCGCGGATAATCTGCATACCGCGATTTATGCTGCCGGCTCCAGAAGCTCCAGCGCTGTGATAGAATCCCGGTTTACCGATGATTATACTTCAGTGACGACGGTTAAGAACGGACTTTCCAAGATTGGATACTCCTTTGTGATCGGTATCATCTCGGTACTGATTTCCTATTTCCTGGGTGTGCCTCTTGGAATATTGATGGCGCGGAAAAAGGAGAAGCTGGCGGACAAGATCGGCACGATCTATATTGTCTTTATCCTGGCGGTTCCTTCACTTGCGTATATCTTTCTGTTTAAGGCCATCGGAGGCAAGATCGGACTTCCTACCACATTCAATGTGGATTCCGGAAGCAAGATGATGTATATTTTGCCGATTGTATCTCTGGCGCTGCCTATGGTTGCTGACCTGATGAAATGGCTGCGTCGGTATATGATCGATCAGATGAATTCGGATTATGTCAAATTTGCAAGATCCGGAGGTCTGACGGAAAATGAGATTTTCACGAAACACATTTTAAAGAACGCAAGTATTCCAATCATTCATGGTATACCTGGTTCGGTGCTCAGTGCGTTGGTCGGCGCCATCATTACTGAGCGGGTATATGTTGTTCCCGGCGCCGGTAACTTGTTGACGGATGCTATCAATAAATACGACAATGGAGTAATCGTTGGACTGAGCTTGTTTTACGCGTTGTTATCGGTAGTTTCCATTATTTTGGGTGATGTTCTTATTTCCATGGTGGATCCGAGAATTTCATTCTCATCAAAGGACAGGTAAGATACTATGAATTATGATTTGGAAAATACAGGACTTTCCAGAGAAGAGCTGTTTTCCTGGGTGGATCACAGCGATCTGGAATCCGAAAAGATCACGGCGCCCCGGTATTCTTACTGGCAGTCGGTGTTCCGTGTGTTTTTTAAAAGAAAAATTAATATTATTATTCTGGGCATACTTGTGGTGTTGATTTTGTTCTCCTACATTTACCCAATGTTTACCTCCTATGATAAGTTCGCGAATCTGATGAACGGTTCGGTGAAGCATCTGACTCCTTCTGAGGCCGTTAAACAGTTCGGCCTCAGTCTGCACTGGATTCTGGGTACCGGAGCGGCAGGACAGTCTACCTTTGATGCAGTATGGTTTGGCTCGAGAATTTCGATTTCCCTGGCTTTTGTATGCGCAGCCATCAATATGACAGTCGGCGTGGTTGTGGGAGCAGTCTGGGGATTTTCAAAGAAGATAGATATTGTCATGACAGAAGTGTACAATATTATCGGTAATATACCATATGTTTTGTTTATTTCCGTCATGATCATGCTGTTTACGGCCAGCTTCTGGACGATGGTGCTGGCTTTGACGATCACAGGATGGCTGTTTATCGCTTATTTTATCCGTACGCAGGTAGTAATCATCAGGGACAGGGAGTACAATCTGGCGTCCAGATGTCTGGGTACCTCGACATTTAAAATAGCTATGAAAAATATCCTTCCGTTTATGACGTCGATCATTGTTACGCAGCTTGCTACAGAGATCCCGTCCTACATTTCCTATGAGGTATTCTTATCCTACATCGGAATGGGCATGTCGGATATGTCGCTGGGACGCCTGATTTATCAATCCGAGAAAGCAATGGTGACGCCGGGATGGGGATTTGAATTCTGGAGTCCGGTTGTTGTCGCTTCCATTATTACGATCGTGTTATATGTCGTAGGACAGAATCTCGGAGACGCATCTGATCCCAGAACACATATGTAAGGCGGTAAGGTATGGAAGATAGAAAGGTATTATTATCAATTGAAAATCTGAATGTAAAATTTCGTGTCCGTGGCCGGACTCTGAGCGCGATCCGTGGTATCTCTCTGGATATTTACGAGGATGAGTCCATTGCCATTGTTGGCGAGTCCGGTTCCGGAAAATCCGTATTTACCAAAACGTTTGCAGGTATGCTCGATTCCAACGGATTTGTCAGCGAAGGCTCTCTGATCTTTGACGATCCGGAGCTGGCGGATACGTATGTAACTCTGGATGACAAGGCGAAAAAGATGATCGCTGATAATCTGGTTTCCTTAAATAAGAATGCAAAACTGGAAGCGGGAGCCGCCACATGGCGCGAGATTCTCAGCCTGGAAACGGAGAAGAAGATTCAATGCGGCATTTCGGAGGAAGAAAGAGAACGGATGCGGGCGGAGGAGGCAGAGCTGAAAACGAAGCGGACGGAAGCGTTCAACTTAAAGCAGACTCTGGATCCGAAAAAGGACAGGGAATCGATCAAAGAGGCGGCCCGGCTGCTGAAAAAATATGATGCAGAGCTGAATGCGATGGAGAAACAGCATCAGCAAAAGATCAAAGAGGCGAAAGCCCGGATCAAAGGCGGCAGCGAGCTGGCAAGAAGCTACGATCATAAGATTGCTGTTCTGAAAGAACAGTGGGAGAAAGAGATTCAGGCGCCCATCACGCCGGAACAGGAACAGAGGAACGAGATCCTGGCAAAAGAGATACAACTGTCTGTGGGAAGATATGACAGGCGTCGGAGAACAAAACTGTCGCATGGGCTGGTAGAAGCCCTGAAGCAGGCAATGCAGCTGGGAATTGATCTGGATGATGAGATGCAGCGCAATCGGGTATTTGATGACGTTGCTTTCCGTGTGCGTTATCTGGACGAAACAGGGGACAGACTTCATGGCAACTGCATCATAAATCTGGCGAAAATCAAATACGCAAAGGACTGGCAGAAGATCCGCGGACGCAGGATCGCAACGGTTTTCCAGGATCCGATGACGTCGCTGGATCCCATTGTGACGATAGGAAAGCAGCTCACCTCGATTATCATCAAACATCAGAATTGCAGTGAGGTAGAGGCCAGAAAACGGGGCATTGAGATGATGGCCAAGGTTGGGATCCCCCACCCGGAAGAGAGGTTCGACGATTACCCGTTCCAGTATTCCGGCGGTATGAGACAACGTATTGTCATTGCGATCGCTCTGTCCTGCCAGCCGAAGATCCTGATCTGCGATGAGCCTACAACCGCGCTGGATGTTACGATCCAGGCGCAGATCCTGCAGCTGATCAAGGATCTGCAGAAGGAATTTCATTTTACGACGGTATTTATCACTCATGATCTTGGCGTGGTGGCCAATATTGCCGAACGTGTGGCTGTGATGTATGCGGGCCAGATCGTGGAGCTTGGGACTGTGGAGGATATCTTTTATGATCCGAGGCATCCCTACACCTGGGCGCTGCTTTCGTCGCTGCCTCAGCTGGGCACGAAGAATACAAATCTGTATTCTATCACAGGCACCCCGCCGTCTTTGTACAATCAGATCGCGGGAGATGCCTTTGCTCCCCGTAATCCTTACTGTATGAAGATTGATACTTTGATGGAGCCGCCCATGTTTCAGATCAGCGACACCCATTACGCGAAAACGTGGCTGCTGGATGAGAATGCTCCAAAGGCGGAAAAGCCGGAGATCATCCGGAACATTCATGAGAAATTAGTGGAAACATATCATATAGGAGAGTGAAACCGTGTCTAATTCAATCAAAGAGAAACAAATAAGCGCAAGTGCTTCTGCTTTTCCGGAGCATGGACCGTTGGATGAAAACGGCAGGGAAATTCTACTTTCCCTGAGAAATGTTGATATCACTTTTGGAAAAGGGGATACTGCTTTCAAAGCGGTAGAGAACGCGTCGTTTGATATTCACAAAGGCGAAACGTTTTCTCTGGTAGGCGAATCCGGTTCCGGTAAGACTACCATTGGACGGGCAATCATCCGGGTCAATCCGCTTTCCGCAGGAGAGATCTGCTACAAAGGGGTACGTATATCAGGAAAGATACCACATTCCCTTGACCGGGAAGTCATCCGTAATATACAGATGGTTTTCCAGGATCCCGCGGCGTCTCTGAATGAGAGAGCCACAGTAGATTACATTATATCCGAGGGACTATATAATTTCCATCTGTTTGAAAATGAGGCGGATCGAGTACAGAAAGTGGAAAACATAATCAACGAAGTGGGTCTTCTGCCGGAGCATCTGACACGTTATCCTCACGAATTTTCCGGCGGACAGCGTCAGCGTATCGGTCTGGCGAGAGCTATGGTTATGGAGCCGGAGCTGGTAGTGGCGGACGA
>CAZPXF010000093.1:0-7431 GCA_964590945.1 uncultured Lachnospiraceae bacterium | reverse complement strand
GATTTCTTTAGAGGATGGAAAGGATAGATGAAATTTTGAATAAGAAGCAGGAAGAATTTAATCTGAAAAGGATTCAGGAAAAGATGAATATATCCAACAGGGCAGTTGAAAACTGTCCGCTTCCGGATAAAGAACTAAAGAGAATCTACGATGACTATGTGGGACGTCTCCCGTCGCTTGAAAGGACGAGAATCGAGATACTTGGAGTATTGAACGAGGGGCTGACAGGTGAAGTACACTCTATCCGAAGCCGTGTGAAGAAGCCGGATCACCTGATCGGGAAGATCATCCGCGGTCTTTACCGTAATCCGGGCAAATACCATCTGATCAGCGCGGACAACTATTGGAAGCTGATCACAGATCTGATCGGCGTCCGGATCATTATTCTGGATAAGAGGGACTGGCGGGAGATTCATCAGGATATTCTCCGCTTATATCGGAATATCCCCGAACGGTATATCCAGAGGCCAAAGGATATTTTGAAAAACTATGATAAATATGCAGAGGAGATCCAGGCGGCGAAATCGGGGCCGGACTGTGGTTATCATGCGGAGCGCCCGGTTGCATTTATCGCATCTGAGAATGATCGAAAGCTCTATCGGGATGAGTTTTTGCGGCTGGATACATCCAAGGAGCATTACCGCTCGCTCCATTACATTATACGATATAAGCCTGTTTATTTTGAATTGCAGATGCGTTCACTTTTCGAGGAAGGCTGGCTGGAATTCGACCACCGGATGAAGTATCCGAACGACCAATATAATAAGAAAAAACAGGAATACATCAGTATACTCAGTAATCTTGCGATCGCCGCAGACCAGCTTATTTCTTACTATGAGGAGACGGATTTTGCGCAGTCATACAATGAGGATGGGGAGCGTGAAAGCCGGAGGACTTTTCATGAGGATATTATGAGCGAACCGGGACTGGAAGAGAAAATGAAGCGATTATTTTAAGGAGAAGAAAATGGGGATCAGAATCATGGAGCTGTTTGGCAAGTCCAAAGTTCTTCATTCCGTGGAGGCGGAAAACGGTGCGAGACGCCTCATGGAACGCATGGAGAATCATGACATGTGTATGGAAGTGCTGCCGGAGAGTTTTGGACAGTTCAGCGGAGAACCGGAAGAAAAAGACTATATTTCTTATTGTGATTTTTTAAATTCTGTAAATGGTAAGAAAGTATTAGACATCCTGGAGGAAAAAGATGAGAGAGAACTGTTTGAGTTATAGCGAGATTGTCAATTATTTCGGCAATGAAGAGGTTGCCGAGCGATACAAATTTTTATACGACAAAATGGCCGCCTATATCCGTGCGCGCGAGCTGGAGGAGCAGCTGATGATCCATGAGGGGGTGCTGCAGCAGGCGGTTATGGATTTTTTTGTCGATATTTACCGCATGAAGGAATTTCATAAGATCGACCGTGCGGACACGACAAAGATCATAGCCTATGAATCTTATTGGATCCTGCGCAGAAAACCGCTTCAGGCGTGCGCCGGCGCCATGGACGCCAAACTTGTATTTGCAAATGAAGGATTTATTACAACGCTGATCGCGCATGAGCTGCTGCTTGGGACGGGGGAGGAGCCGTTGAGTCAGGATGAAGAGGAGAATCTGCTCGAATTTCTCCGGCATTTGAATTATCATTTGAAATACAGAAGCTGCGATAAGCAGAATCTGGAGCTGATGCTCTATGCATATCAGACGGGAAGAAAAATATTATAAAAGGCAGCATCGTTTGGATTCTGCCTTTTATACTTTTCCTTATCTCTTCACATCTCCAACCGCCGTCACGATCCGGTATCCGGCTTTTTGCACACGTCCCTCCAGACATCCTCTGCATTGCGCGGCCTCGTCTCCGGTGCAGATCTTGTTTTCATAGAGCTCGTAGAGCTTACGGACGCTGACCGGGGAGAGATTCGGCATCACAACATTGGCTCCGGCCTTCAATCCCATCTCACGGCCGAACGGATGAATTGTTCCAAGCGCCGTTGTCGCCGGGAGAAGCACATACGGAAACATCAGGCGGAGAACGCCGAGGAGACGGACGGTCAGCTCAAGGCTTCCGTTTTCAAAGTCTTTAAAGGGAGTATCTCTGTGACGCAGAAACGGCCCGATTCCGATCATATCCGGCTGCAGTTCCTCCAAAAAGCGCAGGTCGGTGATGAGATTGTCGACCGTCTGGTATGGAGATCCGACCATAAATCCGGCGCCGACCTGATACCCGATCTCCTTCAGGTCATAGAGACAGCGTTTGCGGTTTGCAGGGCTCATAGCCTCCGGATGGAGCTTCCGGTAATGCGCATCGTCGGCAGTCTCGTGGCGCAGCAGATAACGGTTTGCACCTGCGTCATAGTAGCGCTGATAGCTTTTGCGGGATTTCTCCCCAATCGATAATGTGATAGCGCATTCCGGATAATTTTCCCGGATTTCAGACACAATATCACAGATCATATCGTCGGTGTAATAAGGATCTTCGCCCCCCTGAAGAACAAAAGTCCGGTAGCCGAGGGCATAACCCTCCTTGCAGCAGAGAAGGATTTCTTCCTTTGTAAGACGGTATCGTTTGAGCTCCGTGTTGCCGCAGCGAATCCCGCAGTAGTAGCAGTTATTTTTACAGTAGTTTGAAAATTCGATAAGGCCGCGCAGATAAACGTCTGTTCCATAATTTTCTTTGCGGACGCGGTCGGCCTCAGCAAAAAGCTCCGTATCATATTGATCCGTGAGGAGAAGCTTACGCAGCGCTTTATCCGGCAGAGTACGGGCTTCTGCAAGCTCATGGATGATAGTATTCATAGTAAAACCTCCCTGTAAGATGATCGGACTTCAGACAGGAAGAAGTCCGGAAAATGGCTTAAATTCGTTGCTTTTATAACAAAGAATGATAAATTTTTGGTAAACCCTATTGCTTAAGTAGGATAAATATAACTTTAATTGAGAAAAAAGTCAATATTAGCGAGAATATGTATTGACTTTTTCATACATCGGCCTTATAATTCATATCCAGAGAGTAGGAATTTAACAGAGTGGATGTGAAAGCGCAGGGCGCTGCGCATCTGATTTTATAAAATTCATTTACAGGAGGAAGCAGACATGAGCAAATTGATTTATTTAGATAATGCAGCGACAACGCAGGTTTATCCCGAAGTGCTCGATGCAATGAAGCCGTATTTCACAGAGTATTACGGCAATCCATCTGCTGTATATTCTTTTGCGGCGGAAGCAAATAAAGGCGTTGTAGATTCCAGAGCAGCGATTGCCGGGGCTTTGAACGCCAGACCGGAAGAGATCTATTTTACAGGCGGCGGAAGCGAGTCGGACAACTGGGCGCTCAAGGCGACTGCAGAGGCTTATAAGAATAAAGGCAATCATATTATTACAACAAAGATAGAACATCATGCGATTCTTCATACGGCTGAGTGGCTGGAGAAGAACGGGTGCGAGGTGACGTATCTGGACGTCGATGAGGACGGCGTTGTTAAGCTGGACGATCTGAAAGCCGCTATCCGTCCGGAGACGATCCTGATCTCCGTTATGGCAGCAAATAATGAGATCGGAACGATCCAGCCGATCGCTGAGATCGGTAAGATCGCGCATGAGAATGGAATTCTCTTCCATACGGACGCAGTGCAGGCGTTCGGACATATTCCGCTTGATGTGGATGCTATGAACATCGATATGCTCAGCGCCAGCGGACATAAGATCAACGGACCGAAGGGCGTCGGTATCATGTACATCAGAAAAGGCGTTAAGATCCGGTCTTTCATTCACGGCGGGGCACAGGAGAGGAAGAGACGCGCCGGGACACACAATGTACCGGGAATTGTCGGATTCGGTAAGGCTATCGAGCTTGCAGCAGCGAATATGGACGAGCGTATAAAGTACGAGACAGAGCTCCGCGACCATCTGATCAGCCGTGTGGAAAATGAGATCCCATATGTCAGGGTAAACGGACACCGTACGAACCGTCTCCCGAACAATGCGAATTTCTGTTTCCGCTTTATCGAGGGCGAGTCGCTCCTGATCCTGCTCGATCAGAAGGGTATCTGCGGTTCCAGCGGATCGGCATGTACATCCGGTTCTCTTGATCCGTCCCATGTACTTCTGGCGATCGGACTCCCTCACGAGATCGCACACGGATCTCTTCGTCTGACCATTTCTGAGAAGACGACGAAGGAGGATATCGATTATACGGTGGATGAGTTGAAGAAGATCATCGAGAGACTGCGCGGCATGTCTCCGTTATACGAGGATTTCCTTAAGAAACAGAAATAGGAAGATTCATGGAAAGGTAAGGTTTTATTATGGCATACAGTGAGAAAGTAATGGATCATTTCAACAACCCGAGAAACGTTGGCGAGATGGAGAATCCAAGCGGAGTCGGCACAGTTGGAAATGCAAAGTGCGGGGATATCATGAGAATGTACCTCGATATTGATGAGAACGGCGTTATCCGGGAAGCGAAGTTTAAGACATTTGGCTGCGGAGCGGCAGTTGCGACGAGCAGCATGGCGACAGAGCTTGTAAAGGGCAAGACCATCCAGGAGGCGCTCGAGGTGACAAATAAGGCGGTTATGGAGGCTCTTGACGGACTTCCGCCGGTAAAGGTTCACTGTTCTCTTCTGGCAGAGGAAGCGATCCATGCGGCGCTTTGGGATTACGCGAATAAGAATCACATCGAGATCGAGGGACTGGAAAGACCGGTCAACGACATTTCCGAGAAGGAAGAAGAGGAAGAATATTAATCATATATGAATAAGGCCGGAGCGGTTTGCCCCGGCTTTTTCATGATATGGAAAGGAAACGTATGTTAAATCAATTTTCAAGAACGCAATTATTATTTGGAGAGTCGGCGATGCGAAAGCTTGGCGATTCGCGCGTGGCTGTGTTTGGGATCGGGGGCGTCGGCGGTTATACGGTGGAGGCGCTCGTAAGAAGCGGCGTCGGCGCGATCGATCTTATCGATGATGATAAGGTGTGCCTGACCAATCTGAACAGGCAGATCATAGCGACCAGAAAAACTGTCGGAAAATACAAGACAGAAGTGATGAAAGAGCGTATACTGGATATCAATCCGGACTGTAAGGTCGAAGTTCACAATTGCTTTTATCTGCCGGAGACAAAGGACGAATTTGATTTTTGCAAGTATGATTATGTGGTGGATGCAGTGGATACGGTGACAGCAAAGATTGCGCTTGTCATGCAGGCGCAGGAGTGCAAAGTGCCGGTCATCAGCTGCATGGGCGCGGGAAATAAGCTGAATCCGGCTGAATTTGAAGTGGCGGATATCTATAAGACCTCTGTCTGTCCGCTGGCGAAGGTCATGCGCCGCGAGCTCAAAAAACGCGGGGTAAAAAAGCTCAAGGTCGTCTATTCCAGAGAGCAGCCGGTGCGTCCGGTCGAGGATATGTCGATCAGCTGCCGGACGAACTGTATCTGCCCGCCGGGTGCGCAGCATAAATGCACGGAGCGCCGGGATATCCCGGGATCAAATGCATTTGTTCCATCTGTTGCGGGCCTTATCATCGCGTCGGAAGTGATCAAGGATCTTACAAAAGATTGTATGCGTATGGAAGAACCGTAAGCAGCCGGATGATCAAGGACAGCTTACGGGGATGAGAACCCTCTTGGGTTCATAAAAAGGAAAAGGAAGAAGCAGAATGAATAAGACATTTCAGGAATTAGAAAATGACACGCGGGAAAAAACAGTCATAGATATCAGGAAGAAAGCGGATTTTGACAAGGAAACCTATCCGGGGGCGGTTCATATTTTCTGGGAGGAGTTTGAGGAGCATCTGGATGAAATTCCAAAGGACGAGCCGGTCTATCTTTTTTGCTACACGGGAGAAAAGAGCGGGGAGATCATGCGGGATCTGGAAGAGCTTGGCTATGAGGCGCACAGCCTTGACGGAGGCTACCGGGAATATCTCAGGATCAGGCTCCGCGAGCTGATGGCGCAGATGGATGAAGAGGAGAAAACAGAGCCGGAAACAGATAACACAGAGTCCGGGAATCTGCGGGAGCAGCGCTGCAAAGATGTGGAGCGCAGCATTATAAAGAAATTCCGCAGAGGTATCTGGCGCAAATTCACAAAAGCGATCAATGAATATGAACTGATCAAAGACGGGGATAAGATCGCGGTCTGTATTTCCGGCGGAAAGGATTCCATGCTGATGGCGAAGCTTTTTCAGGAGCTGTACCGCCATGGGAAGCAGAATTTTGAGGTCGTATATCTCGTGATGAATCCGGGATATAACGAGGTCAACTATCAGACGATCATGAGTAACGCCAGGCTCCTGAACGTGCCGGTCACGGTATTTACAACGGAAATATTTGATACGGTTGCAAATATTACCGATTCGCCGTGCTACCTTTGCGCGCGTATGCGCCGCGGCTGCCTCTACAGCAAGGCGAAGGAGCTGGGGTGCAACAAAATTGCGCTTGGACACCATTTTGATGATGTGATCGAGACGATTCTTATGGGGATGCTTTACGGCGGACAGGTGCAGACGATGATGCCAAAGCTTCACAGCACGAATTTTGAAGGAATGGAGCTGATCCGTCCGCTGTATCTTGTGCGGGAGGAGGAGATCGTCCATTGGATGAACTACAATGATCTGCATTTTATCCAGTGCGCCTGCCGGTTTACGGAGAACTGCGCATCCTGCGGGGGGACAGAAAAAGGTTCCAAGCGGGCAGAGATCAAGGAACTGATCCGGGAGCTTGCGAAAAAGGATCCCGTGATAGAAAATAATATATTCCGGAGCGTGGAAAACGTCAATCTGAAGACGATCCTTGCGTACAAGGAAAATGGAGTGAAACACAGTTTTCTGGATGAATATGATGAGTGGGCGGATGCAAAGGAGCAGGCCGTTTCGCTGGAAAAAGTACGTGAGAGGATCGACAAAGTGGATACGCAGATGAAACCGCTTTTCCTTAAGCGTATGGAATGCGGCAGATATGTTGCGGAGGCAAAAGCGGCGACGGGCGGAGACGTATTTGTGCCGGAACGGGAGCGTTCCATCATAAAGAACCGCGCGTCGGATGTAAGCGCAGATGTTTCCGACGAATACGTGATGTTTTTGCGGGATCTGATGAGCATCAACCGCAGATATGAATACGGGCTTCTTCCGGATATGCAGGAGAAGGTTCTTTCGGAGAGTCTTGCCGCAGCGGGCATCGATGGGAATACCGGTCACAGCGAGGTGACGGTCGCATTTGCATGCAGCAGAGAGACAGGCGACGCAGGCGTCCATATCCATATGGCGAAGCTGAATCACGTTGCGATCAGGTCCATGCAGCTGGAGACGGACAATGAGAGGCAGATTGTGACAATGACGCTTTCCGGCAATGTGAATGATCAGAATATGAAGCAGCTTTTATGTCAGATCGGCAAGGAATCCATGGATTTCAGGATCGTTGGTGTCCGGTAG
>CAZPXF010000092.1:0-7588 GCA_964590945.1 uncultured Lachnospiraceae bacterium | reverse complement strand
GCATCTGAAGCTGTATTCACGGATGATGCATCGCCCAAAGCAGCATCTGCAGATGGCGCGGCGTCGGAGGATGTATCCGCGGATCCCAGCGCCCCGGAATCTTCGTTTTGAGCCGACGCATCCGCAGAGTCTGTACTGTCATCTCTGCTTTCCGAATCCGTGTCTTTTCTGCTGTCCCCGGAATTTACTTCCCCGGAGGATGCCCCGATCGCTCCGCGAAGTCCTGATAATCCATCATAGTTATTGAATGCACCGATTCCCATCGCAATCACAACCAGGATCAGCGCCGTACTAAGCGCATACGACATCCGGTGAAGGCTCCCCGTGTCCGGTCTTTTCTTTTCCTTCTGCTGCAGGATCTGTCGGAGATTCTGAGTCGCTTCGTCTATAACCACATTCTGCGGCTCAATGCCAACGCCTCTTCTCTGATCGATCATATAGTTCTGCATGGATGGATTTTTTTCATAATATATGTAATGGCCGCTTAACCTTTGCAATTCGTGATCCCTGTAAACATAAAAGTTCTCGTCTCTGGTGTCCGGTTCCCGGAGCAGAAGAAATGTATCGGGCCTGTCCAGATATTTTTCATGCTGACGCAGAAGATTTGCATCGATACCGGAGGCATACCCGTCCGCCGCAAGAAACCAGCCGAGAATCATTCCGTCCTCAAAATACTTCCTGCATTCTTCCCTTGCCATTTGGTATGCCGCATCCGGAATATCCGGTTTTCCGTCTACTGCTTCTATCTCTTTCATGTTTGCCGCACCGTAAATATATGTATATTTCCTGCCATCCTCCGGAATCTGCTCGCCTATTAAAAAAGCGCCCTCCGCGTGTTCCTCTGCTTTATCGCAAAGCTGGTTCAAATATGTGTCCACATAGTCTTCCATATAAACTTTATCATTTTCGTTTGCATAGCCAATCTGCCGTATATTTTTCGGAACTTTTCTTTGCATTTTCCTCACCTCGTCACATATTTTCTTTCATCCTAGCATGAGGGTTCTGCGGATTTTGGCATAATCGGGCAGTGAAGACCAGGAATCGCACGACAAAAAAGGAGACGGAACATCAAATTCCGTCTCCCATATATTCCAGCTTCTATTCCTGTGCTTTATACGAAAGCTTTCACTTTCTCATAAATGCTGTCAGCGTCAAGACCATATTTCCTGATGAGCTGTACAGCCGGTCCGGACTCTCCAAATGTGTCCATAACACCGATCTTCAGAACCTTTGTAGGCGCTTTCTCAGCAAGTACGTCACATACGGCGCTTCCGAGTCCGCCGATGACAGAGTGCTCTTCTACCGTAACCACCTTGCCTGTCTCCTGTGCCGCTGCAACGATCAGCTCCTCATCGATCGGCTTGATCGTGTGGATATTGATAACCTTTGCTTCGATTCCGTCTGCCGCAAGCTTCTCTGCTGCTGCAAGAGACTCGGATACCTCAAGGCCTGTTGCGATAATCGCAACGTCCTTCCCTTCGCGCAGAACGATACCTTTCCCCAGCTCGAACTTATAATCGTCGTTGTCATTGATCACAGGTACTGCGAGTCTTCCAAAACGGAGATATACAGGGCCTACATGCTCATATGCTGCTTCAACTGCGGCTTTTGCTTCCACATCGTCGGACGGATTGATAACAACCATACCCGGAATCGTTCTCATAAGAGCGATATCTTCATTACACTGATGTGTAGCGCCGTCCTCACCTACGGAGATGCCGGCATGTGTAGCGCCGATCTTAACATTTAATTTCGGATATCCAACAGAATTACGAACCTGCTCAAATGCACGTCCTGCTGCGAACATAGCGAAGGAACTTGCAAATGGAACCATACCCGTCGTTGCAAGGCCTGCCGCTACGCCTATCATATTGCCCTCAGCGATACCGCAATCGATATGACGCTCCGGGAAAGCCTTCTGGAATGTGCCTGTCTTTGTTGCGCCTGCAAGGTCAGCATCCAGAACTACGAGGTTATCATGTTTTTTACCTAACTCAACAAGAGCATTCCCGTAGCTCTCGCGAGTTGCAATCTTCTTTACGTCTGCCATTCTATTCCACCTGCTTTCTACTAATCCAGCTTCGCTAAGTCATCCATAGCGATCTTATACTCTTCGTCATTAGGAGCTTTTCCATGCCATCCCGCCTGGTTTTCCATGAAGGAAACTCCTTTTCCTTTTACAGTCTTCGCGATGATAGCCGTCGGCTGTCCCTTTGTGGCCTTTGCTTCCTTGAAAGCCGCATCAATCTCATCAAAATTGTGTCCGTCAATGTTGATCACATGGAAATTGAAAGCCTCAAACTTCTTGTCGATCGGATATGGGCTGTTGACGTCAGTAATCTTACCATCGATCTGTAAGTTATTGTTATCCACGATAACAACAAGATTGTCCAGCTTTCTGTGTCCTGCAAGCATGGAAGCCTCCCATACCTGACCTTCCTGAATCTCGCCGTCGCCAAGAAGTGTGTATACACGATAATCTTTGTTGTTCAATTTGCCGGAGATGGCCATACCGACTGCCGCGGAAATTCCCTGTCCAAGAGAACCACTGGACATATCAACGCCCGGAATGTGCTTCATATCCGGATGTCCCTGTAAATAAGAACCAACATGACGGAGCGTCTTCAGATCCTCAACATCAAAAAATCCCCTGTTAGCAAGTGTTGCGTAATATCCCGGAGCCGTATGGCCTTTGGATAATACAAAACGATCCCTGTCCTCTTTCTTTGGATCAGCCGGATCAATATTCAGCTCTTCAAAGAACAGATACGTATAAATATCTGCCGCAGATAAAGATCCACCTGGATGTCCGGACTTTGCGTGATAGACTGCAGTCACAGCATCTTTGCGGACTTTATTAGCAGTCTTCTGAAGTTCTACCTTGTTCATTAATTATTTTCCTCCTTAATAAAATGAATTTATACTTTACCGGACAAGTCCCTGTTTGGGAAATCATGCGCTGCATCGTGTCCGGATCGTATACTTAAAAATAAAGTATCAGATTGTCCATTTTCTGTCAATAAAAGTTCAGGCTGACAAAATCATTATACTATAATTCTGTTCTCCCTTCCAGTGCGCGAAGCAAAGTTACTTCATCAATATATTCGAGATCGCCGCCCACCGGGACCCCGCTGGCAATCCTGGTCACCTTGATCCCCGTCGGCTTGATCAGTTTGCTGATGTACATTGCCGTTGTCTCCCCTTCCAGACTGGAGTTGGTCGCGATGATCACTTCCTTCACATCCTCCGACTGAAGCCGCTGCATCAGCTCTTTCAGCTTGATGTCCCCGGGTCCGATGCCGAGCATCGGGGAAATCGCTCCGTGCAGCACATGATAAACGCCCTCGTATTTGCCGGTCTTTTCATATGCCGCGAGATCACGGGGATCCTCCACGACCATGATCGTCTTCTTGTCGCGGTCACTGCTCCGGCAGATCGGACAAATCTCCTGATCTGTCAGAGTATAGCAACATTTGCAATAACGAATGCTGTTGCGTGTATCTACCATCACGGACGCCAGCTTCTCCACCTGCTCTTTCGGCATATGGACAATGTGATACGCCAGTCTTCCCGCAGATTTCTTCCCAATCCCCGGAAGCCTTGCCAATTCCTCCATCAGCTTTGACATCTGGCCGCTGTAGTAATCCATACAATATCAACCTCTATTCATTTAAGATACGCGAATGCACGAAAGCCATCCGCAGGACAGCTTCTCATGCATACCGGACGTTAAAACGGCATATTGCCCACGCCTCCGGTCAGCTTGTTCATAGCGGAAGCAGACGCCTCCTCAATCTGGCGCAGAGCTTCATTTGCTGCCGCAACGATCAGATCCTGAAGCATCTCGATATCGTCCGGATCAACGACCTCCGGATCCAAAGTCACGGAAAGCACCTGATGAGATCCATTCACCTTAACCTCAACCGCGCCGCCGCCTGCGGTCGCCGTAAACTCTTTGGTCTGCATCTCCTTTGCCTGCTCTTCCATCTGACGCTGCATTTTCTGCGCCTGTTTCATAAGATTCGCCATATTTCCCGGCATTCCTCCGCCGTATCCACCACGTTTTGCCATGGTTCTCCTCCTTATCACGACAGCCCTTGCTGCCTCTATTCATCTTCAATTATAATATCCATATGGATAAGCTTTTCTATATCTACAAAGCTGTCCTCGAAGCGGCGTCCGCCTTCCACATGGCGCACCTCCACGGTTACGGCTTTGCCGATCTCTTTTTCAATCAGGCTTTCCAGTTCCTGCCGGTTCGATTCCTTACCGACCACGCTGGACGCCATTTCATCCGGCATAACGATCAACAGGCGGTCATCCCCGCCAAGACTTAACTTTGCCTGTTTCAAATATGTCTTTAAAAGACCGGACGTCTGACTTGCGATCTTCCGGAAATTCCGCACGACTTCCTTTACATCTTCCGGGATCGCGCGCGGAACCTCTGCCTTTGCCTCCGGCTGCGCCTCCCGAACCGGCGCCGCCGCATTGCCAGTATAAACTGCCGCCGGCTGTACGCCAATCCCCTGTTCTATCTTCTCTTCCAGTGCGCGAATCCTCTCCTGAAGAGAATCGGTATCTGTCTCCATCTGCGGACGGCACAGCTTGATAAGCGCCACCTCAAGGAGAATCCGTTTCCCGGATGCATACCGCATCTGTGAGGACAATTCTGAAAAAATACGGATATACCGGATCAGTGTGCCCGCATCGGTTTCTTTTGCTTCTTCCTGTAAATTCGCCAGATTTTCCGGGGAAATATCCAGTATATCCTCCAGATCATCCGAGCTCTGCGCAAGAAGCAGATTGCGGAGATACCACGTAAAATCCGACGTAAACTGCGACAGATCACGCCCGGATGACACCAGATCATCCACGCATTTCATCGCCTCCGCGGCGTCCCTTTTCTGAACCTGACGGAACAGACGGCTGAACACCTCGGTATCTACCGCTCCCAGAACTTCCAGAACGTTTTCATATGTTAATTTCTGTCCAAGATAGAACGCAATACACTGATCCAAAAGACTTAATGCATCCCGCATCGATCCGTCCGCCGCCCTTGCTATATAGCGCACTGCACGCTCTTCTGCCTGAACGTGCTCCACATCAAGCAGTTCCTGCATCCGGGATGCGATCGTATCGATCGTGATCCGTTTAAAATCATAGCGCTGGCACCGGGACAGGATCGTCACCGGAATCTTATGAGCCTCCGTCGTCGCCAGAATAAAGATCACATATGACGGAGGTTCTTCCAGTGTTTTTAAAAGTGCATTGAACGCTCCTATGGAGAGCATATGCACCTCATCGATAATATAGACCTTGTATTTACCTTCTGTCGGGGAGTACATCACTTCTTCCCGAATGTCGCGGATATTGTCCACGCCGTTGTTGGAAGCCGCATCGATCTCGATCACATTCATCGATGTACCGGATGCAATGTTCCGGCACACCGCGCACTCGCCGCACGGACTCCCATCTACCGGGCGCTCGCAGTTCACCGCTTTTGCAAAAATCTTGGCAACCGTTGTCTTGCCGGTTCCCCTTGTTCCGCAGAACAGATATGCATGGCCGATCCGCCCGGACCGGATCTGATTCTTCAGAGTTTTTACAATATGATCCTGGCCTTTCACCTCATCAAATTTCGCCGGACGGAACTTCCTGTACAGGGCAGTATATGACATATTGTCCCTCTCCCTCTAAACAGGCAGCGCACTTTTACGCTGCCCATATTTCCATTTCAATTAATCACCGAAGCTGATACCCATTCTCTTCGCTTCCTGGATCTCCTGACACTTCGGATCTACGGTCTTAAGCTTGCCTGCGCTCTCCTTAAGCGGAACGCGGACAGTCTTTCCATTTACGATTCCGATCATATTGCCGTAATCTTTGTCCATAATGCTCTGTGCTGCCGCAGAACCAAGTCTTGTGGAAAGAACACGATCATACGGGCATGGCGCTCCGCCGCGCTGCATATGTCCCGGAACCGTTACACGGATCTCCATATCGAGTCTCTCTCCGATCTCAGCCGCAACCTTATAAGATACGGACGCATATTTCTGCGCATCCTTCTCCTGCTTCTTTTTCAGCTCCTTCTTGCTGAGCTTCGCGTCCTTTTTGGAAATAGCTCCTTCTGCAACTGCAAGGATCGTAAATCCGCTTCCCCTGTCCCTTCTTGCCTGGATCGCAGCGCAAACCTTATCGATATCATATGGAATCTCAGGCAGAAGAAGGATGTCGGCGCCGCCTGCAATACCTGAGTATAATGTTACCCAGCCAACCTTATGTCCCATAACCTCAACAATAAATACCCTCTGATGGGAAGATGCTGTCGTGTGGATGCAGTCGATAGCGTCCGTTGCAATATTCACAGCGCTATAGAAGCCGAACGTCATATCCGTTCCCCAGATATCATTATCGATCGTCTTCGGCAGATGAATAATATTCAATCCCTCCTCACGAAGAAGGTTCGCCGTCTTCTGTGTTCCGTTACCGCCGAGGATAACCAGACAGTCCAGACGAAGCTTGTAATAATTCTGCTTCATAGCCTCTACCTTGTCCAGTCCGTTCTCATCCGGAACGCGCATCATCTTAAACGGCTGTCTGGACGTCCCGAGGATCGTTCCTCCTTTTGTAAGAATACCTGAAAAATCAGAGGATTTCAGCATACGGAAATCGCCATAGATCAACCCCTTGTATCCATTCATAAAACCATAAACTTCCAAATCCTTCACGTTGGCTGCCAGTCCCTTTACAACGCCGCGCATGGTTGCATTAAGCGCCTGACAATCTCCACCACTTGTTAAAAGACCAATTCTTAACATAACAAGTCCTTCCTTTCTTTTTCCACTTTCCTTTAAATTCCGTCGTGCATCCGCACAATTCAAGATTAGTATATCATACTTTAATTCCAGATAAAACAAAAAACGGTTCAGATTTCTCTAAAACCGCTGAAATTCTCCTTTATGTAAAAAGAAGCGGGTGATGGGAATCGAACCCACGTATCCAGCTTGGAAGGCTGGTGTTCTACCATTGAACTACACCCGCATGCGCCTTGCGCGAATGCCCAGAACCGGAATCGAACCAGTGACACGGGGATTTTCAGTCCCCTGCTCTACCAACTGAGCTATCTGGGCATGCTGCTGCCGCAGCAACGAAATTGATTTTACTTTATAAGACGACAATTGTCAAGAGAATTGCAAATCTTTTTTCTGATCTGCCTTCTTCTGAAACTTCTCATTCTGAATGATAAAGCGCTCATGCGTTCCTTCCCCGATCACGCCCTTTTCATCATAAGCCTTCACGTTAAAGGTAAGCTTTCTTCCATCTACCGCAGTCAGCTCACTCTCACACGTCACCTTCATTCCGAGCGGCGTCGGCGCGCTATGTGCAACGTTCAGGCTGATTCCTACTGTACCGCAGCCATCCTCAAGCTCACCGGCAACGCTTGTCCATGCCGTCTTTTCCATAAGCGCGATCATTGCCGGCGTTGCAAATACATCGAGTGTTCCGCTCCCCATTGCCCTGGCGGAATTTGATTCATCTGCTATTACTTCCTGTTTTCCTGTGATTCCTGCTTTCAGCATAATTTATT
>CAZPXF010000091.1:0-7770 GCA_964590945.1 uncultured Lachnospiraceae bacterium | reverse complement strand
GAAGATACGGAGGATTCCGCGGACAGCGAAGATACGGAGAAGTCTCCGGATGCAGAGAACTTTGGGAATCGGTCCGGCGGCAAAGGAAAGCCGGAAGCCACTGAGGAAGAGATATCTATAGATGATATTTCCGAAGGGGACACGATCAGGGTTACCTTTGACGAGGACGGCAAGGTTGAGACGATAACCGTGATATCCGGCGGGATGAGAGACAGGGGCGACCGGCAGCAATCCACGGTATAGTGAATGGCGGTACGGAGCAGATCGGTTTGCGGTCTGTCTGGCGGAAACATCAGGGTCATAAAGGGAAAAGCAATAACAGGAGGAAGAAGATGTGCGGAAATTGAAAGTAAAGAATAAAAAGGTGCTGATAATCGGAGCGGTTATCGTTGTTGCCTGTGTGGGAGCGGGAGTATTATTCTTCCTGAAGAGAAATAACGGAGGGATGGAAGATACGGCAAAAGTCCAGAAAGCCGTAGCAGAAAAGGGGACGATTTCCAATACGATCGTCGGAACCGGCAATCTGGAGCTGAAAGCCTCGGAGTCCGTGCAGATTCCGTCCGGAATCACCGTGAAAGAAGTAAAAGTGGAGAGCGGCGATGCGGTCTCTGAGGGCGATGTGCTGGCGACCGTGGATAAGACTTCCGTATTGGAGGTTTTGTCAACAGTTCAGGAGTCTATAGAAGATATAGACGATCAGATCAATGACTGCAAAAACGGAGATGACACGGAGACGGTGACTGCATCCGTCAGCGGTACGATTCAGAAGATTTACGCAAAAAAGGGCGACAGTGTGACAGAGAGGATCGCGAAAAATGGCGCTCTTCTTGTCATCTCAGCAAGCGATACAGGGGATAAAATGGAAGTCATAGCAGGAAGCGGAACTGTCTCGAAGATCCATGTTTCGAAGGGGCAGTCAGTTTCAGCGGGGACGAAGCTTTTTACCATAATTAATGATGAGAACTCGGAGAAATATGCGGTTCTTCTCTCGCAGCGGGAGGAACTGGCGCAGACGGCGCAGAAGCTCGCGCAGATGGTACAGACCGGGAAAATCACAGCGGATCAGGATGGAACAGTTGTGGATGTGAATGTTACGGACAGCACAGATTCCAATGGAACTTCCGGGTCTTCCGGCAGCAGCGTGTCAAATATGAGCAGCAGTGTGTCAAATATGAACAGCAGCGTCACAGGGGATGGAAGTGGTGAAAGCGGCAGTACGTATAAGATTATGACATTATCGTCAGCGTCCGGGACATCGGATGACACAGATGCAGATGATGATAATGAAGAATCGGAAGAAGAGAAAACACTTTCCCTGGCTGTTGCGGGAAGCGACAGCAGCTCAGCATCCAAACTTGTAGTTGCAGCGCCGGTTACCGGGGAGAAGCCCCAGACCAGTATCTATGTGTCGGACGGCAGCTACAGCGGAAGTATTGTGTGGAATCCATCAGCGGACACATTTGCAGCAGAGACTACATACAGAGCCGAAATTACGCTGCAGGCGGCGGATGGATATGTATTTACCGGCAACAGTATTACAAAGACAGAGACAGGTACATTGTCGGGCGTTACGGTTTCCGGAGACGGAAAGACGGCGACATTTACCATTACATTTCCGGAGACAGCGGCTGACAGTAATGAGGAGGAAAGTTCGTCTGACGGAAAAGACACAGGCAATTCTTCCGATTCCTCCGGCAGCACGGATTCAACCAATGGTGATGGAGCGGATTCTTCTGCGAAAAGCAGCGGGACAGAATCCTCCGCGAAAAGCAGCGGCGCGGAATCTTCCGGCAGCGGGAGCACAGCGAGCGCATCTGCTAAGAGCGGCAGCACAGGCTCAACCAGCAGTACAGGCAGCAGCGCCGCGTCATCCGGTTCTTCCTCGGACAGCGAAACGTCATCGGCTTCCATTACGGAGGTGACCGCGTTTACTCTTGCAACCGATGATACGATGCTGCTTTCTGTCAATGTGGATGAACTGGATATTAATTCTGTGGCGGAAGATCAGGAGGCGGAGATTACGCTGGACGCCATCGAAGATGAAGCCTTCACAGGAACGGTAACAAAGGTCAGCGCAAGCGCAAGTTCAACAAGCGGGAGCTCTGCAAAATATGTAGTAGAGATTTCTCTTGAGAAGGATGACCAGATAAAAGCAGGAATGAATGCATCCGCCACAATTGTTGTGGAGAAAAAAGAAGACGTCCTGACGATACCGGTCAATGCTCTTCAGGAAAAAGGCAGGAAGGTGTTTGTATACACAGAGCAGGATGATGAAGGGAATCTTTCCGGTGAGACAGAGGTGACTACCGGGATATCTGACGGCAGTACGGTCGAGATCACAGACGGACTTTCTGAAGGCGATACGGTTTATTATCAGAAGTCAGGGAACATATCCGGCGATAGTTCCGGTCAGATGAACGGCGGATTCGGAGACGGAGACGGCGGCATGTCCGGCAAAGGAGGCATGTCCGACGGCGGAGGAGATATGCCGTTCGGCGAAAATGGCGGCAATATGCCATCCGGCGAAAGACGGGGTGATAATTGATGATTGAATTCAGAGATGTTTCTAAGATATATCAGGTCGGAGGAGATACGGTCTATGCGCTGAATAAGGCGAACCTGAATATTAGTCAGGGTGAATTTGTGAGTATTGTCGGACCGTCCGGCAGCGGGAAGTCGACGATGATGAATATTATCGGCTGCCTGGATACAGCGGATGAGGGCGAATATATTCTGGACGATATACCGATCCTCGAGTATTCGGAAACCCAGCTTGCCAGAATACGTAACCGTAAGATCGGATTTATTTTTCAGAATTTCAATCTTCTCCCGCGTCTGAACGCAGAGGAAAATGTGGAATTGCCGCTCATCTATCAGGGCATATCTGCGCATGAGAGGAAGGAACGGGTGAAAGAGGCGCTGGAGCAGGTAGAGCTGACTTCCCGCAGAAAACACAAACCGTCGGAACTGTCCGGCGGGCAGCAGCAGAGAGTCGCCATAGCAAGAGCGCTTGTGACAAGACCTTCCATTTTCCTGGCGGATGAACCGACAGGCAATCTCGATTCGATGACCGGACGCGAGATTATGCGTTTGTTCCATGAGCTTCACAATGAGGGCAATACGGTTGTGCTGATCACACATAACCAGGAGATCGCAGAGGAAGCGGAACGGAAAATTTATATCAGAGATGGAAAAGTCAGCGAGGTGGAGCAATGATCCGTCAAACCTGGAAAATGGCATGGAGCGCCGTGCTTACCAATAAACTGCGTACCTTTCTTACAATGCTTGGCGTGATCATAGGCGTTGCGGCTTTGGTTGTACTGGTTTCTATCGCAGATGGTGCAAAAAGTTCGGTTTCAGACCGGATTTCGTCTATGGGTTCTGATTTTCTGATGGTGCAGGTGCTGGATGACAAGGAGAATCCGATCCGGCTGTCGGAGCTTTCAGAACTGTTTGATGATGATACGATCGGAGCATATGCACCATATGGACGGACAAGTGCGACGGGACAGAGCGGGTATACGGAAGGAAATATGACTGTTTACGGAACGACAGGCGCATATTTTGATATTATGGATCAGGAGCTTTTGGCAGGACGTTTTCTGAAGAATACGGACGTGGAGAATGATTCTTATGTGATCGTACTGACCTCAGATACGGCAGTGGAATTTTTTGGGCGTGCCGATGCAGAAGGAGAGACGCTGAAGGTGGATGGCAAAAGCTTCCTGGTTGCAGGCGTTCTTGCGGAGGATGACAGCCTGACAGGGACGTCATCGGCAGTGGTAAGTACATCCGATTCCGATTCGGACAGTTCCGATACTTCGGAGAGCGTGAACCTTGAAGGGTATATCCCGTATTCTACATATAGCAGACTTGCGGAAAATGCACTGGATATTACCATGGTGTATATTTCTGCAGAAGATACAGCCGAAGAGAATACGGATTCATTCTGGTCGAACTCTTCTACAGGCGGCAGCTCTCTTGATGAGACGGAAACGGCGGTGGAAAATATTATGTTTAAACGGCTCGGCAGCGATGAGGACGCATATTCCATACAGAATCAGTCGGAAATTATGGAGGCAATGGAGGAAGTAGGGAATACGATGGCGCTCATGCTCGGAGGCATTGCGGGAATCTCACTTCTGGTCGGAGGTATCGGGATCATGAATATCATGCTCGTATCGGTGACAGAGCGTACACGGGAGATTGGAATACGAAAGGCAATCGGAGCCAGCTACAGAAGTATTCTTCTGCAGTTCCTTTTGGAGGCGGTGATCGTAAGCGTTGCAGGCTGCCTGATTGGCGTAGGGTTTTCCTGGGCGGCGCTCAGGATTGCCGGTATTGTGATGGGAGATTCCATGAGTCTTGCTATGAATCTACAGGTTGTGGGCGTTGCGATTGGCTTTTCCTGTATCATAGGCGTTGTGTTCGGACTCTATCCGGCAGCAAAGGCTGCAGGGAAAAAGCCGATCGATGCGCTGCGGTATTCGGGCTGATAACGATGAATAAAACAGCGTAGCAATCCACAGCCGCCGCATGGTATAATGGGAACGGATTACCGCAGGAACCGGAGTGACAGGTATGATTACATTGCTGAGAAAAAAGTTCATCCTCATAGCGATGAGTTCAACCTTTGTTGTGCTCGCAGTTATTATGGGAGTTATGAACATACTGAATTACAGAAGAGTCCTGGAGGAGGCAGACCGGATGACAGGCTATCTGGCTGAAAATGGAGGCCGCTTTGACCGACGGTTTCGGGAGGAAACGCCGGATAAGGGAGACGCTGGTATGCCGGACCGGGTTTTTTCAAAGGAAACGCCGTTTCAGACGCGCTTTTTCACGGTGACGCTGGATGAGGACGGCAATGCTGCACAGATGGATATGAAGAGTATTGCGGCTGTCAGCAGGACGGAGGCGCAGCAGTATGCAGAGGCTGTCAGTGCGAAAAACAAGGAGCGCGGCTTTCAGGGTATTTACCGATACAGATGTGTGGACGCATCTGAGGGGAGCATGATCATTTTCGTGGATTGCGGGTTGGAGCTTGATGCATTTCAGAATCAGGCATTTATCAGCATTGCCGTCTCGGTCGGAGGACTTCTGGCGGTGTTTGTTCTGGTGCTGATCTTTTCGAAAATCGTATTTCGCCCCGTGGAGGAGAGCTATGACAAGCAGAAGCGCTTTATTACGGATGCCAGCCACGAGATCAAGACTCCGCTCACCATTATCGATGCGAACACGGAAGTCATTGAGATGACAATGGGAGAGTGCCAGTGGACGCAAAGCACGAAAAATCAGGTTCAGCGTCTCAGCGAACTGACGCGGAAGCTGGTGGCTCTTACGAGAATGGACGAGGGAAGGTCCGAGATCGTAAGCACGGAATTTTCGGTTTCGGAGGCCGTTTTGGAGGCGATCCGTCCTTTTGAGACAGTAATTTCAACAGAGGGAAAACGGCTTTGCACATCCATAGAGGAAGGGGTATCTATGACAGGAGACGAAGGAGGCATCCGTCAGCTTGTCGGGATTCTTATGGATAATGCAGTAAAGTATTCATTGCCGGAGTCCGTCATTGAAATCTCGCTGCACAGAAGCAGCAGGAAGATCAGCCTCTCGGTGGCGAATCAGGCGGAGGGATTTCCAAAAGAGAACATGGATCAGCTGTTTGAAAGATTTTACCGGCTGGATTCTTCAAGAAACTCTGAGACAGGCGGTTCGGGGATCGGCCTTTCGATTGCGCGGATGATCGTACAATCGCACAAAGGAAAGATCACGGCCGTCAGCCCGGATCGGAAAAAGCTGGTGATTACAGCGGAATTTCGCGTGTAAAGCTTTGGGGCGAATGCGGGTTTGCCCTGCGGGGAAAAGGAGGATGACGGAAATGCGGCTGTTGCTTGCGGAGGATGAAAAAGATTTGGCGGATGCCCTCACAGTCATTTTGAAGCATAACAATTATTCGGTGGATGCGGTATACAACGGTTTGGATGCGTATGATTATATGCGGGCGGAGAATTATGACGGAGTGATCCTGGATATCATGATGCCGGGGATGAATGGCATCGAGGTGTTGAAAAAGATCCGCGCGGAAGGCAATGGAGTTCCCGTCCTGATTCTCACTGCCAGGGCAGAGATCGATGACCGGGTGGAAGGGCTGGATGCGGGGGCGGATGATTACCTGACAAAGCCC
Source organism: uncultured Lachnospiraceae bacterium (assembly GCA_964590945.1). GTDB lineage: Bacteria > Bacillota > Clostridia > Lachnospirales > Lachnospiraceae > CAZPXF01. Next base: position 1,589 of record CAZPXF010000091.1, on the reverse strand, counting down.
TTTGCGGCGAAGGAGCTTCTGGCCAGGATCCGTGCGATCACAAGGAGAAGAACGGAGGCCGTCAGCTCGGTATTGGAATTTGGAGGCCTGACCTTAGATCAGGCGACTTTTACCCTGAGCACGGCTAAGGGGAAGTTCCGTCTGCCGAATAAAGAATTTCAGATGCTGGAGCTTCTGATGGCGAATCCGGGACAGGTGATCTCGTCGGATCATTTTCTGGAAAAAATCTGGGGACTGGATTCTGAGACGGAATTAAATGTCGTATGGGTCTATATTTCATATTTGCGGAAAAAACTGGCCTCGCTCGGAGCGGAGGTGCAGATCCGTGCGGCGCGCGGACAGGGATATTTTCTGGAGAGAAAAGATAAGGGCAGGTTACAACATGATAAAAGCAATCCTTTTTGATATGGACGGAACGCTGGTTGATACTGAGAAATATTATAGAATTTTCTGGGCGAAGGCGCTGGAGCATTTTGGCTATCATATGACGGACGAGCAGGCGCTTTCCATGCGTTCACTCGGTTCCCCCTACGGTGCGCGGCATTTGCGGGAGCTGTTCGGTCCGGAGGTCGATTATCAGAAGGTTCGGGAGCAGCGAAATATACTTATGGATCCTGTATTGGAGAAAAATGGAGTGGAAGTGAAAAAGGGAGCCATAGAGCTGCTTACATTTTTGCAGGAGGCAGATATTGTAAGAGCGGTAGTCACGGCCAGCAGCGTGAAGCGTGCGGAGGATCTTTTGGGAAGATGCGGACTTCTGCCGTATTTTGACCGGCTGATATCCGCCAAAGACAGGAAGAGAGGAAAGCCTGCGCCGGACGTCTATATTTATGCATGTGAACAGCTTGGTCTGGAGCCGCAGGAATGTATCGCGGTGGAGGACTCTCCAAATGGCGTGCAAAGCGCGTACCGTGCGGGATGCCGGGTAATCATGGTTCCGGATCAGACCGAGCCGGATGAGGGGCTTTGTGAGCTTCTCTATGCAAAGGCGGAATCTTTGGACAGGATTCAGGATTTTTGTAAATAATAAGATAATACCGTTTGAAACTGCAACAGACTTTGACTTTTTCATTTACATATGATACCTTTTTGTTGATTAAACAAAGCATAATGCAGTGAAGAAGATTCATTTCAGGAGGGAAAGATGATGGAAAAGAAGAAATTTTATATGACGACAGCGATTGCTTACACATCCGGCAAGCCGCACATCGGCAATACGTATGAGATCGTACTGGCGGATGCAATCGCCCGTTATAAGAGAAGTCAGGGTTATGATGTTTTTTTCCAGACGGGAACGGACGAGCATGGGCAGAAGATTGAACTGAAAGCGGAAGAGGCCGGCATCACGCCGAAAGAATATGTTGACAATGTGGCAGGCGAGATCAAGAGAATCTGGGATATGATGAACACATCCTACGACAAATTTATCCGTACGACGGATGAGGATCATGAAAAACAGGTACAGAAGATTTTTAAGAAGCTGTACGATAAAGGCGATATTTACAAAGGCTCCTACGAGGGGCTTTATTGCACGCCGTGCGAATCCTTCTGGACGGAGTCCCAGCTGGTGGACGGCAAATGTCCGGACT
>CAZPXF010000090.1:0-7866 GCA_964590945.1 uncultured Lachnospiraceae bacterium | reverse complement strand
CGTTATGGGATCTTAGCTCAGCTGGGAGAGCATCTGCCTTACAAGCAGAGGGTCATAGGTTCGAGCCCTATAGGTCCCATTTTTATGTAACACAGTCTTGCTGTGTTGTGTAAGTTTGCGCGTGTGGCGGAACAGGTAGACGCAAGGGACTTAAAATCCCTCGGTGGCGACACCGTGCCGGTTCGAGTCCGGCCACGCGCATAAAAAACCGAAGCCAGTTTCAGGTGGAACGGGGTTCGGTTTTTTTATGTACGCCCGGCGGCATACTTTGCTTCATATGAAAGCGATAAATGATTCAGACATATTCATTATAGAGGACTTGTTTGGAAATGTTCCATTATACTGTTGAAAAACAGCATAGCAGCGCCGTTATTATTGTTACGATTATGGTACACATAAATTGGGAAGAAACACTCTCTGTCCGAAACCGGTAATGTTTGCGTATGCGCATATACGTGATGCTTGAGATGGTGCGGAAGTATCATGACTCCACGGCCAAGTTCAACCAGCAAAAGCGCCTGATCCTCTGTGGAAGCGGAGGTTTTTGAAAGATGACCGTAGCATCTGCGATGCGCCATAAATGATATCTGCACATATGGATTTGTAAGGCCGTTTTCGTGAGGAATGATCAATGTCTCATTTCTCAGGTCAAAAAGACTGACGGATGGTTCTCCTCCAAAGCGATGATAAGGAGGGATAGCCAGCAGCGCTGACTGTGTGGTTGCAAGCGTTGCGTTGATATCGGATGGTTTGACTCCGGTAAAATCGGATGGAGAAATCATAATATCAGCATTATAGATCACGTCGATATCCGGAAATGTGGTGAGAAGCTCCATCTCGAGATTTATATTTTCATATTGATTTTGAAAGTTACGCAGAAATTGCAGAATCCCGCTGTTTAATGTCTGTGAAGAGAACAGAATTTTTATATTTCCATTTGCCTTTACGGACTCGGAAGTCAGTACAGATTCCATATCAGTCGCTTTCTTTAAGAGTCGGGGAACCTGTGTCAGGAAGAATTTTCCTTCGCCTGTTAATACAACGTTTCGCGTTGTCCGGGAAAACAGAGGGATATTCAGCTCTTCCTCCATACTTTTTATATGGCGGCTTAATGTTGACTGTGAAATAAACAGTTTTTCTGCAGCCTTGCTGTAGCTGAGTGTTGTTGATAGAATATAAAATTCGGTTAATTGTTCAGTTGTCATTTCCTATTACTCCTGAATTCTAAAAAATTATTGATAAATGGTATAACTGCCTGGTTTATTGTTTCCGTATCGTATAACATGTAAAGATAGGTGTCATATCCCTTGTCCATAATTGGAATCAGTACGGTATTTGGAGCGACTTCTTCCCGCCAGTTCCAAAGCCGGATTCCTTTTCCAATAGGAACGAGAAGATTGAAGAAAAACGGCGAGCTGGTCTCTTCATAAATCTGATAGTCGATTCCGGATTGATCCAAAATAGATATTTGGAGGTTGCGGATCCATGGTTCCAGCATGCTTGGATATAAGATAAAAGTTTCTCCTGAAAGATCAGAGAAACGGATTGCTTTTTGGTTTGCCAAAGGATGATCTACAGGAAGATGTACATACATTTCGGGAAAATATGACAGTGGAATCCTGCCGGAAATGTCGGTAAAATCATCCTTTCTGCATATGACAAAAGATATATCTACTTTGCCGGTTTTCAGTCCGCCCCGGATTGTACATGTGTTTTCATCATAAATATCCAGAATTAATTGCGGATGATTTCTGCAAAAAATATCCAGATAAGGCCCCAGCTCCGAGGCAACAAGATGAGAACAGAATTGCAGGTGCAGACTTTGAAAAGTATGATTTTTCAAATCATCCATAGAGTCTTTTACCTGTTTGTATGATTTAAGAAGTATTTCTGCATTTGGCAGAAGCACCTTTCCGGTTTCCGTAAGCTCAATTCCGTTTTTCACATGATCGATGAGCGTTTTATTGATCGATTGTTCAAAGGTTCGCATACGTGTTGAAAGTACATTAGGCGCAATTCCGAGTCGTTTGGCCGCTTTTTTGAAGGATTTTTCCTCCGCTATAATCGTAAATTCCTGCAATCTGTCTAAATCCATATTGATCTCCTCACTGTTTATTCATAATTACAATATTATTATATCCGGTACGGGTTGGTAAATCAATTATTTGCATAAAAGAGAAAATCGAAATATGCTACTATTTATTCAATTCTTACACGAGATCATTAAGCAGTCGATGATCTTAAGGGAAATTTTACATAAGGAAGGAGAAAAAACTATGAACGACACTAAAAAAATTGCATTATGGCGGAAGATCCTGTATGGAGCCGGAACTGGCGGCGGTAATATTTTCAGCCAGATCGGAGCCGCTTTTCTGCTGAGCTATTACACAGACACAGCTATGATGGGAGCAGCAGCAATCGGAACTATGTTTGTTGTATGTCGTATTTTCGACGGAGTCAGCGATCTGCTTATGGGTATAGTTGTAGATAAGACTTCCACGAAATGGGGAAAAGCAAGACCCTGGCTGGTTGCTTCCGGTCCATTGACTTTTGTGGGAATTGTTTTACTGATGCATGTTCCCGCAGGTGCAAGTGAAGGGACGAAACTTATTTATGCTTATGCTACATATATTTTTATGTCAGTAATTGTTTATACTGTTTTCGGTATCGCCAACACAGCAATGCTTGCCCTGATGACACGTGATCCTAAAGAAAGTACGATGCTTGCAACATTCTCTGCTGTTGGTAATAGTATTATCGGACTGATTGCTGGTTCTGCTATTACACCTCTGGTTCTGTCATTTGGATGGCATTGGGCAAGTATTTTCCTCGGCTTGATCGCCGGCGTACTGATCCTGATTTCCGGGCTGGTGAATACTGAGCTGGATGCCGAAGCGGATAATTCCGTCAATTCCAACGAGTCAAAGCCGTCTTTGAAACAGCAGTTCCCATCTGTAATGAAGAACCGTTATTTTTGGCTTCTGCTTCTCATAGGCGTATTCTCTCTGCTGATGAATGCAAATGCTATTGCGGCTCAGACATATTTCTGCAGCGCCGTACTGGGTAATCCGATGTATATGTCTGTATTGATCGCAGCCGGACAGGCTCCCGGCATTATCATACTGTTCCTGATGCCTGCAATTTCCAACAAATGGTCAAAACAGGTGTTCCTTGGAATCGGTGCGGTTCTTCTGATTATTGGTTTCGTTATCAGTGGTTTGGCAGGAACAAATGCGACTGTCGTCGTTGTCGGTACGGTTATTCGTTCCTTCGGCGCAGGTCCGCTATTGAGCGCAGTATTTGCACTGGTGCCGGACTGCGTAGAGTACGGATACTGGAAATATGGAGTTCGCTCTGAAGGTCTGATCTCGTCAGCTCAGTCCATCGGTTCCAAGATTGGTATGGGATTTGGCTCCGGCATGTGCGCATGGGTGCTTGCGTCTGCAGGCTACGATCCATCATTAGAGGTGCAGTCAGCTTCGGCTATAGCGGCAATCAGGTTTGATTTTACATATATGGGCGCTATTTTCGGTGTGATCATTCTCATTCTGGTTTTACTGACAAATGTAGAAAAATATGCACCTCAGTTCCGTGAGGCTAATGCAAAGAAAGATCACGCTGGCAAGTAAGAAAAATATTTACAGGATTGTTTTTCTGACTTCCCAATGAAAGCCGGGATGGTTCAGGCTGTCCCGGTTTCTTAAAATAGTTAAGAGAGGAATGATTATATTATGGGAAAAGAATTTGGCTTGGATGATTATGCGAATCTGGAAGGTTCCTTAAGCTTTGATACGAATAAGGCCGGCGACCCGCCTCCGGTGGAAATGAAGATGGCGGATATCGGTTGGATTAAAAATAAAAAGCTGGATGTACAGTATGCTGAGGAATCCGAAAATCAGGTGTTTGATCTTTATTATCCGCAGGAGGGAGAAGGGCCTTTCGCTGTCCTTCTGCACATTCATGGAGGCGGATTCGGCATGGGAGATAAACGCGATGACCATATGGATACTTACCTGAGATTCCTTGAAAAAGGGATTGCGGTTGGTTCGATAGAATACAGATTAAGTGGGGAAGCGATCTTCCCGGCAGCCGTATTGGATTGCAGGGAGGCTGTGCGTTTTCTGAGAAAGAATGCATCGGAGTACAATATCATTCCGGATAAAATCGCTGTTATCGGCGGATCTGCGGGAGGAAATCTGTCGGCGATGCTTGGTATGAATATTCCGAATGGAGCATTTCCGGGCGAGGAGAAAAAAGAATTTGATACGGACTGCAATGTCCTTTTTGCTATTGATCAGTTTGGCCCGATCGATTTCAGAAATATGGATGATCAGGCAAGAGCAAATGGGGTAAGCTTTGCGGATCATGATGAAGCATCTTCCGCCGAGTCGAGTTATATGGGCGGTCCGCTTCCGGAACTTTCTGACGAGTGGATTCATAAGGCTGACCCGACAACTTATATTAGCGATAATATGGCTCCGCTTCTCGTTGAGCATGGATGCGTGGACAGGCTGGTTCCATTTATGCAGAGTGTGAACCTTGTGAATGCGGTTTATCAGAAGCTGGGACAGGGAAGAGTAGAATTTGTTCCGCTTCCGAATGCGGATCACGAGGATAAAGAGTATTCCAGCGACTGGAATATGGATGTTCTTTGGACATGGATGGAAAAACAGTTAAACTGATCGAAAGGAGTGGTTTTTAAATGTTTGAGATATCGGTTACAAATGAAACAATGGAATTGCTGGATTGTAAAAATGCATGGATTTTCGATGAAAAATACCGCGTATGGTGTCTGGAAGATATCCTTTATACGGACAAAGCTGTAACTCCGAAATTTCAGAGACTCAGTATCTTTGTTCCGGAAGCATATATGAATGCGAAAGGAGAGATTGATCCGGACGGTGAGATGAACGGATATACGGCAGCTACGGCGCCGGTCATTTTTGAAAATAATTCGGCAGGGTATATGCAGATGCCTCATGTATGGCTGGAGGGACCAAGATGTTATGCGCATCCTTATCTGAAACAGGGATATGTCTACGTTACGTGCGGCAACCGCGGACATGAATCCAGAGATGAAAATGGCAAATTCAGCGGGAAAGCGCCGATCAATCTGGTTGATCTGAAAACAGGAATCCGGTTTATAAGACATAACCGGGCGTCCATACCGGGGGATATGACGAAAATAATCTCCATTGGATGGAGCGCTGGCGGAGCTATGTCTACGCTGCTCGCTGTTACAGGCGATAATGAGAAATTTATTCCGTATCTTGAGGAGAATGGGGCATTTATGGATGAAAGCGATGCGGTTTATGCATCGCAGATTTACTGCCCGATCGTGGATCTTGAGCATGCGGATCTTGCATACGAGTGGCTGTTTGGCGCAGACAAAGAAAATGAGACTTCACCGGCCGGACCTGCCGGTGTAATGAATGCATTTCAGGAGGCCCTTTCCGCAGAGCTTTCCAAAAATTATATTGAATACTTTAACAGTCTGGGACTGAAGCATCCTGAGACCGGAGAGCCGCTTGTCATCGGGGAAGACGGAAGAAGCGGGAGCGGACTGGATTATCTGATGGAAAAGCTGAATGAGTCGGCCGGCATTTATCTGAGGAAGCTTGAGAACGGCGAACTTCCGGAGAAATATAGTGTTGAAGATTATTTATCCGGAAATTATACTTATGAAGCGCCGGCTCCGATGGAAGATAAGGATGATGATGCAGATCTGATGCAGGGACATGCAGGCCCCGGCGTAGCGCTGAACAAACCTGCGCCCGGCGGGAAGCCGTTGGAGCCGCCGACTTTGGGAGATATGGTTTCCAGACCGCCGAAGGGAATGGAGGAAAGGCCATTGGTTTTGCCGACAGTCAAATTGCAGGGAAAAGATAAGAGGACATGGCTTTCATGGGATGGAAATAAAGCCTCGGTCAGTGATATCGACAGTTATATTCTGAACCACAGACGCAGAATGAAGCCTTGTACATCCTTTGATATTCTGGGAATGGACAGCGGAGAAAATAAGGTTTTTGGAAATGCAGATATTCCGATGAGACATTTTAACTCATATATCGGCGAAGCGATCCGAAAGCTGAAGGACCGGTTCCCGGAGGAATATGAGAAATATTATGCAGGGTATGCAGAGGTTGTGGGAAATGAAGAACTGGCAAGACAGATTTATCTCATCAACCCGTTTCGTTATATCGGCACAGAAGAAAAGAGCAGGCAGGCGCAGTATTACCGCATTCGCGTGGGCGCAAGCGATGCGGACACTTCATTTTCTGTCAGTATGACGCTGGCTTGTCTGCTTGCAAATGCAGGGAAAGATGTAGATTATCAGCTTGTCTGGGATCAACCGCACAGTGAAGCGGACTATCCAGGGGAAGCAATCGCATGGATAGAAGAAATCCTGAAAAAGGCCTAATAAAGATTTCGGCAGGAAAGTAATTGAGGTGATTAAGATATGAATAACAGAACAGATATAAGAGATCTTCGTACTGCTATTGAGGTACTGAAAGCACAGAGTGGACAGTATGTGGAGACCGATGTAGAAGTGGATCCGGAAGCGGAGCTTTCCGGCGTGTACCGTTATGTCGGGGCTGGCGGAACAGTTAAAAGACCGACAACTATTGACGGACCGGCTATGATGTTCAATAACATTAAAGGCTTTGACGATGCAAGGGTTATTATCGGCGTTCTGGCAAGCCGCAAGCGCGTGGGAACACTTTTCGGATGTGAGCCTGAAAAACTTGGATGGCTCCTGCATGACTGTGTAGAGCGTGCAAAAGCTCCGGTTGTGATCCATGGGGAGGCGCCTTGTCAGGAGGTTGTCCATCTGGCAACAGATCCTGATTTTGATTTAAATAAGCTTGTCCCTGCGCCGACAAATACGCCGACAGACGCAGGACCATATATTACTTTGGGTATGTGTTATGCGACACATCCGGATACCGGTGAATCTGATGTTACGATCCATAGAATGTGTATCCAGTCCAGAGATGAGCTGTCTATATTCCTGCAGCCGGGCTCCAGACATATCGGAGCTATGGCAGAGAGGGCGGAAGAGCTGGGACAGAATCTTCCGATTTCAATCAGTATTGGAGTCGATCCGGCGATTGAGATCACGGCTTGCTTTGAACCGCCGACAACGCCGCTCGGTTTTAATGAGCTTTCGATCGCGGGCGCTTTGAGAGAGCATCCGGTGGAGCTTGTAAAATGTAAAACAGTCAATGAAAATGCAATTGCAAATGCAGAATATGTTATAGAAGGTGAGATTGTCACCGGACGGCGCGTTGTGGAGGATCAGAATTCACATACAGGATTTGCTATGCCGGAGTTCCCGGGCTACAGCGGACATGCAAGTAAGGAAACATGGTTGATCAAAGTACACGCAGTTACGCATAGGGTAAACCCAATCATGCAGACATGTATCGGGCCAAGTGATGAACATACAAATATGGCAGGTATTCCGACAGAAGCAAGCATCATCGGAATGATCGAGAAGGCTCTTCCGGGAAAACTGAAAAATGTTTATGCACATAGGGCAGGATGCGGAAAATATATGGCGGTCCTTCAGATGGTCAAGAGCGTACACACCGACGAAGGAAAGCAGAGACAGGCGGCGCTGCTTGCGTTCTCGGCATTTCCGGAATTAAAGAACGTCATCCTTGTAGACGATGACGTAGATCCATTTGATACGGACGATGTCCTCTGGGCTATGAACACAAGATTTCAGGGAGATAAGGATATTATCACAATCCCCGGCGTGCGTTGTCATCCGCTGGATCCATCATCTTCACCAGAATACTCAGATTCCATCAGTGATGTAGGAATAAGCTGCAAGACAATCTATGATTGTACAGTTCCATT
>CAZPXF010000089.1:0-7940 GCA_964590945.1 uncultured Lachnospiraceae bacterium | reverse complement strand
TCGCCGCTGCCGTGACAGCGCCTACGTACTTCACGCACTCCGCCGCACGCTCCGTCCCATACTCACAGCACCGCCGCAGGCTCCATCCCTTCAAAAGGCCGGAAATGAAACCCGCCACAAAGTTATCTCCGGCTCCCGTGGAATCTACCGCATCCACGGAAAGGGCAGGCATCTCAAAGCTTTCCTTTTCGCCGCATACGGTACAACCTTTCTCTCCCGTTTTGACAATAACATTCCTGACGCCCTTTTCCCTGAGATAGCGCGCCATTTCCGGAAAATCGTTTTTGCCTGTATAGTAAGCCGCTTCATTTTCATTTGGAAACATGTAATCGATATACGGAAGAATCTCTTCAATATCAGCAAGTCCGATCTCCCGGTACGTCGGCATCTTTGTATCGGCGCAGACGATGGCGTTCTCTGCCTTCGCCGCCTTCACTATTCGGACAATGTTCTCCCTCTGGTCAAAGGGAGCGCGGAACATACTCGCAAGCGATACTACCTTTGCCCCGCGAAGGACTTCCGGACATGGCGCAAATCCCGTCAGCATCGTCGCCGGACTGTTGACAGACTGGCGCGATCCATCCTTCTCCACCATCAGATTCGCAACCGGGGTGTGCAGTTGTTCCGACTGCACCGCGTCGGAGATATCTACACCGTGGCTCTTCGCCGTATTCAGCACCAGATCCCCCGCCGCATCCGCGCCGACCCCGCACACCAGCTTCACCCGATGTCCGAGATGTGACAGAACGATAGATTCATTCAGCGCATCCCCGCCCGTATTTATGCTGACAGACTCTGCGCGGTAAACGTTTTTCTTGTAGGGATCCCGTTCCTTCCCTCTCGTAATGCAATCCACGAGCGCCTGTCCGATACAGACAACCTCCGCCCTGTTATCCTTTCTGCTCATCTTTTCCCTCTTCTTTCATTGGGCGAATGATCTTATTGTTGATCCTTCTGAGAAAATACATGCTGACCACGAGAGATGCAAGCTCTGCGATTGGCCACGCCCACCATACCATATCGATATTGCCGGTTTTGGAAAACAGGAACGCCAGCGGCACCAGAAAGATCAACTGCCTTGTAAAGGATACGAGCGTGCTGTAAATTCCATTTCCAAGCGCCTGAAAGAAAGAGCCTGCAATGACGCAAAATCCCGCAAAAATGAAGCTGATACTTATTGTCTTCAGCGCCGGGATGCCGATTTCCATCATCTTTTCCGAAGCATTAAAAAGTCCAAGAAGCTGCGCCGGAACAATATGCAGAACAACAAATGCCAAAACCATGATCGTCACCGCATAGATAAACGCACACTTTAGCGTCTCCGTCACACGATCCGGCCTGTGCGCCCCGTAATTGTACGCCACGATCGGAACCATGCCATTATTAAGGCCGAACACCGGCATGAAGAAAAAGCTCTGCAATTTAAAGTACGCGCCAAATACCGCAACCGCCGTAGATGTAAATACTGCAAGGATCTTGTTGACGCTGAACGTCATAATTGAACCGATCGCCACCATGATAACAGAAGGAATGCCGATGTAGAGGATTTTCCCGATAGCTCTCATAGACGGGCGAAACTTTGTCATTTTAATATTAATTTCTGTATTTACTTTAATATTAAAGATCAGCGCAAGAGTCGCCGCCACGATCTGTCCCAGAACTGTCGCGATCGCCGCGCCCGCGATTCCAAGCTTCGGCGCGCCCAGAAGACCGAAGATCAGGATCGGATCCATAATAATATTGATGATCGCGCCAAGTCCCTGCGTGAACATCGTATAAAGCGTCTTACCTGTCGCCTGCAGAAGCCGCTCAAAAATCATCTGAAAATACAGACCAATGCTTGCACACATAACGATGGACAGATAGTCGTATCCGTAATCCGTGATCACATCCGACGCATCCTGCAATACAAAGAACTGGCGCGCCACCGTAAGTCCAAGCACCAGGAAGATAATATAGCTGCAAAATGCAAGGAAAATACCATGCATCGCCATCTGATTGGCTTTCTCCGGCTTCTTTTCTCCCAAAGCCCTGGAGAGAAGCGCATTTGTACCGACACCAAGGCCGGAGCCCAGGCCGATCATCAGATTCTGCATCGGAAACGCCAGGGATACCGCTGTCAGCGCATCCTCCGATAATCTGGAAACAAAAATACTGTCAACAATGTTATAAAGCGCCTGCACCAGCATAGAAATCATCATTGGCAGCGCCATCGTGATCAGCAATTTGTTGACCGGCATCGTTCCCATTTTATTTTCTGCCGGTTTATTTTGTTCACTACTCATGAAAAGACCTCCTATTCTTTAAACTCTTTTATTTTTTCTCCTCTTGCAGATTTACGATCAGGATACCGACACACACAAGCACAAGTGCGGTCACATTTTTCACCGACACAAACTGCTCATGCAGGATCAGACCCGACAATACGATCCCGAACACCGGGTTGGCAAATCCGAAGACCGACACCTGTCCAACCGGATTATACCGCAGCAGTATTGTCCAGATTGTAAACGCCACCGCCGACAGCATCACCATATAAGAAAAGAGCAGATACGCCTTCGCTCCGCATGGAGTAATCTGTCCTCCCAGCATTTTCCCTGCCATAACCAGCACAATTCCCCCAAAGGTCAACTGGTACGCCGTGATCGCTACCGGGTCGCCCTTTTGAGAGATAAATTTAACCATGACAGAAGAAATACCATAAGAAAAGGCCATCACCAGCAAAAGCCCTTCCCCGGACAAACGAAAACCGCCGGCAAATCCATTGGCCGATACATTTACAAGAGTCACTCCGACAAATCCAAAGATGCATCCAAGTGACTTTCTCCACGTCAATCTCTCACCCGGAACAGCAAAATGCGCGATCAATATCGAAAAAAATACATTTGTTGCCGTGATCACGGACGCCTTACTTCCCGTTGTATGCGCAAGTCCAAGATAAAACAGCGCATATTGAAGGGTTGTCTGGCAAAGTCCAAGCGCCAGCACAGATGGAATGATACTCCGATGGATCGTCAAAAATTTCCTTTCCATGAGACATCCCGCTGCCAGCGTCACGATCCCCGCCAAAGTGAAACGGTATCCCGCAAAAAGGATCTGGCCTGGCGCGCCCTCCACCATAAACCACTCATACCCAAGCTTCACACATGGATACGCACTGCCCCAAAGGGCGCAGCATAAAACTGCCAGAAGCGCGACAATATACGGACGGCAGATCAGCCTCTGCGGCGCTTCCTTTTGATTTTTCATTCTCTCCCTCATCTTCCTTCTATTGTTTTTTTGTTTCTATTATCCAATTTTCCTTGCGATCAATTTGTGGATCGGATTTCCTCTTCCCGAGAACTTTTCTTCATATTCCGTCATAACGTTTCCCACGTTCATTTCCGGCTCATGATGAAGATCATATGTATGTCCCAGAAGCTCCCAGCCCTCGATCTGCTCAATCTCTCCCAAAGAAAAATCAAATAAATCTCTGTTGTCCGTCTTAAACTCCACAAGCTCTCCATTTTTTAATACCTGCGTATATCTCTCAAAGAACTCCCTCGATGTAAGACGGCGTTTCGCATGACGCGCCTTTGGCCACGGATCCGAGAAATTCAAATAGATCTTATCCACTTCCTCCGGCGCAAAATAATCCGCAATATCCGCTGCGTCCATGCACAGGAAATACAGATTTCCGACCCGCTCCTCCTGGCTTTGCAGCGCCTCCACCGCACGCAGGAGCACGCTGGAATACCTTTCCATTCCCACATAATTGATATCCGGATTCTGCCTGGCCAGCGTCGTAATGAATTTCCCTTTTCCCATTCCGATCTCGATATGGATCGGATGATCGTTTCCAAACAGCTTTCCCCAGCCGCCCTTCATCTGCTCAGGCTTTTGTATTACATAAGGACTGACAGCAAGAACGCCGTCTGCCCTGGGAATATTTCGCAATCTCATCTGCTTCCTCCCTGTTTCCCCGCCTCATGGTCGAGCCTGTTATTTCTCTTCTGTCTTCTTCGTATCGCTTTTAAAATAACTCAGGAATGAATTGCCGGATTTTTCTGCCAGCGCCTCAAACTTTTCCTGATCCACCGTATGCGTTTTCCCTTCCTCCGGGTCAAAATACGTGATCGTCCCTGTCTGGTCATATCCCGTTATAACGACCGCATCGGAAGCGTCCAGCATCAAGATCACCGGATAATCATTGCTGATAAGATATAACATCTCCTCCACGGTGCATCCGGTCAGATCCATCGCCGTTCCGCCCGTTCCCTCTGCCAAAGCAGCCAGCGCCTGCTTCTTTCCATCGGAAATATTTGCCGTATTTCCCTCGTATTCACAGACGAGCTGGAGACACGCCGTCAGGGTGCTCTCTCCCTTTGCCTTCTTTCTCATAGGAAAATCCGAAAGGGTTTTTGTCAAATAACGGTTCCCGCGCTCCCATACATAGGACTGATCCCCGGAAATCACAACGCCGTCGCAATCATCCGCATCGATGATCGCATAACCCGCTTTTTCATATATCCCCGTCAATTCCCCGTTTCCATATACATAGTAGGCGTCCGTAAGCTCCCTGGATTCCAGCGTCAATGTAATCGGATTGCTGAAAATAACCTGCTTCGGCCGCAGCAGATGCGGGTTTGTATCGTCAATTCCATCCGCAACGCTAAGACGCATCTGCGTCTGCTTCTTATCCGTCACAAAGCTTGTAAGCGTGATATTTCCGGCGTCCTTCTCCACATTGTTCGTAATATAATCGCTGTCAATACTGATGTAATTGGAATCCTTCTTCTTCGCCCGGTGAAGCGTGATCATATTTGCATCAACGGACGCATCCAGAATATAAACACCGTCCTGCTTATACTCTTTCAAAAGCTTTTGGCTGCTGTCGATGATCCGGATGCTTTCCATCGGAATGACTTCCTCTCCAAGAAGCGAACTTCCTGACTCGCTTTCGTCGGCCGTTCCGTAAATAAAATCATTTCCAATGAAACCTATCGCTTTCATATATCCATTTTCATCCGCATCCAAAGTATATTCTGTCCCCTCTTCCAGATTTACGATCTTATAGCTCTTTGCCAGTTCTGCAGAATCCCCCTCAATCTGATATGCCAGCACATGCCCGTCATCCGCGAAGACATACTCCCCATCCTGCATGTTATCCAGAAAGACCTCCTGACGGTTGTCCGCAAGATTTATCCTGTAAAGAGTTGTATTGACCATGACATACAAAATGTCCTCTTCTTCGTTATAATAAACAAGCCTTCCCAGCTCATCCGCCATGACCGCATAGGACTTGTTGCTCGGAATGAACGCCTTCTCTTCCACGCAGTTTGTTGTATTGTCAAACCGGTATACGGCGGCGCCTACCTGTCCCTCATGCTTGTCACGGTTCATATACCCGCAGACCATAAATGTCGTGCTTCCGTCGTCGTTCACCGCTATGATCCGCACTTCATGCTGATCATAATTATAACGGCTGTCGGAGCCATTATCCCCGCTGAAAGAAAATACACGGGAAATCTTTTTGTTTTCCTCATCAAAATTCCACAGCTCCCGCTCCTGCACGAAAGCCACGATCGTTCCATCCTTATTTGTCATATAGTCCACATCCGGATCCAGGATCCCAAGCTGAACCGCGCTTTTCGTAAATGCATCATTCTCCGGATTAAAGACCTGATTCATCGTGCGGTTGTAGCTCAGAAGATACGTACGGTCCGCCGTATATCTGACGCGGAAAAACTCCCGCACATCATACGTATCCTCTACATCCGTATCACCCGCGCACGTAACCTGATATTTCAGAAGCACAGAAGTATAGGAGGAATTACTCTCCTTGATCTCCCAGCTCACTTTCTCCGGCGCTTCCACCTCAAGGCTTCCCCATCCAAGCTGCTCTGTGCTGGATGCGATCGTCACCGTCTGAAGCGAAGTATTGTCGGCGTCCGCGCTGGATTCCATATAAGCTGCAAGCTCCGTCTCTGCAGCCGCCTTATCAAATGTCTTCGTATGGAAATCGTTCACAAATTTGAGGATCTGCTTCGTATTCAATTCTTTTTCATCCGCAATTCTTGTATAATAGTTGACCGTGCCATTCCCGCCATAAGATAGCGTTACCTTCATCACGGCCTCGCTGACCTGCCGGAATGTATCTCCGACGGCAAGCGTCACCTCCTCCGCCGGCTCTGCGCTTCCTTTATACAATGTCTCACTGCCGTCCAATGTCAGGATCTCGTAGGAAATCGTATGGATATCCTGTCCATTCGACGCGATCTTCATGACTACGCCGGAAGAAGAAGTCACAGGCGTCATGGTATCGCGCATCCGCAAAATGTCCATTTCATCCACATATCCCGGAAGCTCGTTCACCGTATAATTACCCACAGTAAACGACACCCTCGGAAGAACCGGATCCGCCATCTCCTCCGTCAGATTTGTATTTTCATGGTTTGTAACAAAACTCGTGATCACAAGCGTGATCAAAAAAGCCGCCGCGAGCGATAAGATTTTTGCAATTCTTTTCTTTTTTTTGCTATGCATCAATTTCTCCTTTGATCATTGGCCAGATCCATTCAACAATCTCCCAAGAAGCGGATCTATGTGGAAAAAGCTCTGGATTTCCGAAAGCTTTTCCGAAAGCTCCTTGTCTGCCACAGCATTCCTCGCTGTGGATCTCTTAACCGCGCGGATCAGAATATTTTTAGGCGTATGCTCCATATCGATAAATTCCAGGATCTGCGTTTCGTAACCATGTTCCCACAGCCGCTCCGCCCGAAGCGCATCTGTCAGAAGCGCCGCTATCCGCTCCTGAATTAATCCGTATTTCATCATCGGGCGCAGAAATTCCTGCGGATTCTCATTCATTTGCCTGTTCAATTCATGCTGGCAGCATGGAACAGACAAAATAACCCTTGCATTCCAGCCGACAGCCTTCGCAAGCGCAAAGTCCGTTGCCGTGTCGCATGCATGTAACGTAACAACCATATCTACGGCGTCAACGCCTTCATAATCCGCAATATCACCTTCCAGAAAATGAAGCTTCTCATAGCTGTACTTTTCCGCAAGCTTCTGGCAGTCCCGTATTACCTCTTTTTTCAGATCCAGACCAATGATCCGAATATCATAGCCTTTGATCTCATGCAAATAATCATACATAGCAAAGGTGAGGTAAGATTTCCCGCATCCGAAATCCAGAATGGTGATCTCACGATCCCGCGGCAGCTCCGGAAGCACATCTTCAATAAACTCTAAAAAACGATTGACCTGACGGAATTTATCCATTCTCCCGCGGATAATCTTTCCATTCCCCGTCATGACTCCAAGATCTTCCAGATACGGAACATATCTTCCTTCCTCTAAAATGTATTTCTTCGCACGATCATGCGACAAATCAGCTTCAATACATGCATTCATCTGCTGCTTCTTCTTAATCGTAACCTTTCCTTTCCTGCTCACAAGAATTGAAGCCGTGATCCTTCTTGTCTCCACCTGCATCTGCCGAAACTCTTCCATCAGCTCGCACATCCTCTGTGCGGCCTTATCAAATTCCACATTCTCATGAAATGCCTGCTTCTCCGTAAACCGCTCCAGCTGCATCACAACGCCGCCGCGTAATCTCACCGGCCGGGCTTTCACCTTGCGCACGCCATCCTTATTCCGCGGATTACTAAGCACCGCGCTTAAAAAATCCCGATCTATTATTTTATTTAAAAACAGAAGTAATTCTTCCATATAATCCTCTTTTTCTAATATTCCGCCCTTTTTCATCTGATATCGCATATATCATAACAGACTTTATATTATAATGCAAAGTCTGACTGTGATTAAATCTTTTTAACCGGTTCAGGAGGTTGCTTCTTTTAAGGAATTCAATTTCTAATCAGATTCTTTCCCTTATGAAATATCAGATTGGTATTTGACTTCTCATGGGCGTTATGAGAAAATACAAATATAAA
>CAZPXF010000088.1:0-8574 GCA_964590945.1 uncultured Lachnospiraceae bacterium | reverse complement strand
AATTACCACAATTTATAAAAATAAGGAGAACCCCATGTTTGATATCATATCAGAGAATTTTTTCGTTCCGCTGGCTTCACCAAATAAAGTCATATATTGGGAATGTATCTGCAGGCTGTTTGCATCAATGGAGCACCAGTTTTCCTTTGGCGTGGAGAGAGAGGTGCTTGTGGATGAGCTGGAATACTATTTTGAGCAGACGCAGGCGGCGGAGATGGACGAGGAAGCCTTTCAAAATATGGACAACCGTGGGAAAGCAAACAGTATTCTGCGCAGACTGGAATTTTACGGATGGATTGAAATCGAAACAGATAAAAGCTATGTACAGCGAGTAAATTTCAGGGAATATGCGGTGCGGATCATAAAGACGCTGCTGGAAATTGCAGACGGCAGGCAGATCGAATATCAGGGATATATTTACACCATATACAGTCTCGTCCGCAGCAATACGGATCATCCGGGGATTGTTCTGATGCAGATACTGGAAAATACGGATCTTCTGATTACCGGACTGAAAAATCTCAATTCTAATATTAAGCATTATATTGATGAACTGACAAAGCATAGCACAGTTGCAGAAATCATGAATGCGCTTTTTAACGATTATATTACGAACATTGTAGATAAAGCCTATCATCGTTTATTGACATCGGATAACGTATCGAAATTCCGCCCGGAGATTATCGAACGGCTGGAAAGTAAAAGCCGCAGCAGATCTTATGTTGCGAAAGCGGCGGAGGAGATTGCCGGAATCCGGGAGATTTCACAGGAAGAGGGAAAGGAGCTTGTTTACCACTATTTGCATGAAGTGATAGAAGCGTTCCGGAATATGGATGATATTCTGAAGGAGATCAACCAAAAGAATACGCAGTATCAGAGGGCGGCTATCAATCGCGCGAAGTTTTTACTGTCTGGAAATGAGGATGTAAGAGGGCAGCTCAAAGAAATTCTTCTTGGTATCAATGAGGCGATCAATGAGGAACATATGGAGCCTGGTGGAATATACAGGATCGAGTTTCTGGAAGGATTGATCCGCATTTATCATAGCAGTGTGATAGATGATAATTCCCTGTATTCTCCAATAGAGGGGCGCAGGGAATTTGTTCCGCAGAAGCTGGCAGAGGAGGAACCGGACGCCGGACTCCGGCAGGAGAAAATGCGAAGGCTTGCAGAAAAAATGCAGAGGATTCTGAGTCCGGAACGAATCGGAAGATATGTGGATGAAAAGCTTGGGGATAAAGAGGAACTTTACGCGTCCGAGCTGCCGCTGGAAAGCGTGGAGGATTTTATAAAAATCATCTATATCAGGCTGTACGGACAGCGGAAGAATATGAATTATCAGGTGGAAAGCCGGGAGGAAACAGAAGTCAACGGCTACCGATTTAAGAATTTCAGGATTCGGAGGAAGAACTGATGGAATGGCTGGATGGGATGCTCCAAAAAGAAAAAGAAGAATTTAAACGAATCTGCAACCGATTGATCAGTACATGCTTTTTGTGCAAAAGCAATGTAACGAACCGTTCGGACTATTATTTCGTATTGAAACACAGGGACGTTTTTCGGGAATATCTGGATGTGCTGGGATACCGCCTGGAAATCAACGAGGAATACGGCGTGATCCAGCTTACAAATCCGCAGAACTATAACCGTCTGAACTTAAAGTTGTTTGAATCCATCATTTTATTAATTCTGAGAATCCTGTATGATGAAAAGAAAAGAGAGCTTTCTGTGAGCGATGAGGTGATTATAAATTTAGGGGATATTCAGGACAAATTTCTAAGCCTGCAGATACGGGATAAAATGATCGATAAAACTACAATGCGAAACGCGCTGAGTCTGTTCCGGCGGTTTCAGCTGATTGAAATTCTGGATCGGAATTTGGGAAATGAAGAATCCAGGATTCTGATCTACGATTCTATTTTGATGGCAGTCAGGGTCGAAGACATTAAGGGCGCTCATGAGAAACTGGAAGTGTACAGAAAGGGAAAGATTACCAATGAAGAAACTGACGAGAATGAAGCTGATTAACTGGCATCGCTTTACGAATTGTATGATCGATTTTGGCGATTCCACTTTGATTTCCGGCGAGAATGGAGCAGGAAAATCCACACTTTTGGACGCAATTCAGTTTGTTGTGAGCTGTTCCGCCAATTCCTTCAATAAAGCGGCCCATGAGCACGGAAAAAGAAAGCTTACCGGCTACATACGATGTAAGACAGGGCGGGAAAACAGACCTTATGAGCGGGCAGGGGAGCTGAGCGCCCATGTTGCCCTGGAGTTTTACGAGGAGAGTAAGAACCGCTTTTTTATTATCGGAGCAGTGGTGGATTCCGCATCAGAGGGACAGGAGACAACGGTCAGGTATTTGATAGATCATAGACGGCTTTCAGACGATATGTTTTTGAACGGCCGCCATATCCGGTCTGTTTCAGAGTTTCGTATGGCGAACAAAGGGATCAGGCAGTGGTGTAAGACGCAGACTGAGGCAAGGAAGATGGTTCTGTCAAGGCTTGGGAGAATTGAGGAGAAGTTCTTCAGCCTGATCCCGAAGGCGCTGGCATTCAAGCCTATCGACGATATTAAGGATTTTGTCTATTCTTATGTACTGGATGAAAAGGAAGTAAACATTGACGTCCTCAGAGAAAATGTACGCACTTATCAGGATCTGGAACGCACACTGGAATCTGTGAAAAAACGGATGACTAAGCTGGAAAAGATAGAAAAGCACCATGAAGAGGTTTTGGATTGCGAGCAGAAGGATCGCATGTATGAATATTTTCTTGAACAGGCGGAGCTTGACATTATAAAGCAAACCATTGAGCGGACGGATGCAGAGATCCATGCGGATGAATTCCGGCTAAAAGAGATACGTAAGGAATTAGACCGGCTTAGCCGGGAACGCACCGAAAAACAGGAGATTGAGACCAATTTAAGGGTCGAATTAAAGCAGAACAGGGATTTCCTTGCTCTCGAAGAGCAGAAAAAGGAAAAAGAACGGCTTAAAGCAGAAGAACAAAGATATCAGGACGATAAAAAGGAATTCATGAAAAGCGTCAAAAAGGCATTGAACTCAGCGGACAGGCTGTTGGAGATTTCTGACGTGGACACCTGTATGCAGAGTTATCAGCAGCAGCTGAAAGATCCCGAAGCTGTCACGGATGTTGCCGGAATGCGGCGGTTGACAGAAACTGTCATCCGCTATAAGAGCGCTATGTATGGGAAAATTCAGCGTAAGATGGCGGAGATTCAGGTTGAGCTGAACGCCCGGAAACAGAACCGGGAGGAGTTAAGCAGAAAAATTGAGAAACTGGAAAAGAAAAGGCTGACTTACCCGGAAGGTGTGGAGCGTGTTATGGCTGCGATTAAGGAAGAGTTTGCACGCATAGGCCGGAAGCCGGAGCCGTATGTCCTGTGCGAGCTGCTGGAAATCAAGGATGAACAGTGGCGGAATGCGGTAGAAGGCTATCTTAATACGCAGCGTTTCTATATTCTGGTTGAACCGGAGAACTTTGATATTGCTCTTGGAATTTATGACCGGCTTCGGAAGGAGAAAAAAGCGTACGGTGTTGGTTTGATCAACACGCAACATATGGAGCAATATGATAAGGCAGAGCCTGAGACTCTGGCGTCCGTTGTCACGTCGAAAAATAAGTATGCGAGAAGATATATTCATATGATTCTGGGAAAGGTGCAGATGTGCGACCGATATGAAGATCTGAAAAAATATCCTGTTTCGATCACGAGGGAGTGCATGCGTTATCAGAATCGTGTGGCCAGTGCGATCCGCCCGGAGATATTCAACATACCTTTTATCGGGAAAAATGCGTTTAAGGTACAGCTTGAACAGGCAAAAGTGCAGAGGATAGCTTTGGATCAAAGAATTGAGGGGCTCGAGAAAAGGTTGTCTGATATGAACTTCGTTCTCGAACCATTGGATACAAGTCCGGATGTGGATATCAAATATCGTATAGAGACCATTTCCAATCTCCGGATGATTCGTGCGGCGATCAGTAAATGCGAAGAGAATATCCGTACCTTGAAGAAAAATGCTACTTTGATACAGAAGCAGATTCAGCTGGAAGCTCTGGAAAGAACGGTTAAGGAGCTGCAAGGAGAGATAGACCGGAGGAATCAGCAGATCGGAACCATCGGTCAGCGGATCGAAGAGAGAAAAACCCAAAAGGAAAATCTTCTTGCGGAGCAGCTGGAAAGACAGGGCAAAGCGGCGGAATTGGGAAATGCAGCGGGCGATGCATTGGCGATGTGGCTGAAGGAATATGAGACACAGACCGGACAGAAAACTCTGGAACAGTTTCGGGATAATTATGAACGGCGCCGTAAAGCAAATGAAACAATAAGAAAGAATGCAGAGACGCAGATGATAGACGGAATGATCGCCTATAAGACAGAGCATGATTTCGGCGCCGCAGCCAGTATGGCGGGATATCCGGAATTTGCCGCTGTCTATGAGCGGCTGCGAACCTCGGAGCTTTTGGATTATGAGGAAAAGGTGCAGTCCGCACGCATGGCAGCAGAGGATGAGTTCAGAGAGCAGTTCCTCGCAAAGCTTCAGGAAAATATGAAACAGGCGCAAGGGGAATTTAAGGAGCTGAATAAGGCGCTGAGGGGAATTACATTCAGCAATGAGCGATATGAGTTCTTATTTATGCCGAGCAGGAAATACCGTAGCTATTATGAAATGATCATGGATGATTTTAATGTTGTGCAGGGGGAATCCATATTCAGCGGCGTATTTCATGAAAACCACAAGGAGGTTATCGAAGAGCTGTTTGACCGTCTGACTCTGAACAATGAAAGCAGCGCCAGGATTCTGGATGAATTTACGGATTACAGAACATATATGGATTATGATATCAAGATCATCCATATGGACGGGAGCTTTTCTTATTATTCCAAAGTGTGCGAGGAAAAGAGCGGCGGCGAGACGCAGACGCCGTTCTATGTGACGGTCGCGGCGTCCTTTGTCCAGCTATACAGCAATAATATAGGCGGAGAAGCGGCAGGACTGATCATGTTTGATGAAGCCTTCAACAATATGGATGACGAACGGATCGGGGCAGTGCTGGAATTTCTGAACCGGCTGCCGCTGCAGCTTATCATTGCGGCGCCTCCGGATAAGATTCAGTATATCGGTCCGTCGATGGAAGAAACACTTTTGGTTATGACAGATGAAAAGGTAAGCTTTGTGGAGGAATATTATCATGCAGTATGAGAACAAAATATTGCATTTTCTTCTGGATAGATACGAGAACAGCCTCCTGTCGCGAGGGGAAAATAAAGTAGCCGTTCACATAGCATTTCCATTTACCAAGAAGCTGCTTCCGGCGTATTTTGATGAAAGCTCCATGGCCTTTGAAGATATCCATGCGGCAATAAAGAATCTGGAACAGAAAGGTTACATTCATATTATATGGAAAAAGGGAAAAGAGAACCACATTGTTCAGAAAGTGATTTTAAATGAGGAAAATGTATCGGAAGTATATCGATATGTTAAACGAACGCCGAAAGCCGAAATGGCAGCGCGGCAAATCGAAACGTTGAAACAGCTTGCAGGAAGATATCACACGCCGGTAGCGAAAGAATTTATAGCATGGCTGGAAAGAAGAATACGGGAGGGGAAACCTGTAAAAGAATTTTTGGATCTGGAGGACACGGAAGAAACGAAAAAGCTGGCGGCTATGGTCGGCGAGATAGAAGAAAATCAGGAGGAGGCCTATATTCGGGAATTTTCCGGCAGAAAATTCGGTGATACAAAGCTGCTGGAAAAGCATTTGGGAATAATAGGGAAAATCATGCGCCGTTTTTCACCTGCGGATGATTATAAAGATATGGAGGTCTGTGCAATCCTTGCGGAATATGGAATATACCATACTCCGAACTATGTGTATGTCAAAGGCGCGGGAAAGCTGTGTCTGGGAAGGAACAATACGTGTATCGTAGACCTGGCGGATTTATATCAGGGAATCGGATTGTCAGGGGAAGATCTGGATGTATTGCGCTGGACAGATCTGTCGGCTGTAAAACGTGTAATTACGATAGAGAACCTGACCACGTTTTTCCGGTGGAAAGAGAAGGACAGCATTATAATTTATCTTGGCGGCTACCACAATATGATCAGACGGAAGCTTCTTCAGAATATTCACGCAATGCTCCCGGAGGCAGAGTATCTGCACTTCGGAGATATCGACGTGGGCGGATTCGAGATCTATTTGGATCTCTGTAAAAAGACAGGAATCGCTTTTAAGCCGTACCTTATGGGAATCGAGCAGCTGCAGCATCACGCAGGATATGCAAAAGATCTGTCAGAGAATGACAGAAAGAGAATCAGCCTGTTGCTGGAAAGAGAAGAATCCTGCAGGATTGCTCCGGTTTTGCAATATATGCAGGCTCAGGGGATTAAGCTCGAACAGGAATGTATACGGGACGGTTTTCCATTTCCAGGGGAATGCTGACAAAAAGCAGAATGGGGGTTAATATGGCGGAGTACCAGACGATCAAACATACATTTGAACCAATTTATAATGAGGATTCAAAGGTCCTGATTCTTGGAACGCTTCCGTCTGTAAAGTCGCGGGAGCAGAAGTTTTATTATGGACATCCGAGAAATCGGTTCTGGAAGCTGATCGGGCTGTTGACCGATGAGCCGGAGCCGGATACGATCGAGGAGAAAAAGGCTGTGCTTTTAAAACACGGAATCGCAATTTGGGATGTGATCGCAAAGTGCGAGATCAAGGGCTCCAGCGACAGCAGCATCCGCAATGTGGAACCGACAGACATCAAACGGATTCTAAAAGTCTGTCCGGATATTAAAATATTTGCAAATGGAAATAAGGCGGGAGAGCTCTACCGGCGCTATCAGAAGGAACTGACCGGCCGGGAAATCACCGTGCTTCCATCCACCAGTCCGGCAAACGCGGCCTGTAACGTGGAGCGTCTGCTGGAACAGTGGAATACGGTGAAAGAATATTTGTGATCATTTATCTTTAGCTTTGCGGTTGATAAACTGTGTCTTGTATTTTGAGTACACGATCGTCTGTTCCGGGTAGAGTCCATAGTACCCGGAAAGCATATAGCTGATCGAGACGCCGATCAGCATGAACCTCATCGGTTCAAATCCAAAAAGCTCAAACCCAATGATCATGGAAGTGATCGGGCAGTTTGTAACGCCGCAGAATACGGAGATCATTCCGACTGCCGCGCAAAGCGACGGCGTGAGCCCAAGCGTCAGTCCGAAAAGGCAGCCAAAGGTTGCGCCGACGGTGAAAGACGGTACGATCTCGCCGCCCTTGAAGCCGGCCTCCAATGTCAGCGTGGTAAAGATCATTTTCAAAAGGAAGGTCGCCGGAGTCGTCTGACTGCTGAACGCCTTTTCGATCAGCGGAATACCGGAACCGGAATATTCGTACGTTCCAAGAAGCTGTGACAGAATAATAATGAGTACGCTGGAAAATACAATCCGGACATAAGGGTTCTTCAAATATTTGCGGTAAAGATCTCCTGTGCCGTGGAGTATTTTGCAGAATATGATGCTCAGAAGCGCGCAGCAGACGCCAAGCAGCGTCATCAGCACAAAGGAACGTATCGTAAACTCTGTGACGCCGTAAACAACATAAAATTCCGGGTCGATCTCCATACGCGTTGCAAACATGGATGCGATCAGGGAAGAAAATACACATGGAACGAGCGCCGCATAATACATAATGCCGACGCTGACAACCTCCAGCGAGAAGATCGCCGCCGCCATCGGAGTGCCGAAAATGGCGGAGAACGCCGCGCTCATACCGCACATAACGATCACACGCGTATCCTTTTCATCCAGATGAAGGATACGTCCAAGCTGGTTGCCGATACTGCCGCCAAGCTGCAGGGCAGCGCCTTCGCGCCCGGCGGAACCGCCAAACATGTGTGTCAGCACTGTGGAAATAAAAATCAGCGGCGCCATTTTCAAAGGAATCTCCGACTCGGCATGGATCGTCGAGATCACGAGATTCGTGCCCTTGTCATTTCGATATTGAAAAACCCCATACAAAAAAACAATAACAATTCCGGCCAGCGGCAGCGCAAAGATGATCTGCGGATTCGCCTCGCGGAAATTCGTCGCCCAAGTCAGACATTGCACAAAAAGAATGCTGAACCAGCCGACAACCAGTCCGGTGATGACTGCAAAAATGATCCATTTAATAAATATGCGAAGGCTCTCAAATATCTTGCGCGCATCATATCGCGCGATGCGGGCTATCAGCCTTAATTCTTCCATTAATTTATCCATACTTACCTCACTTCTAAATGTCTCCGGCGCCATTGTGCGCATGGATATTTTCCATTCCGGCATGGGTACTTTTTAAGAATAACACTTTATGAAATACTTGTAAAACCGTTTTTCCTACTTTATAATGGGTTTACACGTGATTTACTTATGGTGATCATTTGGCATAAGCCGAATCATGTCGTTTAGGAAAAACCTGTCGGCGGGAACGCAATATGGAATATTTTAAACACTTTCCGGCGGCATGGCGCCGAGCCTTTGTGCGAGGGGCGATACATATGATAAAG
>CAZPXF010000087.1:0-8766 GCA_964590945.1 uncultured Lachnospiraceae bacterium | reverse complement strand
AAAAGGAATCCCCCGATTTATGGTATGGAAAAGGGCGTCCCTCAGCCACAGGACTGCTTTC
This sequence comes from uncultured Lachnospiraceae bacterium, assembly GCA_964590945.1. GTDB lineage: Bacteria > Bacillota > Clostridia > Lachnospirales > Lachnospiraceae > CAZPXF01. Next base: position 8,705 of record CAZPXF010000087.1, on the reverse strand, counting down.
GGGACGCCTCGTAAATCTGATTTATGATCTGTGCATGGAAAATGACGTCAGATCCACGGATTTCAGGTTCTCATGGATGCCCCTCTGATCCGCCTCACCGATCAGTTTATCGCGGAAGCGCCTGGACTCCTGCTCTGTCCTGTGCCTGCTGGCTCCGCCTACGCAGCCTCCTTCACAAACCATACCTTCAACGAAGTCTTCCTTCAGTTTTCCCGCCTTCAGCATCAAAAGTGCTCTCTTACACTCAGCCGCTCCGTTACATACTGCAACGCTGACATCTGCATTTGCATCTGTTTCTTTCAGACTCTGTACAACAGCAGCCGTAACTCCTGCGCTGTTGCCGAATCTCTTGCCATAGATACTGGACTGCTGGAGATCGTTGCTTGCCGGCATCAGCTCAACGCCTTTCGCCTTCATCATCGCGCGGATCTCGCCAAAGGTCAGAACATAATCCGCATTGCCCTCGATGCCCTGAACACGAGCCTCATTCTTCTTCGCTACGCATGGCCCGATAAATACAGTGATCGCCTCAGGATCCTGTGCCTTTACCATACGTGAAACCGCACACATCGGACTGACGGTTGTAGAGATCTTATCCGCAAGCTCCGGATAATGCTTTTTGATCATATTGACAAATGCAGGACAGCAGGACGTTGTCATCTTATTGCCTTCCTTGTAAGCCTCTGCCCACTCTTCCGCCTCGAACGCTGCTGTCAGATCTCCGCCAAGGCCGACCTCAAAGAAGCCTGCAAAGCCAAGCTCTTTCATTGCGTTACTCCAGCTCTGCATGGTAATATTTGCTCCAAACTGACCCTCGGATGCAGGCGCCAGCATTGCATATACCTTCTTCCCATCCTTGATCGCCTGGATGATATCAACCAGGAATGTACGGGAACCGATAGCTCCAAACGGGCAGCTGTGAATACATTGTCCGCACTCAATACATTTCTCTTTATCGATGACAGCGATACTTGTTTCTCTGTCGATCAGAAGGGCGTCTACCGGGCAGCTTCTGCGGCACGGACGCATCAGGTCAGCGATAGCGTTATATGGACACGCCTTGGAACACTGTCCGCACTCCTTACATTTTGCCGGATCGATATATGCACGGTGCATGCCGACAGTGATCGCCCCGAATCTACAGGAATTGAAACAGGCTTTCCCCATACATCTCTGGCAGTTATCTGTGACAACATATCTGGAAATCGGACATCCCTCGCATGCCGCCGGAATGATATGTACGATGGACTCGGCATGCGGTCTTTCCCCCGTAGGCTTCTTACCCTCTGCCAGATTGATTCGCTGGCGGATCACTTCCCTTTCCTTATAAATACAGCATCGGAACTGAGCCTGCGGTCCGGGAATCATCTCGTAAGGGATCTGGTCCCGCTGCTCTTCCAGTTTGCCTTCATACGCCAGCTTTGCCACACGATAAAGCACGTCATGTTTTACTTTCAGTATGGTTGCGTCATTCGTAATCATGTTTTTCACCCTCCAATAAATATGCCTTTGTTACTTTTTTAACATTCCGTCATAAATGTAACATGAATCATTGGTCTTTTCAATACAATCACGTAAAATCTCTTGTTCTTTTTACAGTACAAGAAGCAATCTGCCGTAAGACCTTTTCCAGAGAATAATTCTTACCACAGATAAATATAGGATCCTACTCGTCGTCATCCTCCGTTTCAAAGCCAAAATATGTAGTACCGGTCTCCAGTCTGGTTCCATGGATCGCCGCAAGCTCCGGTACCGTCACCATCTCAAAATCCTTCTCCCTGAGATTGGAACAGATCGTCGCCACCGCCTGCGCAGTGGACTCATGGATATCATGCATCAGAATGATACTTCCGTCTTTTGCATGTTTGTTCACATATCTGATCAAACGATCCGTATCCTTATATTTCCAGTCCTCCGTATCGATGCTCCAGTAAATGTTCGGCGCTCCGATCGCAGATAATACCTTTTTACTTGTAGATCCATACGGCGTACGCACAAGGGAGGCTTTCTTCCCAATATAGTTCTTTATATTCTTATTGGTTTTACGGATCTCTTTTTTAATCTCTTTCGTGGTTTCCAGCGCCTTTAAATTTGCATGAGTATATGTATGGTTGCCGACTTCACATCCCAGACTTACTTCCCGTTTTAAAATATCTCCTGTAGAATCCGTAACATTCTCTCCAACCACAAAGAATGTTGCACGGCATTTGTATTTTTCCAGTGCATCCAGGACAACCGGTGTATTTTTACTGCTCGGTCCATCGTCAAATGTCAGAGCCACCTGCTTTTTCGTATCGTTAAACCGGACTACCTCCGAGCTCTTTACATATCCTTTCAGGTCGCCGTGCTGCACATAATACCATGAGTCTTCTTCTTCCAAAAGTCCTACTCTCTCCCCGTAATTGACGATCGCGATCACCTCGGACTGCTCGGAAGCTTCTCGATACAGATTCACCTCATCGAGAAGCGCGGCGCCCATGGAATGCTCGTTCAGTTCTTCTTCCTCGACGATCTCCTCTTCCTCACTTTCCGCCTCGTTCTGCCCGCCCTCATCTGTATTCTGGCTTTCAGCCGCAGCTTCAGAAATTTGTATGCTCTTCCCCGCTGCAATCGTCTTTTGGGAGGTATGCCATTCGTAAATCTCCGCAGCCATAATCGAGGCGGATCCGATCAGACAAATGAACAGACATATTAAAAGATTTCTTATGGTCCGAACTCTTCGGACACGTTTCTGTTTTATTCTTTTTTTCCTCTCATCAATTCTTCTGTTATCCATATCGCTTTTCCTTTCGTTAACTATTTATTATAACACAGTCTGACTAAAAAGGAATATAAAATGGCATATAAAAAAAGAATCTTCCGCATTTCACATATTTCGGAAGATTCTTTTTTCTGCCTGTTCATCAATCACAGAATTTTTCTTTCTCAGCAACTCTTCGATCAGATCCGGAAGTCGAGCATGATGATATCCGCCATTACCGCAAAAGCGCGCCCAGCTCCTCCACCGTATCCACAATATAGTCCGCTCCGGCATTTTCCAGTTCTTTTACCTCTGCGTACCCAAAATAAACGCCCACCGAAGCGATGTTCTGCTTTTTGGCGCCTTCAATATCGTGGAGCCGGTCGCCGATCATCAGCATCTGTTCTTCCTTTCCATGCAGGGACAGCCTGTTCTTCACCTCTGCGATGACATCCGCCTTGGCACAGCGGGATTCATCCATAGAGCCTCCGACAATACAGTCGAATTTCTCTGCGAGACCGAATTCCTCCAGGATCTGTACTGCATAAGGCTCCGGTTTTGATGTGGCGACGACCAGGATCTTTCCATTTACATGAAGCTCATCCAAAAGCTCCGGAATCCCCTCGATCACTGCATTTTCAAAAAGTCCGACTGTACGGAAGCGCTCCCGGTAAACCTCTACCGCACGGGCGCACTGCTCTTCATTCAATCCATAGAACTTCGCAAACGACTCCGTAAGCGGAGGACCGATAAACGGCGTCAGCTTATCCAGATCATTTTCTTCGATGCCAAACGCCCGCAGCGCGTACTGCACGCACTTTGTGATCCCTTCCTTCGGTTCTGTCAAAGTACCATCCAGATCAAATAAGATATATTTGTATTTTTCCATTTCAAAAAACCGCTCGATTTCTTTTCTTGATGTTTTCACAGACCCCTGTGCGAAAAACGGTTTGCCGCCTCCGCGGCCGTTCAAGGCTCTGTTCATCCGCTTCACCACAGCTCTGAGATCTCCATTTACCTTGCCGAGGGCATATTTATAACCCGTATCGTCGTCCCCGGAAAAGACCGCTGCCAGCTCGCCGCAGGATTCCATCATGAGTACGGCCAGCCGTCTGACTGCATCCGGCTCCAATCCTTCTTCAAAATGGAGGATCTCTTTTCCCGGTTCGCATTGTTCGGCCAATGATTCAAACCACTTCGTCTGAAGTCCCGCCAGATTTTGTTTCACCGAAAGAAGCTCCGCCTGCATACGCTCCACCGCATCGCTGGTCTGGTCCGGTCTGGCGGACAAAAGCACCGATACTTTATGATTCTCATCGAAAGCTCCGCGAAGCGAGCGAAACGCCCGTTCCCCGCAGACAATATCCAGTCTGGATCCCTGCCGTATCTTTTCGCTGCTCAGGATCTTGATCATTCCGATCCCGCCCGCGCGCTCTACATGAAGACCGCAGCACGCACAGGTGTCCGCCTCCGGGAATGTGACAATACGTATCGTTCCATGCAGCTCCTTCTTACTCCTGTATTCCAGTCCTTCCGCTTCCTCCTCCGTATAACATCTGATCCGGGTTTTCGCGTCATTCCAGATCAGATCGTTGACCGTATCCTCCAGTCCCTTCAGATCCTCCTCCGGAATGATTCCATCAAAATCAATAGTAACCGTATCCTTTCCAAGATGGAATCCGACATTTTCATAGCCATATTTCTGGTGGATCAAACCGCTGACCATGTGCTCGCCGGAATGCTGCTGCATCAGATCCCTTCTTCTGTTCCGGTCCACCACGCCATGTACGTTTCGGCCAGGCGCCGGTTCTCCCATTACTGTATGAATGACCAATCCATCCTTTTCATGGACTTCCAGTACAGAAGCATCCCCGAGCGTCCCGGTATCCCACGGCTGGCCTCCGCCCTCCGGATAAAAGCAGGTCTGATCCAGTATGACCTCCGTATTCCCGGATTTCTTTTTCGTGTAGAGCACCTCTGCATCAAATTCCATCCGATACGCATCCTCATAATAAAGCTTCTTCGTGGCAGGAAAATACGGATATTCCAGCTTCCACTGTCTGCCGGAAGCGATCGCTCCGATCTGTCCGCCCATCGCTCCTTTCAGCACCTGATATGGATAAATACCCGTGCAATGACCTGTGAAAAACTGCGTCGGATATTTTTTCAGGGCTTCTGCTATTTCAAGGATCAGTTTTTCCGATTCATACGTCTTATTTGACGGATTGGACAAATGAAATCCGGAAAACACATAATCCGGCGCCCGTCCAATCACTTTCTCCGCCCGCTCCATGATATTTAAAATGCCATTGTGCGCACACCCTGCAAAAAGGGCTGTCACATCGCCCTCCCTGATCACAAGATTCTGTTCATGCAAAAAGGCGTCGTTCTGACAGATCTCCCCGGTTTTTTCATACATTGCCAGATTGGATCTGGAAAAACACTTCCGTCCGGTCACGCCGGAGAACAGGATCATATTCTCATCCAGCCTTGTCACCTCGTCCGCACAGCGGATCCTTTCATTTCCCTTTAGCGCCGGATCGATCCCAATGTAGATATATTCTTCTTCCTCTTTTGAAAAATGCGGTAAAAACGCCCGCTTCTGAACCCAAACATCCGCTTTATCGTTTATCTTTAAAAAGAACGGCAGTCCGCCGCCATGGTCATAATGGCCATGTGACAGAACTGCCAGATCAATATCTTCTATGTTCAGCTTCAGTTTCGCGGCATTTTCACAGAAAAGCTCACTCTGCCCCATATCAAAGAGTATCTTCCTTCCATTCGCTTCGATATAAAAGGACAGGCCATGCTCCTTTCCAAATTGATCGCTGCATGTCGTATTTTCTGCTAATGCTGTAACTCTCATAAAACTTTCTCCTGATACTATAATGATCTGTCTGACAGATGATCTGTTACAACTGCCGGATTTAGAAATAAACAAGCTCCTCCTTCGGCGGTTCTGCTCTTTCCACCTGTATGGCGGTCAGCACGATACCTTCCTCCCGGTACTCCTTGCGGTATTCTTTGGACATCTTCGCTGTAACGGTCACCCAGTCTCTCTGACTTAAGTCGCCCACCTTATCATACCGACACAAAAAACCGATAAACGCCGTGTCATTTGCACAGCATGTCATCGCCATGCGCCCCGGAATAAACATAGAATTATTCAGCTTCAGGCGTCCCATCTTGTACACCATACCTTTAAACCGGATCGTTCTGCCATCATATTTATCCGGATGATCCATCGCATCCACATACCAGATACCAAAATCCTCATCCTTCACTTCGATCACGGAAGCATGGATGTCAAATGGAAGCTCCTCTTCAAATTCAAAATCCTCGCCGAACTCGCGTTCAAACACAACCTGCGCACGCGGATTTACCGCGCGGATATTTCTTTTATAGGACGCCGCCTTTGTTCCTTCCTTGCACCGGTTGAAAATAACAAGATCTGACTCGCGGAACATGTCCATAAACTGGGATTTCATGTTATTGACGTATATATCAAACGTCCCGGCGTCTACCATCGTTACCATCTGTGCAATAAACCAGCCCTTCGGCATGACCAGATTATTCAGGAAATCCATGCCCCACATGCCATTGTACTCCAAAAGGATCTGGGTCGGACGGTATTTCTTCTGAAGCTCCTCCAGGAACTCCGGAGTCAGCTCGGATTTCCTTTTCACACTTGCAAAACGGCACTGGTAATCCTGAAGCTCATCCTCGTCATATTTCTCGATACCATTCTCACAGGAGATCAGAAGCGTGACCTCCCCGTGATAGAAATATTCGTCGGAAATCGTCTGCCTGGCAAATACCGTCTTGCCTCCCTCAAGAAAACCATTTATGACATAAATTGGAATTTTCATTCAATTTCCTCCTTCATTATATGCTGCACATTTGCCTTTATCCTTTTAAAATAATTCTTTGATCTTATCCTCCGCAAGTTCAGCCCCGATCACACAAATACGGCCTGTATAATCCGCGCATCCCTCCCGGATCTCATACTCGCCCGGCACAAGATCGAAATGCAGCCATTTTCCGTCGTCAGAAGGAACAATACCCTTTGCACGGAGGATCGTTCCATACTCCCCGGAAACAGAAAGAATTGCAAGAATATCATCCAGCTTCTTCCTGGAATACTTCTGCGGCGTCTCCATACCCCAGCTTGTGAAAATATCATCGGCATGATGATGTCCATGATGGTCATGGCCGTGATGATCATGCTCTTCCTCATGGTCATGATGGTCATGGTGATGCTCATGTTCCCCGTGGCCTTCATGGTCTTCGTGATCATGATGGTGTTCATGATCATGGTGGTGTTCATGGTCATGGTGGTGTTCATGGTCATGATCGTGACAGCCGCATGTGCAGTCTTCGCCATGCCCATGGTGATGCTCCTCTTCTATGTCGAAGCTCAGGTTCAGCTCTGCACGTTCGATCGCTTCCAGAATCTTTGCTCCTGAAATCTCCTCCCAGGGAGTTGTGATAATTGCAGCCTTCTCATTCAGCTCGCGGATCTTTGCAACGCAATTTTCCAGCTCTTCCTGGGAAAGATTCTGTGAACGGCTGATAACGATCGTGTCTGCAGCTTCTACCTGATTCGCATAGAACTCGCCGAAATTGTCCAAATACATCTCACATTTCTGTCCGTCAACAACAGTGACGGAACTGTTCAGATCCAACTCTGTCTCCGCTGTTACGCCAAGAACAGCCTTCTTAACATCAGAAAGCTTGCCAACGCCGGATGGTTCAATAATGATACGATCCGGAGCATACTGTGTGATGACCTCCTTCAGAGCCTTCCCAAAATCGCCGACAAGTGAACAGCAGATGCAGCCGGAATTCATTTCTGTAACTTCAATACCGGCGTCTTTCATAAATCCGCCGTCAATACCAATCTCGCCAAATTCATTCTCGATCAGGACGACCTTTTCACCTTGAAATACTTCTTTTAAAAGCTTTTTAATTAATGTTGTCTTACCTGCGCCAAGAAATCCTGACACAATCTCAATCTTTGTCATGATATATCACCCTTTCTTACTATATAAATATACTTTTGTGTTCTTCGGAAAACACGACCTGATTTTGTCGTTCTTTACTATTTTACTACTTTTTTTTATAAAGTAAAGAACAGATATTCCTTATTTGCGTTGGAAATCACCGTCACCGGCGGAGCTGTAAAATAATAATTGCTGTAGATCACGTCCTCCCCGTTGAGCCTTGTGCCCATCCGGATCCATGCTTCATCCGCCAGAAGAAATGTCCGCTCCATACGCCAGGGAATCCGTTCGAAGACACTTCTCTCCGATGTGCCAAGCGCACTGAGAACCTTCTGCCGTTTCTCCAATCCCATGCGTCCGTATGGAAAATCCATATAACATATACCATCATGTCCTTTTCGCATCTGCAAAAGAAACTTCGCAGCCATCTCCGGTTCATACTCCTTTTGAGCGACCTGCATACCGTCCGGATATTCATCCGGATTCCTCGCATAGAGCGCTCCTTTTTTCAGAAGCTGCTCCTCTGTGATGAGTACTTCCCGATCCAGCAGATGACGATACTGTACTTCCTCGATCCGTTCCGTATCAAAAGGAATCTTCAGCTTGCGCCTGATCGATGCAGCCGAATATCCAAGATCCGTCAGATGCCGGATCGCCCCGCCGTAATTGAAATCCGAAACAAAATTCGATAGCGCATCCTCAAAGTATCCCATATTCTGCTCCTTTTTCTGTGAAATCTCTCTGTTCGGTCTTTTTCTAAAAACACACATGTTTCCGATATCAAAAAATGGCGGAGTTCCGTACAATGTATTGGAAATCCACCATTTTACTGTGCAAGCTGGAAATCGGACTTGAACCGACGACCCCTTCATTACGAGTGAAGTGCTCTACCGACTGAGCTATTCCAGCGTGTGACAAACACAAATATTATTATATCGTCTTTTGGAAAATATGCAAGACTT
>CAZPXF010000086.1:1939-9140 GCA_964590945.1 uncultured Lachnospiraceae bacterium | reverse complement strand
TTTTTTCGTGCAGCCGGCGCCTCCGCTGCTCCCGCAGCTCCCTCCGCCGCCTCAATTCATAACTCCGTGCTCCGCACTCCGTTATTCATTTCGGGCATTCGCCAAATAGACAGCTTCTCATGCAAGCATGCGCGCTGTCTGCCTGGCTCACAGCTGCACGATAAAGTTATCGATCAGTCTTGTTTTGCCGATGTAGACTGCCATTGCTACGAGGACCTCGCCTTTCAGCTCCGGTATGCGTTCCACGGATACGGCGTCTACAACGTCCACATAATCGATCCGCGCAAGCGGCTCTGTCTCAATATTCGCTTTCATTGCCGCGATCAGTCTTCCGGAATCGCGCTCGCCCTCCTCCACAAGCTTCTGTCCAAGGAAGATCGTCTTGCTGAGGATCAGCGCGGCCTTTCTCTCCTCCTCGTTCAGATATGTATTGCGGGAGCTTTTTGCAAGTCCGTCCGCCTCGCGGACGATCGGGCAGCCCACGATCGCAAGCGGCATATTCAGGTCGCGGACCATACGGCGCACGATCGCAAGCTGCTGCGCATCCTTTTGCCCAAAGTACGCTCTGTCCGGCTGCACGATATTGAAAAGCTTATTTACTACTGTGCAAACCCCGCTGAAATGGGTCGGACGGCTCTTTCCGCAAAGCTCATATTTCAGTCCGTTCATATCAACCGACGTACAGAAGTCCGGAAGATACATTTCCTCCGGCTCCGGATTGAAAATGAGGGACGCCCCGGCCTCGTCGCAAAGCCTGCTGTCAGCCTCAATATCTCTGGGATAGCTCTCCAGATCCTCATTTGGCGCAAACTGGATCGGGTTTACAAAATCGCTGACTACAACGCGGTCGTTCTCCGCGACCGCGCGCGTGATCAGGCTCAAATGCCCCTCATGAAGATATCCCATCGTCGGGACAAGTCCGATCGTAAGACCCTCCCTTTTCCATGCGATAACCTGTTCTCTGACTTCTTTTATCGTTTTTACTACTGGAATCATTCTTTTTCTCCCTCTTTTAATACAGTTTTTCGATAATATCATCTGAAATTTTATAGGTGTGCTCCTCCGCCGGGAAGGTTCCGTCCTGAACCTCCTGAATATAGGCGCGGAATCCATCCTTCATGGCTTCCCCTATATTACCGAAATACTTCACAAATTTTGGCTTGAAATCCGTAAACATTCCAAGCGCATCCATGTAGACAAGGATCTGCCCGTCGCAGCCGTTTCCTGCGCCGATTCCGATCGTCGGGATCGACACTGCGGCAGTTACCTTCTCCGCAAGCTTTGCAGGCACACACTCAAGAACCACCGCAAAAGCTCCTGCTTCCTCAAGCGCTCTCGCATCGTCGATCACCTTCTGCGCGGCCGCCTCGCTCTTACCCTGCACCTTAAAGCCTCCGAATGCATGGATGGACTGCGGAGTCAGTCCCAGATGTCCCATAACCGGGATGCCTGCGTCCGTGATAGCCCTGATCTGCGGGCAAACCTCTTTTCCTCCCTCAAGCTTGACAGCGGCAGCACGGCCTTCCTTCATCAGCCGCCCCGCATTGACAACGGCGTCGTACACGGACGTCTGATAGGACATGAACGGCATGTCCACGACAAGAAGCGCGTTCTTAAGTCCGCGGGATACCGCGCGTGAATGATGGATCATATCCTCCATGGTCACAGATATCGTGTCTTCATAGCCAAGGATCACATTTCCAAGGGAATCCCCTACCAGGACTCCATCGATCCCCGCTTCATCAAGAAGCTTCGCTGTGGAATAATCGTATGCCGTCAGCATCGAAAGCTTCCGCCCCTCTTCCTTTGCCTTTTTAAATGTTGTCACCGAATTTTTCATCTTTACCTCCCGGCGCGCTGCGCCATAGTACCGGAATATGAAGCATTCTTTTTCATTCCGGTTTTTAAAAATGTTTCCAGGGTTCCGTAATCCCGCTCCGGGTTTTTCACCTTCGCCACCTTCAGAGCCTCCTCCGAAAGGGAAAGATAAATCTCCCTCTCATGCGGATCGAGAACGGAAAGATGCTTTTCCAGCGTGGAAATATCATTCCTCTCGACCGGCCCGGTGAGCGCGGCTGTCGTACCGTCGTTTACAATGTTCTCACAATTATTCCGGAAAATGGGCTTCAGCGCGGCGGCGGCAGCCTCCTTTGAAAAGCCGCAGTCCGTCAGCATTTCCTGCGCATGTGCGACGATCCCGACGATAAGATTGCTGGAAAATACAGCCGCAGCATGATATTTTGTTTTGCTGCTCTTATCGATCACAGCAACGCCATGTCCCATTTTTTCAAACATCTGTCGAAAATCGTCCAGATATTTTTCGTGTCCTTCCATTGTAATAAATGCCTGTGAGATCTCTTTGTAAGAATCCAGCCTGGAGTGGACTGCAAAGAGCGGGTGGATAGAATAGCCGAAAGCGCCTTTTTCGGCAATCCCTGAAAATATATCAGAAGACAAAGCTCCGCTTGTATGGCAGACGATCTTATCTGTCATATCCAGTTTTTTCAGCTGATCCCAAACGCTGCCGACGGCACGGTCCGGGACGGTCAGGAAAAGAGCGTCACTTGCCGATACAACTGCATCTAAAGTTTCAAAAAATCCAGTATCTGTAAATGTTGCTGCTTCCCTTGCAGATTTCGGATTCCTGCTGTAATACCCGGTAACCTCATATCCATTTTCACAGAAATGCTTCCCGAATGTGAATCCGACCTTACCTGCGCCGATAAATCCTATCTTCATCCAATCACCCGCTTTCTTAAATCAGGGCGGTGATGCTCCTCCTGTCATGTCCCGTTCCTGTGAGTGACGCCGCTTTCGCGTGCATCCTGCTGATACAGGCATGTAAAGCTCCGGATAAATAAGATAAAATACTATCTTTTCTTCTGGTATAGTTTCATCAAGAATACTATCCGTCAAAAGAATAACATTCTTATTCCGGAACGTCAATGTATTTTGTGCATATTAAAAAAATTATAAAATTGTAAAATACAATTTCCCGTATAATGTCCGGCGCACTTCTCATACAATATAAAAAAACAGCCTGGCAGTCCCATGAAAGAAATCATTCTGGAAATACTTTTATACCTCTCCAACGCAGCGATCCCTCTGACGATCGTTCTGATCGTCGGCTACGGAATCCTGGAAAAACAGAACGTCTATCAGGATTTTATACACGGCGCGAAAAATGGATTTGAGACAGTCATACAGATCATGCCGACGCTCGTCGGCCTTATGGTGGCGATCGGCCTTCTTCGGGCGTCCGGATTTCTGGAAATGCTCGCAAAGACCCTCGGAATTTTTACAGAAAAGATCGGCTTTCCGGCCTCCCTTGTCCCCCTGGCCGTGATCCGGCTTTTCTCATCCTCGGCGGCTGCCGGGATTTTGCTGGATATTTTCAAGGAATACGGCGCCGACTCTGTGACGGGACTTACCGCATCGGTCATGGCCTCAAGCTGCGAGACTGTATTTTACACGATGTCCGTTTATTTTATCGCAGCGCACGTAAAGAAAACGAGGTGGACGCTTCCCGGCGCTCTCATAGCGACCGCGGCCGGAATCCTCGCGAGCGTTCTTGTAGTAAAATGGTTTATGATCTGAATTTCTTATGTATATATTTGCAAATGTGCGACAATTTCTATATAATAATGATACAAGCGTGAAAATAAAAAGATAGGAGAACATACGATGGGGGCATACGAAACTCTGAATCAGATTCTGGTGCATCTGTTCAACGATATCATGGCGATCGAGCAGAAAGCATTGATCTCAGGAGAATTTAAGGATATCAGCTATAATGATATGCACATCATTGAAGCAATCGGCGTCCGCGAGCCGAAAAATATGTCTTCCGTCGCGAAGGCGCTTTCGGTTACAACGGGGACGCTTACGATTGCGGTAAATGGTCTTGTGCGGAAAGGATACGTAACCCGTGAGCGGAGCGAAGAAGACCGGAGGGTCGTTCTCATTTCCCTGACAGAGAAGGGGCAGCGCGCATATCAGCACCACGCAGAATTTCACGACAAGATGATAAAAGCGGTCAGCGCTGATATGGAAGAACAGGAAATGGAGATCCTTGTTCGGTCGCTGGATAAGCTGAATGCATTTTTTAAAAATTACTGATCCCGGTCAGTCGCCTGAAAGCACCTGCTCCCGCAGGATTTTAAACGGAGCCGGGCCGGTCTCCAGTATTTTCTTATGGAAATCGCTCTCTGAGAAGCCTGCGCTGTCTGCGCGGGCTTCTTTTTTCAGTTCCAGAAATTCCAGATAGCCGACGTAATATTTCATATAATTCGCCGGATCCCCAAGTATCAGATTGTAAATGCCGGAGACTGTGGCGGAATCCGTGATCCCATATTTTTTCAGGTATTTCCTCGTATCTTTCAGCGTCCACCCATCCCCGTGAATCTTCAGATCACAGTAGGCGTAAATGCCGAGATTAGCAGAGGCGGCGGATTGCGCGATCACCGCCTCCGCCTCAGAAAGGCCGCTTGCATAGTAGCTCATCATTTCCGTATAGGTCGCCCAGCCTTCCGTATAACCCCCATAGTTCAGAATACAGCGCAGAGGGGAATCGATCTGATCGTTCATCCACGCGTTCTGATACATATGTCCCGGATAGCCTTCATGAGCCAGAGTCGTAAAGAGTTCCAGCGGATCCATTTCGTCTGCATTATTAAGATAAATGACCTGGCTGCCGGGATTATCGATCGGCGGGATCAGATAGAAAGCGGGACTTAAATGCTCCTCCAGATTCTCCGGGACATTTTTGACCTGAACATCGCTTCCCGCAGAAACCGGAAAGACCGCCGAGAGCTTTGCCTGCAGGTTTTTCAGTATCTCCTGCGGGGTCAGGCGTCCGATCGTGATCTGCTTTCCCTGAAGCTGCGGATTCTTAAGCTGCGTTTCGGCGGCTTTTGAAAGGTCCGCGTCAATCTGCGCCGCGATCATCCGCTCAAGCTCATTCAGAGAACGCTCAGAACCCGTTTCCGACCGGATAAGCTGCGCGTAGCACGCCTTTCCTTCCGGAAAACAGGAAAGGCCGCAGGCGTTTTTCCCGGTTCCCCGCAAAGCCTCCAAAGAATCCATAAGCGCCCTGTAGGCCGGAAGAACCGACACTTCGACCAGCTGCTTATTCTTCCCGCTATAGTTTTCCTGAAGCTTCGCATCCATTCCCGGAACATCTTCGATACGCTCCTCAAAGGAAGTGATGAGATAATTATCCTCCATGTTGATAAAATCCTCGCACTGGGAAAGGATCTCATCCAGGACGGAATCCGTACAGAAAAGCCCCTTTTCCGACTTCTCTTTTTCAAATTCCGCGATCGACGCGAAATATTCCGGCGTCACAGATAAAAGCGCGAGGTAGTCATCCACGTCGTCCCTGTCATGCAGCGGGAATTCCGCCAGAAGAACCGGGAGCTGCGCGTGGATCCCGGTGACCGGACTTAACGGCTCCTGATAGAGAATGTATTTTGCCTCGTTATAAGAGTTTTCCAGGTAATCATCAAGGATCCGCCATGTAAGCCGGTTATCCTCTGAAAGCTTCCCCGGAGAAAAGGTATGAAGAAGTCTTTGATAGTATCTGATATATTCCTGCGCGCCGGATGCATCCGCGGAGAAGCCGCCATATGTAACCGGAACATCCGTGATCCCGTAATCCTCCGGGTGGTCGAGCGTGTAATGGAGGGAAATCGTGCTCGCGCAAACCTCCTGCACAAACAGCTCCTTCGTAAATGAATCAAATTCCGCATCCTCCGAACCTCCGGCTGTGCGCGAGCCGAAAAACAGGAATACAGCGGATACGGATACTGCGGCGAACACCGGCAGGGAAAAAAGAATGACGCGGGTGCGAAAGGATCGTTTTTTCAAGAGCGGACTCCGGAAATCTTTTTCACTAATATATGAATCCCGGGAATGTCCCATGCACTTGTTTTTTCCTTTGTTTTCATATACAATTACGCTGAATGAACCATGCAATGAATCTGATACCCAGGAGGGATTTTATGTTAAAAGGAAAAACCGTTGTACTTGGAGTGACCGGCAGTATCGCCGCATACAAAATGGCCAATGTTGCCAGTATGCTCGTAAAACAGCGCTGTGAGGTGCATGTCATAATGACAAAGAACGCGGCGCAGTTCATCACTCCGGTGACCTTTGAGGCTTTGACAAATACGAAATGCCTGGTCGACACATTTGACCGCAATTTCCAGTTCCATGTGGCTCATGTAGCGCTGGCGGAGAAAGCGGACTTATTTCTCATCGCCCCGGCAAGCGCAGATATCATCGGCAGGATCGCGGGCGGCATCGCCGACGATATGCTCACCACAACCGTTATGGCCGCGAAATGTCCGGTTTACATCGCTCCGGCAATGAATACAAATATGTACGAGAACCCGATCCTGCAGGATAATCTGAAAAAGCTTGCTGCTTTTGGCTTCCACATCATCGAGACCGCTTCCGGGCGTCTTGCCTGCGGAGCGGTCGGCAAGGGCAAGCTTCCTTCCGAAGACGTTCTGGTAAACCACATTCTTCAGGAGATTGCCTGCGAGAAGGATCTGAAGGGCTTAAACGTTCTCGTAACCGCCGGCCCTACGCAGGAAGCCATCGATCCTGTCCGCTATATCACGAATCATTCTTCCGGCAAAATGGGGTACGCCATCGCGAGGCGTGCTTCCCTTCGCGGCGCTTCCGTTACGCTTGTGAGCGGCCCGACTTCCATCGCCCCGCCGCCGTTTGTCGACGTCGTACCTGTCATATCCGCGGAGGATATGTATAACGCAGTTACATCCCGCGCAGAAGGCGCCGATTTTATCATCAAATCTGCGGCGGTGGCCGACTATCGCCCGGCCGATGTTGCGGATGATAAGATCAAAAAGAACTCCGGCGACATGTCCATACCGCTGACCCGGACAAAGGATATCCTCAAATATCTTGGAAGCCGCAAGCCAAAGGGGCAGCTTATCTGCGGATTTTCTATGGAAACCAGGGATATGCTCGCCAATTCCAGCAAGAAGCTTGAGAGCAAAAATGTCGATATGATCGCCGCCAACAACCTCAAAGAGTCCGGCGCCGGATTCCAGACCGACACAAACAGGATCACGCTGATCAGGCGCGACGGGATCGTCCCGCTTGAGCTTATGAGCAAGGAAGACGCGGCTGACCGGATCCTCGATGAGCTGCTTCGGATGCGGCACACGACCGG